>JBBQVK010000004.1:0-32173 GCA_038211735.1 Candidatus Absconditabacterales bacterium | reverse complement strand
TATTCTTGTAGTAAATGTATCTAAAGCTCATCCTACTGGTGTATAGCTAATTCTGACTATTCTACCTGGAATTCCTTGTCCTGTGATTTGTTCATCCTCCTTGATTAAATTACCTTTTGGTGCAGTAATTTCTAATTCTTTCTGCACTGGCTCATAATCTATTTTTACAGGAGTTGCTAATGCTCCACCGCCGACTATGGTTGCAGTTATTTCATACGCTCCTTTAGCTAGTTTTGGCGCGTATACTTTCCAATTTCAGCTTCAGTCTATTGTGATAGCAGGGATAGTGTGAGCAGCTCATGTTGCTATATCTACAATTCCAATTTGCGCTGCTTTACCTTTTGTCCCAGTTCAAGATATTTCAAAATGTTCATCAGATAACTTCTGATTGTGTGTTGGTTTACCAATAGCAATAGTTTCTGGCGGTCTTGTATATTCGAACTGTACTTGGTCACTTTCTGTGCCTACATTTACATTAAACGTAAAGGTACCCTCAGGCAAAGATGAAAGATCTACATTTACCTTCCGTTTTCCATCAATTTTACTTCATAATACTTGATATGGTGTTCCCACAACCGTACCAGTAGTATCTCTAATTTCGAGTGCGCCTAGCTTTCATATTGTGCCTGTACCTTCTATAGTAAAGGAATTATTAGATATATTCTGGTTATGATTTACATTACTAATAGTCGCAGTATCTGCCACCGGAATATCTAACTTATATCTTGTCGGTATAGAAATAAACTCCTTACCTTTTATTACTTGTCTGATTGATACCAATAAAGGACCTTTAATAAATCAGAGAGACTTTAGATCTAAAACTTTCCTATCTCGTCTTCCTCAAACAACATTTATCTTTTCACTTCTCCATGGTTCTTGTTTATTGTTTCTTCATTTTCTTCAAGCTTGCTCTATCTTAACCTCCACAGGGCCATCAATATCTTGAGCAGATCCACCCAGCGCAAGTTCATTAATGACAATATCAGTTCCGCCTACTGGACTGTCAATTACAGGGAAACTTTCTTTTTTGTATTCTACATCGTGAATTACTTCACTAATATTGTCTTCTCGATCAGATCATGTTTTCCCTGCAGAAATGAATGAAGCAATAGCGGTATATTTCCCAGGATCAGGAAGATTAAATTCGCATATCCAGCTTCCGTCTGGGTTCTTAGTTTCATTAAATACAGCTTTACGATATAAGTTTACTCCGTTCTCCCAAAACCCAATTTCGCCAGGGAATCAATTAGGATGAGAGGTTACTCAAGTCATCTTAACTTTAGCTCAATCAACTGTCCGACTTGTTACATCTAAAGGAGTTTTATCTGGTGAATACTGATATTCATTTTCTGCTTCTGCAGATTCTTTTGTTCATTGTTTTGTTTTAACAAGAACTGAGAAGACTCCTGGTTTAATCCCATTAGAAAAAATATTAAGAGGTATTTCAAAACTACCATTATCAGCTATCACTACACTAGGTAATTTCTCTACAGAATTGCCTCATGTATTTTTTGATATTGTTAATGCTAATGTAAGTTTTTTTTCTTTATCATAATTTGGGACTTTTCATTTTATTACGAAACTATCGTTTTTAAATATTGGTGCGCTCTCAAGCTCCGGCACAGGCAATTTTTCTTCAGTAACTGGATCTGCACTAGCAGTAGGTCCTGTAGCTCAGGCTGTTCACAACAAATCGTTAAGTTCTTTTTGTTCGATACTGATTTCACGTTCTTTCCAAACAGTTTGAGCTTCCATTTTTATTTTACTATCTCACTGATATGAGATTTCTGGTTGTAACTGAGGTGTTGTGACTTTCACCTCATCTGCTCCTTCAAGTTCGCTCTTAGGAATTTTGAGTGTGTATGTTTTACCACCGTTTGATTTCTCTGGGACAATTGTTTTTCCGGAACCTCATTTTTTAATGTTTACTGAAAATTCTGATCCTATGAAAGAAGCTTTTTTATCAATAATGCGGTGCGGACCTACTTTCTCAATCATATTGTCTGGGTTGAACTTAATCAACATATCATCGCCGTCTGATCTCATACTATATTTATCTGTCGGCTTAACTCACTCAGCAGTTCATTCGTTGAGATGTTCTCACATGCGGTTTGTGTCGCGAGAAAAGTAATTCACAAACTCTGTGTAATATTCGCTATTTTTAAATGTATCAAAGTTTTTTGTTACATCATTTGGATCTAAGTCTCAACTAGCTACTACAAATTTTCTATACTTTGATCGTAACTGTGATTCATAGTATTTGCTATTTTTGTCTATTCTAGTAAGGTCACAACTACTCTCGCACTCCTTCTTAATGTCGCTCATTATAATAGAGAAATATCAATCTAGATCTTCAAGTATTTTATCTCTATTTGCATCTAGCTTCTTTTCGTTTACGACTCAATTAGTTTTTTTAGCAGTCCCGAACAGAGGCTCAATTCCTGTCGTAGGTATGCCCATCGTCTTAAGTAAATCTATTATCAGTTTCAGTGCTTCCCCAGAATGGTCTGACTTGACTGCTTCTATCTGCTCTTGTGAACGAATGCCTAGATCATACAACTTACTTTTTGACTCAGCAGAAAGAGTTTTACCATTTGCATTTTTGAGAATATCTTGCGAAGAAAATCTACCAATTCTAGCATAAAGATCATCCATCATTTGATGAGATTGTGTGTCTCTACCTCCGCTTAAGGCAACATTAAGCTCTTTTATCACATTCGAAACTACTGAAGCTTTATCATTAGCTCATTGTGTTTCAAATTTTTTGTGTGCATCTGCTAAGAGGTTTTTTGCTGCCACTGCGTTTAATCTTGCTTGCTGATCTACTGGAGCAACTTTATCTGCTACTCCTAATGCGTTTGCTAATTCCTGTGAGGTCTTCATAGAAAATTCATCCACTTTTTGAGTGACTTTGAGTTGTTGTATATCTTCGTGCGCCATCCCTAAAAAGTCCTGATGCTTTCTTTGAGTTTTAGCCATATTTAACGTAGCGGCTAGATATAAAATTTGGAGTTATATAAAGTATACCTACTATAGAACAAAATGTCAAAAAATGCTAGTAAATTCTACTAGATTGGAATATATTAATTTGGCTTAAAATAGCGGTATTTTGCAATTAGTTTATCATATTCTCCAGCTTTGTCAACTCGTTTTCCTCTCCTGTTGCTCGCGATCATATAACCATCATCCTCCCCACCATCCCGCGATACTCTTCCAAAGGAACCTTTCTAATCTCTTCACTTCATTTTCTCAATAAGTTCATATACTCTATCAACGATTCCGGCGTATGATCAACTGCTATTGCCTGATCCCAGATCGATTCAAACATCACGCGATATGGTGAGAGATCTGCTTTCCCCTGCAAGAACGGTATAAACTGTGCGAAAATTCCTGTCGCTTCGATCTTATACGCTATCAATTGTTGGAAAACATTTCCAAGGAGTATATCATCATCTACATACTGCAAAAGAATTGCTAACAGCTGGGCGTACTGTCTATTGTGTTGTGCAGCTTGCACTATCTGTCCTCTAATCTGTGCAGCTTTTCTCATATCTTCGCGCACGCGTTCGGCCGCCTGCTCACTTACCGCACCGCCTCCAGACTCTTGGGCATCGCCTTCCAGAGGACCAATATCATCTATTCACATACTAGCAAAAAACAAAATAAATACGTCGTCGCACCTTCGTAATTATTTTTTACTATAGTTAAGTACTCTCCCGTTGCAAACCAACTGCCTATGAGATAGAAAGAAGCCTAGTTGACTTATATGTGTAAATAAGTATGTTGCACTAACGAAAACAGTCAGAAATGGCTCTATTAAGAGACTTTTTATCATACATTTTTTATCTACCTTCGGTTGCATTCCAGCCCAAAATACCTATAGTGACCCCCACTGATTGCAGATTTTTTTTATTCGCAGAAAATGCGCTTAAAAAGGCAGTTGTGAGAGGTTGCGTAGTATTTTGGTGAGGTGCCGGAGCGGCCGAACGGAATTCACTGCTAACGAGTCGTACGAGCAATCGTACCGGGGGTTCGAATCCCCCCCTCACCGAGTGTTCCGACGCAGTGTCATGCAATCCTTATGTAATCATGGCACAGTAGCTCAGCCGGTCAGAGCGCGTCTCTCATAAGGACGAGGTCGGCGGTTCGATTCCGCCCTGTGCTAAGTTTGCCAAACTATCGAAGGTAGTAAAATATGAATGTACAAATAAATTGAATTGGACAACTTGAAGGTTTGAGAGACGAAGTGCGAGAGAGTGAGGAAAATATACCGCAAGCTGAGTCCACGAACGTTAGTGAGGGGAAACGAAGCGAGGACTTATATTTTGAGAGCTCCTCGTACTCCGTCTCTCATAAAATAATATACTTTATAATTTAAACTTTACCTTACAACAATGGCTAAGAAAGGAAGTAGATTGCGGATCAGAATTTGGAATCCTAATACAGGAAGCCATTATATGACGCAAAAAAACAAGATGAACGATCCTGAGAAACTCGAACTCATGAAGTACGACAAGAAAACTCAGAAGAGAGAAAAGTTCATCGAATGGACGAAAAAACTTCACACGACCTAATCTATCGTCAGGAAATCGCGTGATCAAATTTTATCGTGCATCAGATAACGTACTCGTAAAAAAGTACCTCCACACAATGTCAGTCATAATCTATATAGTGCTCTCGACACGGCTGCCGAAAGTACGCATCATCTTTATCTTTTGAATACCTTTGGACGTATGTTGAAAATTAGACTAGCAAGAGCCGGTAGACACAAGACTCCTTTTTTTAGAATTGTACTTACTGAGCACACAAGACCTATACAATCTGGATACCAAGATATTCTTGGATTCTATGATCCGTTGAAACATTCTGTAAATATAGATGTTGAAGCTACAAAAGGATGGATTGCAAAAGGAGCTAAGCCAACCAGTAGAGTTGCTAAGATCCTGCACCAACACACAGGCGATGACTCTTTCAAGCAGTACATCGTAATTACTGAAAGAACAAGAAAGAGTAAGAGCGCTCCAGCTGAAGAAGGAGCTCCAAAAGCTCCTGCTCCAGTAGCGGCTGCGCCTGCTCCTGTGAAGGAAGAGGTTAAAGAAGAGACACCAGTCACAGACGTTGTTCCAGAAGTTAAGGAAGAGCTCCCTACATCTACAGAAGCAGCAAAACCTGAGGAAGTCGCTCCAGCTGAAGAAGTAAAAGTAGAACTTCCAGAAACTAAAGAGGAACCAACTCCTGCTCCAGAAGCACAGCAAGAACAACAAGCTGAGTAAGCTCAAAAGCATAGGAACAGTCTCAAGAGGAAAGCAATAATAATTTCATACTATCTACCTCAAAATCCCCCACATAAGGAACCATTGCCTTTTGGGGGGTTTTTCATAAATTAATAGTAATATTTATTCCTTAAAGATTAGGTATGTTTGAAGGCGGTCTTGAGGAGATAATACTTTCTTTGCTGGCAATCGTGATTATCATGATATTTTTAGGATGCTTTTATGCATTCTTTTACGCAATATTTCTGTTCATCTTCTCGTCAGGAGATTCTGATAAGATCAAAAAAGCATGGAACAGTATCAGATATATGATCTTATGAATCGTGCTTACTATCATCATTCTGTTCCTTTTCCCTATCGTCCTAAGTAGAGCTCATTTCGTAGGATATGAAACATTCAATGCACAAAGCATTTTCAATCAAGCAACCAAAGTAGCGAGAGCTGTGCTTAATTTCGGGAAAGATTCAAGCAACTCTAATGTGAGGCCAAGCCAACTCTATCCAACTATACCAACCAATGAAGCAGCACAACCTACCCAAAATCCTGACGATTATAACAATTTAGAACTATAAAATCTCTTGTAACCACCAGTTGTTTTCCTATAACACATAAGTTATTTATCCAAACGTCAATAGATCATGAACAAGGTCACTGCACAGGTCGGTCAGAAATGGCAGAGATATACCATTCGCGAAAAGGCATTTATACTCTACCTTTTGGCGTTGCTGATCTTGTTACTCCTTTTCCCTCTGATCAAAATTAATCAACTTAGTTCGACACAAGTAGATGCCTATACTATTTTCAACAAATTTATGGTAAAGACTTGGTTTCTCCTCCTCATCACCATCTGAAGTATGATAGCGTGGAACACTAGCTTCAAATTCAAGAAAATGGTACATCAGCTTTTCGGGTTTACTGCTAATGACATGCTTGTAAATACATTTTTGTTGTTCGTCGTATTGATGAGTATTTTTAGTGTCGGCGATACTGCTACTCTTCTCAAGCAGAACTTCAGCGTAAGGATATCTACAACTACTGGATACCTTATCATCGGCGTCTATGTTGTGCTTTGAATAGCATGGACAGTCGTGAGCGCAAGAGTGCAATGGAAGAAACAATCGAAAAGCCAGTCTGTAACAGTGAAACAAGAGACTGACCATACACATCACGAGCGCGGCTTCGATCAAGCAAAAAAAGATTATGAAGGACTGTTCGGTGAAGGAAGTATGGATCATACTCAACAATAAGTTACTTCAAACGCTATAACAAAAAACCTACTCAGTTGAGTAGATTTTTTAGTTATAGAAATCTCCTTTTCGTTTTAGAAAAAGATTTTCCAACTCGTCATCAGCTTCAAGTTCCAAGCAAATTTCGATTTGTTTTAAGAAAATCAACTTTTTAACATCACTAATATTGAACTTTTCAAATACTTCATCAAAAAATACCCCATCCTCACATCAATGATTATATCGCAAAAAAAGATTTTCTTTTTCAAACTGATCAAAATAATTGGCCCATAATTTATCGTCTAAACATCTAAAGAGCTCTTTCTCTAGTTCAATTCAAAGCTTATCTGCTAATTCTTCGTCTCAATATGCTTTTGAAACGTGTATAGTTAATTTTATATAATCCTCCATTTGTTTATTGATCTCTCTAAGTTTCATCATTGGTTATCTTCAATATCTATCTAAAGTAAATGGTGATGGTCACTTATTAGATGTATTGTTATTCTCAGTATACTTCAATCCGCGCTCCATGTCTTCTATATCCGTTTCAACCCTTTTCTTTCAACTCTGAGGTCTCCTCTGCACTCAGTCACTCTTAGGATCATGCGTTTTTACAAACACTTGTGTAGTTTCAAATAACTCACAAATTCTTTTTTGATTACATTTTGTTAAGAACTCATTTATATAATGAACCTCAAAATGTGTATCGTTTTCATCTTCACGGAAACTTGAAATTATATTACTTCCACACAATAATTTTAAACTCTCTGAGAAGCTATCTTTATACACAGAGTTACGATTTTTGATAGCACTCTGCGCAGTACTGAGATACATATAACTATTCATGTGTAAACAGTATATAAAACCAAGAAACTTATAAACAATGCTTGTATTATGTCAATAATAAAACCCGCCTTGGTATAAGCGGGTTTTACAGTTCTTATAATCTAATTTAATGTTTCATTTCTCTTCTACACTTCTCTATCCACTTTCGATTTTCCACTTTCAGTTTTCCACTTCTTTTTCTTACTCAGCTCCTTCCAACACTCTTACCTTCCCTGCTCCTACGCGCTCCTTGATGATCGCTGCAGAAATTTGAGACGGTACAGGTTCGTAGATTGAGAACTGCATACTATAACTTGCTCTACCTTGTGACAATGATCTTAGTGTAGTTGCATATCCAAACATTTCTGATAACGGAACTTTTACTTTGATGATGGTCACATTATTTTTCTGTTCTTGTCCTTCGATACGTCCTCTTCTTGAAGATAGATCTCCCATCACGTCTCCTACGTAATCTTCTGGAGTTGTAACTTCTACATCCATAATAGGTTCAAGAATTTGTGGACCTGCTTTTAGGAATGCATCTTTAAATGCTGAGAAGGTTGCTACTCTAAACGCAACTTCAGATGAATCCACTTCATGGTAAGATCCATCATAGACTACCACTCTTACATTGATGATCGGATACCCTGCCAAAAGCCCCTTAGAGACTGTCTCTTTAGCTCCTTTATCAATGGCTGGGATGAACTCCTTAGGAATGGTACCGCCTACTACTTCACTTACGAAATCATAGTTGATAGGATTTCCATTTTCGTCTTTTTCGCCGACCGTAGATTCAAGTCTAAGTAATACGTGACCGTACTGTCCGCGTCCACCAGTTTGTCTTTTGAAGACTCCTTCTCCATTTGCGTTTTGACTAATAGTTTCTCTATACGAAACTTGTGGCTTACCTGTATTAACCTCTACTTTATGTTCTCTCTTCAATCTATCTACAATAATTTCCAAATGCAACTCACCCATTCCTGCGATAATTGTTTGTCCTGTTTCTTCATCAGAGAAATATTTGAAAGAAGGATCTTCATCAGAAAGTTTACTTAATGAGAGACCTAATTTCTCTTGATCTTTCTTAGAAACTGGTTCGATAGAAAGGGAGATAACTGGCTCTGGGAATGTCATTTCTTCGAGGATTACAGGGAATTTAGGATCACACAACGTATGTCCTGTGGTTGTGTCTTTCAATCCTAAGAACGCGCAGATATGTCCTTCGCTAATAGTTTTAATTTCCTCTCTCTTGTTAGCGTGCATCAAAAGCATACGTCCTACTCTTTCTCTTTCACCCGTAATAGGATTGAGAAGTGTATCTCCTGTATTGATTGTTCAAGAATATATACGAACGTAGGTAAGCGTTCCAACAAAAGGATCAGTCATAATTTTGAAAGCGATTGCAGCAGCAGGTTGGTTTTTCCCTGGCTCTCTGCTTTCTGGATTTCCGTTGTCTGGGTTAACTCCAGTGATTGCGCCTCTATCTAATGGACTAGGAAGGTAATCAACTACTGCGTCCAATACCAATTGTACTCCTGCATTCTTCAATGAAGATCCGCACATGATCGGGTATAATTCGTTTTTAACTACACCAGCTCTGATTGCTTTTTGAATTTCTGCTACAGATATTTCTGCGCCATCGAGATATTTTGTTGCTACTTCATCATCAAAACTAGAAACTTTTTCAATCATTACATCTCTAGCCTTCAATGCTTCGTCCTTTAATTCAGTAGGGATATCCCCTTCAATTTGTTTTTCTCCATGCTCACCTTCAAACTCATAATATTTCATCTCTACGAGATCTACAATACCTCTAAACTCTCCAGCTTGTCCGTTAGGAATCTGGATTGGCACTCAGTTCTTTGTTAGTTTGCGTTCAATAGATTCTACAGACATCTTAAAATCAGCTCCGATCTTGTCCATCTTGTTGACGAACGCAATTCTAGGAACTCCATATTTATCAGCTTGTCTTCGAACTGTTTCAGATTGTGGTTCAACTCCTTGTGATCCATCGAATACTGCTACTCCTCCATCAAGTACGCGCAATGAACGCTCTACTTCGATCGTGAAGTCCACGTGACCGGGCGTATCGATAATGTTGATATGATGATCATTCCAAAAACATGCAGTGGTAGCAGAAGTAATTGTAATACCTCTTTCTTTTTCCTGCTCCATCCAGTCCATTTCTGCAGCACCATCATGAACCTCTCCAATCTTGTGCTTTCTACCAGTATAAAACAAGATTCTTTCTGTCGTCGTCGTTTTACCGGCGTCGATGTGAGCAATAATTCCGATATTGCGTACCTTATCCAACTCTGTAGCCATTCTACCAAAAAATAATAAATTAAAGAAATAGTTGGCGTGTATCATAGGATTTCACTCTCTTTATGAAATCTTTTTGAAAAGATCCAACAAAGAAAGACCTCCTCAACACCCCAGATATCGCATTTTTTAAGAATAAAAAAAAGCGTTATCCAACACGGGTATATATAGGAAAGTAGGTGGGATTTACAAGGGAAATCCTATAATATATGATTTTTAATAAAAAAACGGGACCGAAATCGGTCCCGTTATAATGTTCTCTACTTTCATAAGTCTGTACCCCTACATCAGTTATCAATAGGCCAATCGAACACACCGATTAGCTTAAAGTCCCCTTTGTAGTTTTCTTGTGATGGTCCTTTTTCATCATACCACAGAATCATATCTGCGCTAAGATGGTTGCTCACCAGTATTAGGCGATTATCCTCCGCATGGCGAGCAACAAAGAAGTACTTAGCCTCGGTCAGAATCCCGTGAGTAACCCTATGGAATCCTCCTTCTGAGCCATACTGAATTGCATGCACAGTAAGGTTTTTACAAAGGACTTGTTTACCACGTCCTCTTCCCTTACAAAGAGAGTATAGCTGATCTACGGTTAAATTACTCATAATCTCGTATTTTTTGTACTATAACACTTTTAATTGGCTTTTCAAGACTAATATTGACATTGTTGATTAAATATATACTATGCATTATCGATCATTAAAATCATAAAAGTTATGCATACACAACTTAAGGGGAAACCCATTTTTTTTGGTCTTCTCACTATTCTTGTAGTAAGCGCTATCGTGCTTACCGCTTCTAATATTGCTAAGATCACGCAGGCGTTACAAACACCAGCACTTACGACTACCCAGATTGATTCTCTCGCACAAGTTATTGTGCGTGGACACCAATTGATGATCTCTCAACGACAGTTGCAGTTGGATGGAATTTATACACCGCAATTGGACTCACTGAGAAGTAAAATCTCTCAGCTGGAAAATGAGAATCACAAACAAGATAGTGTTATTAGCTATCTGCGGACGTATGAACTACCAAGAACACAGGTTTCTGTGGCTCCACCGAAGACTATGGCTGAAGCAAATCAGGAATCAGTACATTGGTCTTTTAAGAGATTTGACACCTGGCAAGATACGCTGAATGCGCTGAAGAAAAACGTAATTAGAAACAAATAAAAAACGAAAAAACATGGAAAAAATTATATTATATATTATGTGCGTCTTCATTCTGTTTGGGTTTATATCCTGCGGTAAGTCCACACCACGAAAAAGAGTAGATCCTCCGACAGATGCCAGAATCATGTATGATCCTAACTTTGCTCATATAGCCGAGTATGGGTTGTTCTTAAATGAGTTCTGGGATGACGCAGAAGTAAGGCTGCTGGAAAAGATTCCTGGCGGCGTACTATTGCCGAACTACTCTAGCAGTACAGACTCTTTAGGTGCGTTTACATCGCAAGATCTGCTAGCTAAACTGCTTATCAAACTGATCAATATCGAAGATCAGTTAGATCTGTATCTGCAATACAAGAGTGACACATTCCCTCCGATACATGAGTTCATCCAGGTAGAAAAACCAGATGAAAACGCATTGAGAGCATTTAAGTTCTTGACCGATCACTTCAACGGAAGGGAGCGTGGAATATTAAACCATCTTCCTTATGGGTTAGATGGGGATATCTTTACCGATAAGACAATCTTGCCTAAAGTTTTGGTTAAGTCGGTTACAATTGGCGATAAGATGAAGTTGATTAGTAGCTCGCCTACGATCAATATTGATCCGAAAGAATTTATCCGAAAGTATCTCAAAGATCATCCGGACGCATTAAAATAAATCACTCTAAATATAACATAATGAACCTTTACCATAAAGTATTTATCGCCGGAATGGTTGCATCCGCCTTCTGGATGGGATGCGTAATAACGACAACCGATGGACCAGCAGTCTCTGACGAAGAGATTGCTAACACCAGGTTCGTTTACGATCCTGACGAGGAGACACAGAAAGCATACATTCCTCTATTCGATCATTTCTGGTCGTCCAGAGAGATTGATATGCTTTCAGTACTTCCTGGAGGTATCTCAATCGAAGAAGACTGTGAGAGTTGCAACAGCAATGTATCATTCACAGTCACCATGTTAAAAAAGTTACTCGTCAAAGAGATGGAAATGGAGCGCAAGCTGGATCTGTATACGCAATACAAAGACAGTTCGGGCATAACTATCTTATTTGAATTCGACAGGAGCGACGAGAATAGCGTCAGAAGTGATGCGTTCTTCAACTCTCACTTCTCGCAGTCTGAGCGAATTTGGTTGGGAAGAATCCCTTACGGATTATCAACGATTGTCAGCGCGACAGATGGTCAAGAGGAAAGTATTAAGAGTCTCCTTGCAAAGCTACTCGTCAAAACCGCTACCATCGATCGCAAGCTGGACAGTCTAACAAGCTCTCCAACGCTCAACATCGATCCGGAAGAATTTATTCGGCAATACCTTGCAACTCATCCTGAGTTGCTCGGGACTGTCCCGGAGATTGGTCCGGGAATAAATTAATAACGCTTTTAAAAAAGGGACTCCGAATCGGAGTCCCTTTTTCTTTTGCAAAAATCTTTTTCTATGAATCTTTTTTACTTCTCTATTTTTTCCGAAAAAAGATTTTACCTTAAATTATAAAAACGTTAATCAAAATTTTCACTAACTGAAAAGGGAACCGGAGTAACCGGTTCCCTTCAGTAAACTTTTCATTATTCATTGACCGCTATAATCAGCGGCCGGCTCCTCTACTTATTCCCAGTAATCGGCTTTGCAGCAAGAAGAGTTACCCCTTCTACTGACAAAGCTTCATTCTCGGGCACAAATTCGTCCATGCCCACATCCTTTTTAGTGATGTAGTGAGAGAATGAATTGTTCCCCAAAGAGACCTTTTTCATTTTCTCCACGACGCTTATCACGTCGCGGTAGGTCATCCCTTTATTCACGGTCCGCGGGTTGGACTTCAGTCCAAAACTCGCGAGGTAATTTTCCAGGTCCTGACCTTTCGCCCAGGCGATCTTGATCTCAGATGAGTCTGAGTTCATGTCGATGAGGGTCACAGCGTCAGCCTTGAAGTCCTTTCCGAGGAGCTCGATCACCAATTGAGTCGCTCCTGCGCGGAGGTCATCCTCAACGAGGTGTTCCGGCTTTACCACGGAACCTTCCACGACCTGGATCTTGTAGGAGTCCGGCTCGATACCTGCCAGGAGAAGAACGTGTTCATAGGTCATTTGATCTGTACTGGTCGGAACCAGTTGTAGGATGTCCCCGCCCTTTCCGTCATAGAAGGTCCGGAGAGTTTGACGGAGCTCACTCCCCTTTTCAAACTCCACAGTCCCTACAACCACGCCAGCTTTTTTGATGATGACATTTGGGTTCGTTGTGAAGTTCAGGTCCCCTGCTGTTCTGACTTGATTTGTTTGAGTTGTCATATAAATTGTCGTTTTTTTGTTGGTTAGTAAATTGATTACTTAATTATTACATACGGCGGATACATATCTGCAAAAACAGAGTGCATCGCTATCGGTTTTCCATTTTGTCGTGCTGCTTCGATATGGAACAGCTGATTTACTGCGTAGGTTGCACACAACATTGCTGTTGTGCCAACAGTGATTGCTGTACCACAGGCGCTAACCTCTGGCATCGCAATTTCTTCATCAAAGAGTGTGTTGAACCATTGCTGGAATCCACCCTCCTGTATATTATCGACCGCATAGACCTGCATGAGCTCTGCGCCCATTCTGGTTTCTATGAGAGATGTAACAACAGAGTTGTTTTCAATCAGATTTTTTGCGATGCCTTTACGCGATGGCATGGAGTCAGTCAACAAGAAAACAATTTCGCTCGCATGTTGATCTTTCTCTACCTTCTCGTTTTTGGCATCGATAGTCAATCCAAAATACTTTTGCACATTAATCTTGAGCGCACCAACTTTGGTGAGACCAATCTGATCTTGTTGGAACCATTGGTTTGCAATGTTATGAGACTCAATCTCATCGTAATCGTAGACGACGATATGTTTGAATCCACACGCTGCTAACATTCCGACTAAATTACTCCCCGTCGCTCCAACTCCAACGACAGTCACTATGCGATTTTTTAATTCCGCAAAACGATCGTCGCTTGGATTGTAGACAGGAGGAATGATCAACACTTTGTGTGTCGGCCTGATCGCCTGCACAGGTTGTGCTACACGATCAGCCTTCTCTTCCATCTGGAAGGTCTGCTGTGTCCAAGCGATAAACTGATTGGTAGTCCATACACCCAACAGCATTGCTGCAATAGGGTTTTGGTTCGCTTCAGCCCATCCTGGATTTTCAGATGCATACAGTGCATCATATTTATACAGATCTTCTGATTTCAACGTATGAATCAGTGGTTGTTGATCTTTATCCAAACGGACATCGATTACGACCATAGTATCCATAGATGACTCCAGAATGTTTCTGTAGATGTCTGTACGCAATGAAATATCTTCCGCCACAAACACCACATCATCGAATGCGACTTCAGTATATGATGCGTTATCGTGGACGTGAATGGCGACATTGATCACCGCCATCTCGTCAGTAAATAACGAAAAGTTTTATGCTTCCTCTTCGTTACCGGTGAAGGTATGAAAGTGGAAGTTGTTCACGCCCAGTTTTGCAACAAGGTATGCAATATTTTTGGCGACCTGATTGGTGCCCACGATGTGAATCTGTTTGTCTTCGAACAAATGAGGGTCGATGATAGACAAATGCCGCATCGGGTTAATTTCCGAAGTTTTTATGTCCATAAAAGTTAGTGATTTTTAATGATGTCTGATACTAGATATATAACTATTTATCTATATTTGTCAATGGTTTGTAGTAGCTCCTAATACGAAAAAAGTTGCCAGCGAAACGCTGGCAACTCTTCAAAATGCGTAATCTTGGGAGGCTACTCCTCCCCATCTCTCCCTGCAGGTCTTTGTGGCACATAAGGCCTCCTGGTAATCGAAGGCTTAATGCGCTCGCCTGTTCTTCGCTCAGAAGTTCCACGTTTTTCCTCACGGTACTTGCGCGCCTCCTCACGACCTTCATTCCACTTCCGGATACCTCTAGCTGCCCAACGAATCGGGGTTGCATACCAGGTCCACAAGAAGAACTTCAAGATGCCCAATCCCACTTTACAAACCATCCATCCAATAAGAAATTGGAATACAATGGCGATCACCACTCCTGGTAACACCCATAGGAAGTTCTCCTCTGGTTCAGTTTTCTTTAAGTAATATCTAAAGGTGAGTTCCTTTGGCCACCAGCTCCTTTGCTTGAAGACGTCCAGTAACCAATCATTCTCATCTTCTTCTACCGCTACAGGGACAGCAACAACTTCTGCTGGTACAACGTCACCTGTGACGACAGTTGTTTCAGTAACGATTGTTGTAACAACAGGAATCGGTATTGGTTTCGGTGGTTTTTCTCCCCACAGTTCCAATACAAATTCGCCGAGGTCCTGCTCCTGATTTACCTGGTACTCATCTACCTTTATGGCAGCGAGCTCTTCAGGAAGAATCAAAGTACTACGTTGTGATTTTCCAGAAAAGTATCCAGTCCTCAAGCCTTTGACTTTCGTCTCGACCTGTTGCTTAGCCCACTCATAGATCTTCGGATCGCGAACTATTTCGCCAGCTTTAGAGTCCGTGAATGTTCTAATATGGAAAGGTGACTGTCCTTCTTCAAGTAACAGTGGGTGGACTTCGTCTTTGATAGCGACTATCGTCTCCCAATCTTTCTCCCACGGGATATCTCTGATTTCCCATTGTGCCCAATCGGACAACTCAGGTACTTTCAGTTTCACATTGCAATGCAGGTCACCTTGTTTGTTCCCAATGCTCATGAAAGACACTTGTCTTTCTGAACCTCGCTCTGTGAATGTGCGTTCATCCTGTCCTGAAGGACCAGTTCCCATATTCACGTGACTATGCCACCAGAAGGACAATTTGTTCTTCAGAGCCTTTGCTTTTATAAGGCCAAAAGCAGTATCAAACTCGTGAAACAGTTCCATGATTCCGTTGGGCAGCAACGTTGTTGTGGTATGAGTACACTCCTGCAAAGGGACAAACACATCGTAGATTTTGAATACACGTGTCCCATCAGGAAGAGTTTTCTCGTCCGTCAAACACAGTGCTCCAATCTCAATCTCACACTCCTCGCAAAGCGCGCGGAGTTTTTGCATGCTCTGATGATTGAACACCACCTTCACCCGCGGGGGTGAGATGTTGGTCAGTAACTTAGCGGTAGTGGAGAAGCGCTCCTTATCGAAAGAAAGTGCGTCTCCAGATAATAATTGAAGTCTTGGTTTTGTGTCGTACTTCGACCAAGACGTTTTAGTTGAAGGCATAAGCATTATTTGTTTTGCGCAGGTTGTCCTGCAGTTTGAGTTAATAATATTTCTTCATACTGTTGAGTGTTCTGTTCCTCCTCAGCTTTTTTCCTCTCGGCTAACCATTGTTCTTTGGTCTGCTTTTTCGAAAGTTCAAGTTGTGGTAACTCAAGAATATCTACTGCTGGAAGATATTGTACATACATTCCGCGAGCATCATCAAGTTGAGCTACCTGGAGAAACTTAATAGTCTCTTTTACTGCATTGACCACATCAAGTTTGGAGAGCAACTCTGTTACGCGAAGCTCTTGGGTCCCCCAAACTGGTCTTCCACTCTTATCCACATGAGGTGCTTGCAGCAACCCATCTGAACGCGGTAGAGTTCCATCTTGACGAAAACATTTTATCGGTTCCTCACGCATCGAAAGATCAATCTCAATACGCATAGGACCAAGTTCGTAGTAACGTGGTTCAACTGCATTCTTCCTCAGTTTCGCTTCTTTGACATAGATATTATTGGTAAAGATAACTATCTTTCCACCTATAACATCCACAGAAGCAATATCAGGAAGCGCAATCAACTGTGAATAGATATCTCTAAACAAAAACGAGAATAATCCTTGTTGAATCTTATCGTTGGTAATCTGTTTAGTCGATTTAAACTGCCCCGCTAATGTTTTAGCATAAGACAATCTTGTCGTTTTTAATTCATTAGCAAGTTGTTCTTGCTGCTGTTTTGTGACATCTATCATATTGATTTGCTTGTTCCCCCACGAATCTAGCATGAGTTTTACAAATATGCTTTGCTGATCATCCACCGTGAAGCGGATTGATCGAACACCACTTTGAGCAGTAGCGTCGACACTCAACGTTTCGTTGGGTTTGACGATTTGTTCAATAAATGTGTTAACATTTTTGGCGTTAGTAATAAGCAATCCAGTAATCCCCATACGATGATCATCGTCGATAACAAGATACTTGATCTTCAACTTATCTAGAAGATTTTGGTATATCACCTTATTTTCGATGACATACTTGGTAGTCTCTGAAAGTCGTGGTATCTTTTTATTCTGTACAGGCGTCCGTGCGCGAACAAGTTTTCCCCTCTCAATCGCTTCAACTTCTTTCTGCGAAAGAGTTTTAAGAAGTTGTGCACTTACACCCCATTGATCATCAGTATTCGCCCACTTTACAAAATTGACTGCTTCCTGAATAGCTTTGAGATAATTTCTATCTCTCACCGCCCTGGATACAACTTCTGCATGCGATCCCCAACATGGGCCACCGCTATCTGGTATGTGTGGAGCCTGATGAGTAGTATTTGAGGCCATCTTTCCTTGCTCATGGTAATAGCGAGCATCTCCAGAGGAAAGATTAATTTTAATAATCATCTTTCCAAGGAAGTACATTTTGTTTGGTCTGTTTTCCTTGGATGGCAATTTTCCTGTTTCAACAACAACAATATCATCAGTATATACTATGATAGTGCCAGGCTCTGTCTGGACATCAATCCGCAAGATATCTGGATGGTGTTGTAGATCATCATAGAGTTTGTAAGCCCAACGTTCTTTTGAAGATGCTGCCTCTTTGGTCTCTAGATCAACGTCTGCTTCATCTCGTTGTAGTTTCACTATGCGAGATAGAACGTCTTGATAAGCTCTGCGCTTTTCCAAAACTTTCTCATCTCCATCAGTATGTATTGCTCTGAGATTTTCGAGATATTTCTGTAAGAATGACTCCAACCGTAGTTGTGGATCTTTTGTAGATACAACAACAATGAATGCATCTTTTTTATCAGCAATAGCTCTCGTAATTGTCGTTTCAAAGTTTGTTATCTGGAGTGTTTGTTGAAGGTCTTTACCTCTCACCACCACTCCTCCAAACCCAAACTCATCCGCATCTTCGATCACATAGTGGTCGATGTTTGCTCTTGTGAGCTTACTAAGAATACGAGTTGGAAACCCCTGTAATACATACAAGAGTTCATCATTCTCATATTCAATGTTGAGTAATGGCGCGACTATAGATGGATAGGCCCATGCTAATCGCTCCTTGAGAGGCATTGTCTTAGTGTCAACTGAAAGCGCCTGGAAAATTTGAAATGCTAACCAAGCGAGTCCAAGTATAACCAATCCAACGACTACCCACACAAGCAGTGATAGTTCCATATTTTTTTAGTTTTTTCCGTGAATGTTAATGATCTCTGTGAAATACAGGGATACTTACTTTACAAGAAAAGTCAATAGAAACGTAGCTTTATCCTATCGTAGACTTCACTTCAATCTGTCTTCTCACAACTGGATGTTGTATATTCTTTAGAAATTTTTCACTGAGATCTTCAGTGCTCCCAGAAGCATTCGAACTAGCCTCTCAGGCTGACTCTCCCAACTTACGAGGCTGCAAACTCACTCCTTCTTGAGGGTGAGCCATGGGTTCGATCCCTTCGACATCGCAGGCCTGGAGCTGTTCTACGAAGGCGATAATCTGATTAAGTTGGCCTCCCAACCTCGTTTTCTCTTCATCAGACAAGGCAATCCTGCATAGTGTCGCTAAGTGGTCGAGCTGTTCTTTGGTGATGGGCATGGTAGACAGAAGTTATGAGTCAAAATTATTTGTACGCTTACCTATACAGATTCTTTATAAAAATGCATCACGGACTTTAGAGTTGCAATTTTTTGTATTATCACTAATATATTATCATATTTGATAACGATATAGTGATGATTTGATTTAAAAAACTCTTGACTAGCTGAAAGACAGTACGAAGGATAGCGGATATCCAGCTTTTGCTATGAATCACTGATAAATCTTATGCAAGACTGGTTTTGCATAGAGCCAAGAAGCAATGAGTGCTGGTCTCACCCGCTCCTGGGATTTTCTGCCTCCCTACGTATGATCATCTAGAATTTGCTTCTAAAGTGAGAGTGTGATCGTATATTTCGTTTGAGACTGTCTTATGGAAACATGGTGTTATCTTCCAGTCGTATATCCATACTACCACATTAGCCAGCATGAACAGTCTGGAGAAAAAGATATGATCAGATACGTATGTCTATCACAAACTTGCTGACAGTATCCTGTACAATCCACTCGGTATCACAAATCATAAAAACAACTATCTGATAGCTAGTCCAGAAAGAGCCTTGGCAGATCTAGTTTATCTCACAGGGAATATCTACGTAGATAACTTATCGTCTATCAATACAGAAAAGTTGTTGAAAATTGCAGAAATATATAATAAAACAACTCTTTTACATCTCACACACCTCGTCAATAATGCTTCAAAAAGAAACGCATAGAACGATTATGTTCAACATCATCAAAGAGATATATCAAAGCCACCTCAAAGCTGATCTTATGTTCAAGTGATGAACCTTATGTTATTTCTGCTATGGGCTAGAAAGATTTTCTACTGACTTAGATTTTGATTATATCAGTAAGGAAGATCCTATGGAAACGATAAGAAATATCCTGCAAAGGTATGGTACGATAAAAGACGAACACGAGAAACAACGAACCTATTTCTGGCTACTCGACTATGGTGCAGGCGAAAATAACATAAAGATAGAGCTGAGTAAGAAGAGATCTCCATACGATACATACGAGATAATTAATTTTTTTGGTATAGATATCTGGGCTATGACGATGCCGTCCTTATTTGCAAACAAATTACTTGCTATGCGCAGGAGGTGGAAAAATAGAGATCTCTTTGACGCACACTATTTTTTTAAGTCTGCGTGGGAGATAAATGAACAGATAATACTCCATGAATCGTGAGAAGCCCTACTGGCATTTCTAGATTCACTAGCTTCTGAACTACCGACGAAATATCATAGTAATACTATCCTGGCAGAGATCTGAGATCTTATCTCGCCTGCACAGAAAGAACGAATGAAAAAATCGATTATTTCTGAACTTATAGGCTATATAAAGCTTGCTACCTCACAAACCCTTTAATTCCTTATCTCATTCACTAAGGCGCTCACCATTATTGTTAGATAAATAGACAGGAAAAGCGCTATTCCATCTCATTTTTCACACAATAAACCAAGAACTTTTGCTCTACCCAAATTTGCATTATTCCAGCTCTGCCAGTACAATTAATGAATAGAAATTTTGTAACAAAAACACATCCTATGCTCGAAAAAACACTTAATCAAGTTTACGATACCAACTACACCGAGACGATCAAATTGGGTGGTTCGCCGGTGGTTGATCGAAAATGAATTCAGGCAACTGAAAAAAAATGATTTTTCGATAGATTTATGGGACTTTTCCTCCAGATTAGATCATGAAACAAAGCAAAGGTACTAGAAAGCAAAAGATCAATCCTAAAAGATAAAACGCTCGAAGAACAAGTAAAATATATTATCTCAATCGAAGATGATAAATACAACGACAACCTCCTCACTCCTGAACTCAGGAAGTATATTCTCGCACTTGAGAAAGAATACGTAACTACGCTAAAAGATTACAAAATGCATCTAGCTCCTTCCTACCGAGAGGTTAAAGGAAATCATTTTGATGTCAGTGGCGTCGTAGGAAAAAGTTATTATGCGACAAGCTATCCTTCATATATCGACTTCTTATGGACGAGGGATATGCTCACCCACTATGCAAAATGGGATATGAGTCGGTTTATCTATCCATCGGAAAATAGCGCTATTCAGGCAGTACTCAGAAGAAGATCTACACAGCTCAAAGCTGAGATTTCTACCTCACTCCAAAAAGGAATTACCTACGACACTGATCTAGATATCGAATACAAAGACGTTGAAAGTATCAGACAAAAATTAGCAACGCGCGAAGAAAGATATTTTGAAACAAGTTTTTATACGACAATCTACGAACACGATGTAGAAAAGCTTCGCGAAGAAGCGAAAAAGTTTGAACAAAAAATTAGCGGATATGGAATTCGTATAAAACCCGCTAACCAAAGAATGGACGAAGCACAACAGACCATGCTCCCCTTATGTTTGGATAGCTTGAATATTCCTAGGAGTATGGTAACTACTTCTTTGGCGGGAAGTTTCCCTTTTATATCAAACGACTTGATCGAGAATACAGGAATTTTATATGGAGTTAACCTTCACTCTGGTTCATTGGTTATTTTTGATAGGTTTTCTAATAAGCTTACCAACGCAAATAGTATTATCCTTGCAACTTCAGGTGCAGGTAAATCGTTTGCTTCGAAATTAGAGATTCTCAGATATCTTCTCCTTGGGATTGAAGTGATTGTTATCGATCCTGAAAACGAATATAAAGCGCTAACTGAAAAAGTTGGTGGTACTTACATAAATATTTCTATCAACTCAAAAGAACAAATTAATCCATTCGACTTACCTCCCAAGATTGAAGATGTGGAATACGGAAAGGGAGATTTGCTTAGATCGCAGATTCTCAATCTTATCGGGCTAATTAGCGTGCTTATCTGAGGCGTAACGCCAGCTGAAGAAGCCTTATTGGATAAGGCATTACAAGCCACATATGCACTCAAAGAAATTACCATGGAACAAGAAGATGCGACAGGAAAAACGTTCCCACTTATGGAAGATCTGTTGCATGTGCTAGAAGGTATGGACGGCGGAGATAATATTGCACTAAGATTAAGTAAATATGTCACAGGAACATTTGCGAAGTTGTTCAACAATCCTACCAACGTAAATCTCGATTCAAAACTTACGGTATTCAGTATCAGAGATATTGAAGACTCACTCAAAACTCCTGCGATGTTCAACGTCCTTAACTTTATCTGGACAAAAGTAAGATCACAAAAGAAAAAGAGACTCCTCGTCATCGATGAGGCATGGATTATGATGCAGCAACAAGTCTCTGCAAGTTTCTTGTATCAATTAGTAAAAAGAGCGAGGAAATATGGACTTGGGGTAACTACTATCTCACAAGATATCGAAGATTTCGTAAATAGTCCGTATGGGAAACCTATCATCTCAAATGCCGCCCTTCAGCTTCTACTCAAACAATCTTCCTCTTCGATCAAGGCGCTCGATCAGATGTTTGGTCTTTCTGAAGCCGAAAAACAGACGCTCGTCGCATCAAATATTGGTGAATGATTACTGTTTGCAGGGAAACAACACGTCGCTGTTAGAATCCTTGCCTCCCCTGGCGAGAAAGAGTTTATTACTACTGATGTATTATAAAATGAAATTAACCCGTTTGATAGTTGCCTGAATGATGTGCCTTACTACACTTGTAGTGAGCTCATTCACATTCGCCGGAAATTTCCAAAACGTAATTTTCGAAACGATAAAGGGAGAAACAACCGCAGGGAAAACGCTTCAACAAATTATGCAACCATATACGCTACTAGGTAAAGGTGATGAAAACGCGAGAGACTTCCTCATATTCATTGCAATCAAAGTAATCCTCCCGATGGTAGTGTTGATAGGCGTTATCGTAGCTATCTTATGATTCTATAAGCTTATGGCGGCGACCACCCCAGATGAAGAAAATCACGCAATTAGTTTTTTGATTTGGTGAACGGTAGGAGTTATCGTTATGGTCTCGGCAGGATATTTCGCCGATCAACTGGTCGGTTGACTTGGGACATCATGAATTCTGGGACAGTATGAAAATGGTGGTACGCCATCATGATGAATTATCGCTCGCGCGATTTACGACAAACTTTTCTTCCCAGTCATAAAGTTATTTATCTACTTAGTGCTAGGTATTTTATTCATCTCTGCGGTGATTAGTGGATTCAGATATATTTTCAGTAGTGATGAACGTTCGCAAAAGAAAGCGTTTTCTATCATCATCTTCAATGCGTTGGGGATGATCGTGATCATCATTGCAAAATCTATGGTAGAGTCTCTTTATGGGACATATGCCGAAGCAACAACATCCACTATCACGACTCTAGGAGATGTCTGATGACCTGTATTTGCAAAACCACAATTTGCTGCAACCGATCCTCTGCCGATTGTTATCAACTGGATATTATGATTAGCGACCTTCTTCATCCTTGTAGTTATCTTATATCAGGGATATATGCTACTCACCAACCCAAGTAATGAGGAGACTATGAAAAAATTGAAAAAGAGTATTATCTATATTTTCGCTGGGATATTGGTGATCGGCGCTGCATACCTGCTTACTAATTTCTTCATCATCACCTAGAAGTTGTAACTTTTTATAATTTCAGTATCCTACACACGTTTAACGGGCGGATGGATATGAACGGAAATATCGTATTAGTAGGAGTCGGCGGTACTGGAGTCTCTGCATTAGCAGGGCTTTTCCACGAACTTGGTTATAAAAACCTTGTTGGAATAGATGGCGCTGAGAGTGAACTAACCCAACAACTTCAAACACAGGGTGTTAAGGTCATTATCGGCCACGGAAGCTATAAGGTACAACCAGACGATAAGGTTATCTACTCGGCAGCAACGACGCAAAGCCCAGAAGTATTAGCGGCGCAAGATAGTATGTTCGATAATCACAAACGCGTTTTCCCTCCGATGCTCTATGCGCAATTCCTTGGCGAGATTTCAAAATATATGTGTACGGTCGCAGTGACATGAACGCATGGGAAAAGCACAACTACTGCTCTAGTCGCGACAGCGTTACACGCGGATCATGAAGAGTTTGGATTGGGTATCGTGTGAGCAAATGTTACACAACGAAACTGACATAACCACATTACTAAACAATCCACTATCTCTCAGGTAAAAAAGATTTTAGACCACATCTTCGATCCAAAAGCTTCACTGGCTGGAGAGAGTATGAAGAAGTATCTCTTTGTCGTAGAAGCAGATGAGTACAACAGACATTTTCTCAATCTAGATCCTGACTATGCAATAATAACCAATATCGAACTCGACCATGCGGATTTGTACGGCGATGAAACGGCTTATTTTGAGGCTTTCCATCGTTTTGTAGAGAAGGTAAGATATCACATATGGATGTTGGAAGACGCAATAGGAGTACAAGTCGTGAAGGACGAATCTAAAGTCTGATTTATTTCGAAAGTGCACTTTGACTTTACTCACCTCCTCGGCTCACACAATCACGGCAACGCAACACTTGCTCTCGCCTGTGCGTCATCTCTTCTCACAAATGAACGGCCCGAACAAGGGCGTCAAGCAGAAGAAAGCGCGCGTCAATCAATCAGTAATTTCCAATGACTACGAAGGAGGGGGGAACTTCTAACAATAAATAAAAACGGCGCACCTATCATCTCTGATTACGGACATCATCCAACTGAGTTAGCAAGTACGTTACTCGCAATCAAAGAAAAATATCCTGAAAAGAAAATAATTTGTGTGTTCCAGCCACATCAAGCTAGAAGAGTGATGGAGTTCCGAGATCAATTTATAACTACACTAAAGACTGTAGATCAGCTTGTAATCTACGATATCTATGCAGCTAGAGAGAATCTCGAAGAGTTAAAACAACGCTTCACGAAGTTTGGGCATATTGAAACCATCGCGGAGTTGGGAGAATTGTTTGCAACGACAGCAGGAGGAAGTTATTCAACAGATTTTAACGAAATTGCATCCATAGTCACGGATGCGGCAAACGATCAACTCGTAGTTATGTTCACTGCAGGAAATCTAGATTTCCAGATGAGAAACTTTTTGAAAAAGGAAAAATATATGTAGCCCTGTACTATCATTGCAAACGACTATTTCCCATATGCTCTAATAATAATCAAAGATATTAGCCTCTACTTTCGACCATACTTTCACCCATACTCTCTCAAAACTATTTTTTATATAAGTTCTATTACTTACTCGCAAGGAATTTTTCTAACGTATCAAAAAAAATGACAAGGTCATCCATCGTAGTATAAATTGAAAAAGAAATTCTACAACTCCCCTGCTTGCCTAATACTTCATGAAGAGGTTGAGCGCACTGACCACCACATCTGATACAGATATGTTGTTTTGCCATATACTGCCCAAGCTCTGCGGGGGATTTATCTGAAGGTAATATAAACGAGAAAAGGCCTATTTTCTGGCTTGGATCAGTCGTTCCAAGTAGTGTAATGCCCTTTACCGCAAGTTGAGCGAACCTTCCCAAAGAGTACTCTATCAAAGGCTTTTCCATCTGTTCTATCGCATCATATCGTTTGGACAAAGCTACTGAACTATCCGTGTGCACAGGAGAATTAATTGTAGAAACAACGCGGGCAGCATCAATATGTTCATCAATATCCGCGGAATCTCACGCCTCATTCGTCTTGAAAAAGATTTCCCCTACCTGCTCCATATACTCTATCGCCCTTAGTAGACTCACCGCTCCCACAAGATTGGGTGTTCATGGCTCAAATTTATCAGGAGCTTCTAGTAAGGTGTATCAATGACTTGCAACAGATTCAATCGCTCCACCTCCCGCAATTGCAGGCTGGAGAGATTTTAAATGTTTTTGTTTTCATCGTAAAATTCAAATTCCTGTATAAGCAAAAAGCTTATGTCCGGTGAAAAACAAGAAATCACATCCAAGTTGTTGTACATCGACTGGAGTATGTACGATTGCCTGCGAAGCATCAAGAATATACAACGTATTGTCTCTCAATATATTTTTTATCTTATCTAAGTCGTCTTTTTGTCAGATCACATTTGAAATAAACGGCAATGAAACAATTTTAACGCGTTCATCATACTTTTGTGTAAAATCAGCGATATCGATCGATCCATTCTCGTCTAATCCTACGAAAACAATCTCAATATCCATAAATTTAGCGACCAGTTGCCATGGCACTAATGCAGCATGATGCGCGGTAATGCTTGTAAGAACTTTATCTCAAGGCTTTAGAGTTCATGATAACGTCAGGGATTGTATGAGGAGATTGCTTGCTCCTGTGCTATTTGAAGTAAAAATTACCTCGTCATCGCGACCGTTAATAAGCGCAGCGACTTTCTTTCTAGCCTGCCAGTACAGCTCTTCTGAAGCAACAGAAAGATCATATCGTCCTCTATGGATATTAGCATAGTCATGGCAGAGGTAGTGCGTTACTTCGTCTATCACGTATGAAGGTTTTTGTGCTGTAGCAGCACTGTCCAGATATATTGTCTCTGGATGATTCACTAATAGTGGAAAATCTTTTTTGAAATTCATATGCATACGTAAGAAATTTTAATTATTTATTTGATTTTCCTTTTTTATCTTTATGGTCATGTTTTTTACTCAATAAGTAGACCAAAGGCGAAGCGATGAAGATAGAACTATACGTTCCTGAGAAAATTCCTACTCCAAGAGTAAATGCGAACATACGCAAGAGTCCAGTACCAAATACTCACATCACGATAACCGCACACAACGTAGCCGCAACAGTCGCCAATGATCTTCTCATGGTCTGCCACAAGCTAGACTCAAAGATCTCTGCACGAGTAACCTGTCCTCTTTCCACCTGGGCTCTCTTCTCAATAAAGTTTTCTCTTATTCTATCGAAAATCACGATCGTATCGTTGATACTATATCCCATTACGGTCAGTAGCGCAATTACAAAGATTGTATCGATCTGTACTGCTTGATTGAACTGCATCAGTAGTCCGTATCCTCCTGCAGCCATAGATATATCAAAGATCATAGTAACAATAGTCACTCCTCCCAAAAGTAATGGCGAGATCATCCCTCTCATCCCTGAGAATGCAAACAAAATATATACTCCCATCAATATCATACCTCGTATCAATGCAGCCTTCGCGGTTTTCTGAATATAATCACCCACGCTAGGTCCTATGACTGAGAACTGTAAGATATCGTCTTTTGATTCGATAACTTTTGTATCTATAAGCGTCTTTTCTATAAGGTCAGTGATATCAGTGACTTGCTTGGCATCGCTTACAGCCATCTGTATAAGTATATTGCCAAATCCGTCCTTCTCGCCGATCCCAAGTTCGTAGTTTGTAATTCAGTTATCATGGAGTGCTTTGTCTAGTGCAGGTTTTATTACTGTAGCGTCTACCGTCTTTTCTACCACTACTTCTATACCGCCAGTAAACTGGACTGAAAAACGAAGGTTTGATAGGAACAACCGTAGAGCAACTGTAGCTGCAACAAAACCAATAGTAAGCCATAACCATGTTCTACTGATAATTTGGAAGTGGAATTTCATTTGAACGAGTGAAAACTAAACAGGTAAAATATTTTTTGTAATAATAGACAGTGTGTAGATCTACTTAATTTGGCTCAAAAGGATCTCATATCACTTTTTCGCTGCCTCTTCTTGCGCTTTCTTCTTACTAGGTCACTCTCCGTGAAATACCAATGTGTCTTGCACGTATAGATCTGATCCATACAGCGTTACATTGCCCGTAGGTTCTACCTGCATTTCGATATCTTTATAGACAGGGATATCTTTGTGAAGTTGTTGTACAAGTTCTTGTAAAAGGCTCTTGAAGCTCTTTATCCCCCCTTCATCACCCAATGCAAGTTCGCCGATAATATAAGTTTTGACGAAAGATGCAACCGCTGTTCGCCCTTGATCTATGTACAAATACCCCAGCAGCGCCTCCAGCATATCTGATAAAATAGCGTTTTTATCCGCCCCTCCACTCTTGAGTTCTCCGCGGCCAAGACGTATTTGTTCGCCCAACTGTATTTTCCTAGCAATAATAGCCAAGGTAGGTTCTTTGACGAGCTGTATTTTCATAAGTGTAAGCTGTGACTCAGGTGCTTCAGGATATTCTACATACAGTTCGTGAGCTACGACCATGCCCAATATTGAATCGCCTAAGAACTCCAACCTTTCATTGTGAGGGATTTGGTCTTGTGGAGCATCCATAGAAAAAGATTTGTGCGTGAATGCGGTCTGCAAAAGAGTTTCATCTACCGTATTTGGTAAAGGAATCATAAGAGATTTGATGTATAGTAAGTGATCGCTCATCACAAGAAGAATGAAAGTAAGAAATGTTCTAGATTATGTTAGAGTTCAGTTATCCACAGAAGAAGGTTGAGTATTTTATTATAGTAAGTCGTCTATTCCTTTCGGGGCTTTTTTAGCTTTTGATGCGTCCTCTGGTTTACTTTCTGATACGTCTTTTGTTTTTGTTTTTGCTGTTTTTTTTGGAGTTTTTTTAGTTGTCTTCTTGCTTGGTTTTTTGCCGCCTACCCCGATTTTGCTTCCTTCTACATCTTCATCGATACCGCTCAAAAGCTTGTGTCAGATACCGTTGATAAGCTTAGAACTTGAGTCGTCTCCATATCTTTTAGCAAGTTCTACCATCTCATTGAGCATAATTTCTTTTGGTGTTCTTAGCTCTGTATATTCAATATATCCCAACACGAAAAGGACTCTATCGATTATATCCATCTCATCGTAGCTAAAGGATATGGTATACTCATTTACTTTTTCACTTACGGTTGGTTGGTAGTCATGAAATTTAGGTCCAATCAAGTTGATATATTCGAAATCGATTTCACTAGGTTCAAATTTACGGAAATAGTTTTCTATGATATACGCTAACTCATCGTCCACGTCTGCTCCATAATAATCTTTTGCCATCAGTCATCTCATATTTACGTCCTCTTTCGCAGGACCTTTTTGATCTACTACTTTGTGAATCTTATCAATCTCATCCAATAATGAGTCTTTCGTCGCAGCAATTTCTAAGAAATACTGCTCGTAAAAGTATACGAGCACGATCTTTCTAGCATTAATTCTTGCTTTAACGTTTACGCTCACGTTCACTATTAAATAGGTAAAGAACCCTGTAATACTATGGCTCGTTAGAGCAATTGAAACCAGTAGATTTGTAAAAGTGACATTAACATCCCTACAAATCCCCTGGTTCTTCAATTAATCTAACTCGCTTTATTTATTCTTTTAATTATGCATCAAGAATTTTTTCCTTACTCTTTGACTTGATAGTGATCATTTGCTTACCACGGTAAAATCCACAATGAGGGCATACTCTGTGTGCTCTCTTTGCTTGTTTACAGTTGGTACATGTCGTGATGACAATAGATGCATCAAGTTTTTTCAATGCATAGGTCATCCATGTATGCTTTTGTTGTTTCTTTTTGGCTATCGACCTTTTCTTCTTTGGACCAATCATTTGAGGAAATAAGTAACAAAGATAAATATGAAAACGTATTATTTTTTCTTAGCTGGTTTTGCTTTTGCTGGAGCTTTTTTAGCGGCAGGTTTAGCTGCTGCTTTCTTTGCTGCAGGAGCTTTAGCTGCGGTTGCTTTTGCTGGAGTTTTCTTAGCTACTTCTTTCTTCGGTGCAGCCGCTTTTGCTGGAGTTTCCGCTTTATGTGTTGTGGGTGTATGTTCAACTTTAGTTGTTGGCTTTTCTGCATCTTTTGCGGTTGGTTTTTCTGCATCCTTTGCAGTTGGCTTAACAACTTTTTCTACTGTCTTAACTTGTCCTTTTCCTTTTGTAGGATTAGTTACTGCAGTTGGTTTTACAGACTTAGCTGTAGGTTTAGCTCCTGCTTTTGCGAATCCTCCAGTAGGAATAATTTCTACAACAGTCTTAAGATATGTTCTACCGTCGTATCTCATGATGCGCTTCTTGCGGAAAGACACTACTCCATCCAATGTTGCATGAATAGTGAAATCTCTACCCTTGTAGGTATTTTTTCCTAAATGATATTCATCACCTTTTTGTCTAATAATGATGTTTCCAGCGCGAGCGATTTGTCCGCCAGAGAGTTTTAGTCCACGGTATTTCGGGTTACTGTCTTTCAAGTTGTCCGTACTACCCGCGGCTTTTTTGTGTGCCATTTTTAAACGATAACAAAAAATAAACAAAAGACTTCGAATGAGGCAATATATAGGTATTTCTGGACTGAATGCAAGGATTTTTTGTCAGAAAAATGGCTATTTATAGACCAATCTCACACCTCTAGAGCAGTATAGAGGCATACACAATACAATCTATAGAAAAAGATGCTTAGAAATGGCTTACGAAAAGGATTGAGTTGGCGCTACCTAGAAATTGGCTTTTCTGCTTGGATATATCAAAAATCCAGGAAGGGAAAACCCCTCCTGGACTCAATTTTCGTTTAAATATCCTATGAGGCGCGTCTCTCGAATAGTCATTTTGATTCGCCTTAGGTTTTCACAGATATAGGTCCTTCCTCATACACCTTCTCTTTCTCGAGGCTTACTTGACCACCGGTTTTGGCCGAAAGGTCGAAGTTCAGCTCGATAAAATCAATGACTTCCTGGGGATTGATCGAGTGATGAAATACGATATTAGGACCGTGTTGATCTAACATGACCGCCGACAGGTTTCCGAACTGCTTCAGCCCTCGCGAGGTATTCTCACCACATTGGTGTGAACCACACTCGTATTCGCGTTGTGAAACCACAGGGACATTAGATTCAGATTTTTTCGGACAGTGGAAGTGTACGATACAATCGTACTCCGGATGATCTGAGAAGATGATCCGTTGCGATTGTCCACCTACCGATGGCTTTGCTCCGTATGCAAGGATTGAGTCAGTACCGTCAGTTAGAATTCTTACCAGTCCATTTTTCGCAAGATCATTGAAATTTGATTTGCGGATAGAGGTAAGAAATTCGCGGTCACCGGTTTTGCAAGCAAAATGACCTACTGTAGCGCCGTTGAACGGCTTGTATGCGTTCTTTTCAATGCAGTAATTGACTACTGCTCTGAGTGCTGGATAGACTTCTTCAGAGTCCCATTTTACAGGTATGCCTTCAACTACTGTTGAGTGGGTGAAGGAAAGCTGACTGCGATGGAATGTCATGTCGACAAGCTGTCGCAGAATTTGATCTCGATCAGTGGTGACATGATAACGTGCCTCTTCCGGTGTGACAATCATGTTCACGCGAGTTGAGGTGTCATTTGCAAGGACAAGGTTACACGATGATCTTTTCATCAACGTAAGAGCTTCAATGTACTGTTCATCTTCTGTTGCTCCAGAAGTGGTTTTGAACGCTACCAAGAAAATATCCTTGCGACCATTTCTGATATCGTCCAATACTTTCATAGCTGGTAACAACTCCATAGTCTGAATACCTTCACGGGTTTTCAGACGAGGTGCATGAGGGCCGCTTTCTTCTTCACCAATACGACCCATGTAATCGCACAAAGCTACATTGAAGAAAACGATCTTAGTGTTGAAATCTTCTTTCAGGTTTAAGACATGAGTACCAACCTCTCTGTTTGTAACCAGCTCTGATGTAGGATCTGCCATTTTTGTGAGATGAAGATAGGTCTCCATTTCAGGCATACGTTCATAACAAAGTTGTGCTAATCTCCGGGCAGTTTTGCCAAACGCTGGCGCTGCCAATGCCAAATGAGTCCGGACAGGAGAAAACGTTCCTCCTCCATAAATTAAGATTTTCTTTCTCATAATAAATGATTTTATTCTTTTAAGGTTCAACGAATATTTACTATATCTGGTCTAAATCGTTTGTCAAGACTTAGAAAAGGCTTTCTACTTATGACAACTTACAACTCTCTCTTGTATTTTAAATCTTTTTGACTACTCTATCTAAGTTCAAGTTGCATATAAAACATCCGGTAGGCTGAAAAAGGCTCAACGAGGGATTAGACCCTGACGGATGTTTTTTTGTTAATTGTAAAATGTTGTAATCAAGACCAAGGAACCCTGCTTTGATTCAGCGATGACAAGGAAAATATCAATTCCAGAGACTTTCGCTCTGAGTTTATATGAATTTGGAAATAGTTTTTTTTCTATATAAACGCTACTTCTCGTTTCTATCAATATTCAATCTTTTGCTACTAGTTCCACTAAATTAATCAGCGATAGTCTTTTGATCACATCCAAAATTTTTCTTTTTTTAGTGCTACCAGAAATATGGCGAAAAAATAAATTACTTACTTGGAAACGACTCTTAAGAGCTATGCAGGTAATAGGTCACTTATCTCTAAGATTTTTGAAAGCGATCTTTGAGGCGATTTTAACAATCTTTAACAAAGTTCTCATAATCAGGCGACCTTTTAGTAAATGAAATTTTCTTTAGGTTATTGATTAATCTCGTACGATAAAAGAATTTGAGAAGAATTTATAGTAACAAAAAAAAGGAGGCCTGCGGCCTCCTTTTTCATATATCTAAAGTGGCAAAGTGGCAAAGTGGCAAAGTGGCAAAGTGGCAAAGTGGCAAAGTGGCAAAGTGGCAAAGTGGCAAAGTGGCAAAGTGGCAAAGTGGCAAAGTGGCAAAGTGGCAAAGTGGCAAAGT
>JBBQVK010000003.1:0-59692 GCA_038211735.1 Candidatus Absconditabacterales bacterium | reverse complement strand
CAGATAGGGGCCGAACTGTCTCACGACGTTCTGAACCCAGCTCGCGTCCCGCTTTAATGGGCGAACAGCCCAACCCTTGGGACCTTCTACAGCCCCAGGATGCGACGAGCCGACATCGAGGTGCCAAACGGGATCGTCGATATGGACTCTTGGATCCCATTAGCCTGTTATCCCCGGAGTAGCTTTTATCCGTTGAGCGGACTCCTTTCCACATAGAAAAGTCCGGATCACTTTCACCGTGTTTCCACTCTGTTCGACTCGTGAGTCTCACAGTTAAGCTGGCTTTTGTGAATATACTTCCGCCACGGTTTCCATCCGTGGTAAGCCAACCTTTGTACGCCTCCGTTACTCTTTCGGAGGCACCCGCCCCAGGTAAACTGACCAGCTAGCACTGTCCCCCGATTCTTCGGGGTTAGTGCCGCAACAGACGATGAGTGGTATCTCACTTGATGGCTCCTCGACGACCAAAGTCGCCGCCTCATAGCCTCCCACTTATGCTGAGCATCATATGTCACGACACAATACCAACCTTCAGTAAAGCTTCACAGGGTCTTTCCGTCTAACCGCATCTATCCGGTATTTTTACCGGAATTATAATTTCACCGAGTCTAGGAACAAGACAGTATGGGGATGGTTAAGCCATTCGTGCGGGTCAGAACTTACCTGACAAGGAATTTCGCTACCTTAGGACCGTCATAGTTACGGCCGTCGTTTATCAGTGCTTAGCCCACGAGCTTGCACAAGCGGGGTTAACATTCTGATACTGGACAGGCGTCACCCTCTATACATCCTCTTACGAGTTAGCAGAGAGCTGTGTTTTTGATAAACAGTCCCCCCCATCACTTTCGCTGCGGGCCGAATTTTCATCGGCCAGACCTTATCCCGAAGTTACGGTCGCTTTTTTGCCTAGTTCCTTATCCCTAGTTATCTCGATCGCCTTAGTATACTCTACTTACCTACAAGTGTCTGTTCTCGGTACGGGCTTCAATTAACGTAACGCTGAGAGGTTTTTCTTGACACCAGAACTATAAGAATAACCCTGCCGAAGCAGAACTTCTGTTCTAACTCGACGTGACGTATATAGCGGATTTGCCTGCCATACACTGCCTGGCCTAAACCAGACTTGCCTCGTTATCACAACTCCAATCCTTAAGAAGCTCTTACAAATCCCGATGTGTTACCCCTTCACTGTTAATTAAAGGTGCTGGAATATTAACCAGCCTTCCATCGACACAGCCTTTCGGCATAGCCTTAGGTCCCGACTAACCCTACGTCGACGAACGTTGCGTAGGAATCCTTAGGTTTTCGGCGTCCTGAATTTTCATCAGGAGACGTTACTCATGCCAACATTGTCACTTCTGTACAGTCCACCGTGTGCTGACGCAACGGCTTCACCCCATACAGAACGCTCTGCTACCAAACGCATTGCTGCGAGTCTTCAACTTCGGTACATAGCTTAGCCCCGTTATATCTTCGGCACTCCCCCACTTGTCCAGTGAGCTGTTACGCACTCTTTAAAGGATTGCTGCTTCTGAGCAAACCTCCTGGATGTCTGGGCAGGAGAACATCCTTCTCCACTTAGCTATGATTTGGGGACCTTAGTTAGAAATCTGGGCTGTTTCCCTCTCGGCCGTTAGACTTATCTCCCACGGCCTCACTCCATAAGTTGCGTCTGTACTATTCGAAGTTTGGTAAGGGTTGGTAAGACCTCTCGATCCCCCTAGCCTTTCCAGAGCTCTACCCGCACAGGTGCGCTTACAGGCTGTACCTATATACATTTCGCAGAGAACCAGCTATCACGATGTTCGATTAGCTTTTCACTCCTATCCACGGGTCATCGGAAGGACTTGCAGCTCCAAACCGTTCGGACCTCCAGCATGATTTCTCATACCTTCATCCTGCCCATGGATAGCTCACATCGTTTCGGGTCTATATACAGCAACTAAACGCCCTATTCAGGCTCGCTTTCACTACGGCTTCGGTACTTCATACCTTAACCTTGCTACTATACATAACTCGTTGGCCCATTCGACAATAGGTATGCGGTCACCCGAAGGCTCCCACTCCCTTGTAAGCTTAAGATTTCAGGAACTATTTCACTCCCCTTCCAGGGGTACTTTTCACCTTTCCCTCACGGTACTATACGCTATCGGTGTAAAGAAGTGTTTAGTCTTAGACAGTGGTCTGCCCAGATTCAAGCCGAATTTCACGTGTTCGACCCTACTCGGGAATGCAACTAAGTGAATGTATTATTTCACGTACGGGACTGTAACCCACTTTGGCGACGCTTTTCAACGTCTTCTGCTATAATACAAAACATACCTACGGCCCTTCCTAACGGACCATGCTGCACCCCACAACCCTATCATAACAACGGTTAGGACCTTACATTATGATAGTTTAGACTCTTCCCAGTTCGCTCGTCACTACTACGGGAATCTCTTACGATTTCTTTTCCTCCAGTTACTGAGATATTTCACTTCACTGGCTTACCATCCGGACTAATGTCACGGATTCCTGATTATATCAAGAGGGTTACCCCATTCAGACATCCACGGCTATAACGGCTATTGGCACCTTACCGTGGCTTTTCGCAGCCAATCACGTCTTTCGTCGGCTTCTTTACCCAAGGCATCCATCTTAAGCTCATAAACAGACTTTTCGTCTTCCAAAAAATTGATACATTGATCTGGTAAGGTCCTACTTTTTTGCAGTGGAGTCGACTATACAAAAGTCATAGTCGAATGCAACTGAAAATCATCGTTACAAAAAGATAAGTTGCTGAGAATATCTTCTCATCAATTTCTCTGATAGGTATCAGAGTTTCGCGATCATCAACACTTGCAACGATCGCATTCCCACCACAGGAATTTTACAATTTTCGAGTGAACCCGCGAATTACGGACAGACAAGTGCGATTTTCGGCCCCTGTACTGCTTACCTCCTCCACTCGGAGGGATAATAAATTTGGATTATTTATTAATTAGCGGGTGACGCGACTCGAACGCGCAACCAACAGCTTGGAAGGCTGTGACTCTAGCCAATTGAGTTACACCCGCATAAAGGCAATTTAATATGTGAATCTACATCAGTTGGATTATGACTTTTGAGTCTAGCCAATTGAGTTACACCCGCATAAATAGGTTGAAGGTTGGGAATTGAAAGTTGAAAATTTTTACTATTAATTTTCAATCTTCCACTTTTAAATTTTAATTTGGGCCTAGTTGGACTTGAACCAACGACCCGCCGGTTATGAGCCGGCTGCTCTAACCACCTGAGCTATAGACCCGACATACGCATGGTTGTCCAAATAAGGTTTTTTATTTAATTTTTTATTTTTCATGAAAGGATTTTGAATGGTGGGCGATGTAGGACTCGAACCTACGACCCTCTGGGTGTAAACCAGATGCTCTCGCCAACTGAGCTAATCGCCCATACAATAAGTTAAGAGTTGATGGCGGAGAATAAAATCTTCATTTTCCATCTTCAACTTTACACTTTCAATTTTAATGTGGTGGCCCCACGGGGAATTGAACCCCGGTTTTCGGGATGAAAACCCGACGTCCTGACCACTAGACGATGAGGCCAAAATGGCGGAATGGACGGGACTCGAACCCGCGACCTCCTGCGTGACAGGCAAGCGTTCTAGCCAACTGAACTACCACTCCATAACATTTTCTGCCTCATTAATTTTTTACTTTCTAGTGTAAGCAATTAGCCAGCGGCTGGACTCGAACCTGCAACCTACCGCTTACAAGGCGGTTGCTCTACCAATTGAGCTACGCTGGCATCCTACTATTTTGTTTTTTTGACAGCGATCGCTAACCTACTCTTTTTCCTTGCAGCATTATTTTTGTGAATAATGTTTCTTCTTTGCGCTTTATCGATTGCACTATATGCAGCAGTCAATAACGGCATAATCTCAGCATCTTTCTTACCATCAGTGATAGCTTTTCTGATAGTCTTAATTGCTTTTTTCATTGCAGTTTTAAAAACTAAGTTCCTTTCTTGGAGAAACTTACTTCTTTTTACTGCTTTTTTCGCCGAAGATGTAATTGCCATTGAACAAGTATATAATGAATAAACAAAAGGGCCAGATTCTACTTACACAATTCCCATCTTTTTTTAGTCCCACTTTCTGTAGTACTTTAAGTCCTCCAAGGGCGGGACTCGAACCCGCGACCCAGTGATTAACAGTCACTTGCTCTACCAGCTGAGCTACCTTGGAATCGCGTATTTTCTGATAAACAAAAAAAAGGGCCGGCTGTGTTAATAGGTATTTTGTTTGCTTTTGCAAGGTAACTTGCCGGAAGGGGGACTTGAACCCCCACGCCAGAGGCACATGGTTCTAAGCCATGCGTGTCTGCCAATTCCACCATCCCGGCATGTAAGCAGAGAATCTCGGGATCTAGGGATCGAACCTAGGACCTCCGGATTCAGAGTCCGGCGCTCTACCAGCTAAGCTAATCCCGAATGATACAGCTCACATAACTCTATTATTTTTAACTATTAATACAAACTCTTGCGGAGGTTGGGATCGAACCAACGACCTTCGGGTTATGAGCCCGACGAGATACCACTTCTCCACCCCGCAGTGTGAGTTTTTTTTGATCAATTGCTCATTTAAGAGGTGAACGTTTCTATTCGCTCGGGCGTCAAAACGATGCTGACTCGCTTCGCTCCTATCGCATCTTTTTTGAACACCACTCGCTCCTATTGCATAGCATTTTTTTGTGCGCCATTCACTCTTTTAATTTTTCGTGTGTAATACTCCCCCTTCAGTTTGCAATCAATTTGGGGTACTAGGACTCGAACCTAGGATGACGGGTTCAAAGCCCGTTGCCTTACCAGCTTGGCGATACCCCACCGATCAGATATTCTCTTTCGAATACAAAGAATACCCAAGTACAACACAAGGGTGCTGTGCATACTACTAAAATCATCGCTATTTGCAAGGAATATCCGAACATTCTTACATGCTTTTGTATTACCGATATAAATAACTACACTGACTTCTCTTATTCTACTATAAATATGTCTATTGTACATCCAGATTTTCTTGCCCAACTAAAAAATCTTTTGCCGTCTGCAGATGTAGATGCTTTTTTGGATGCGTGTTATAAGCCGTTGAAGAAGAGTATGACCATAAATATTTCCAAAATAGATGTGAAAACATTTGAGAATATTACAAAGGAGTGGTGACGACATCTTACGCCCTCCTCGTTCGTCGACGATCCTATAAGCTTTTATATCGATAGAGATGTAAGACCTCTCGCACTATGAAAAACATTTTTACATCAATGTGGATTTTTCTATATCCAAGAGATCGCAGCTAGTTTGCCTGCGACACAAATTGATATAAAACCGGGAGACATAATCCTGGATATGGCAGCTGCGCCCTGAGGAAAAGCATCACAGCTTTCGCATACATTGCTTGCTATGAAAAAAAATCCAGGACTTATTATAGCCAACGATGTGAACGCACAAAGAGTGACATCGCTCGCACATAATTTAAATAAAGGCGGATGTTACAATACTGCGTTGATGTCATTCAATGGATTTATGTTTGGCACACAGCTACCAAATTTTTTCGATCATGTCTTGCTCGATGCTCCATGTAGCGGGGAGTGAACTGCGTATAAGTCTGATGTTGCTATGAAATACTGGAACATCGCTGAGATAAATAAAATCGCTGGCACACAATTCCAACTCCTCGTCTCTGCGATCAAAGCGACAAAACCTGGCGGGACAATCGTCTACTCTACCTGTACGATAAACCCGTATGAAAATGAAAATATTATTATGAAGGCGTTAGATTTTTTTGCTGGAAGTGTTGAACTAGTATGAATGGAGCTCACGCATGTCAGCGAAGGACACAAAGTCGAGAAATTAGATATCGAAAAATGAGAGACAGAGAAACCATCTGCAAAGTTTGATCCAGGAAAAGTCGCAAGACTCCGACCGCATCTGCATCATACCGGAGGCTTCTATGTCGCAAAATTACGCAAACTCACTGCTACCAAAGAGCCTGCAGAAAAATCTACGAAACTGCTTCCAAAGAATCAGTTCAAAGTCGATCTTAGTAAAAACCTCCAATTGAAAATTCAAAAACGATTGAAAGAAGATTTCGGTATAACTGTTGATCCTGCTCTGCATATGTTTATGGCGAGCAAAGATAAACTTTACCTCATCTCTCCTACTGTCAAAGAGATCTCTTCACAAGTTCATTTCGAAAAAATGTGAATTCCTGTCGCAAAAATTGATAAAGATATCTATAGACCAACACATCACTTAGGAAATATTCTCGGAAGTACGGCCATCAAAAACGTCATCATCCTTGACGACGGCCAGATGCAAGCCTATACCAATGGCGACTCCCTCCCTCTCGCATCCCTAGCTTCTCACAAGGCTAAAGGAGATACCGCGTACCGCATCGTCAAACGAAAAGACCGATGAATGACGGTCGGCAAGATTGTGGGAGAAGAGTTGAAGAACAAGTTTATGTAGATTAGATGATGAACACATAAAAAAAATCTTACGATAAATTATATCGGTCTCCTCATAACCTCTTTGCCTGCCTCTTCCACTTTTGAAACAAGATGGAGTAAGCCTTTCGGATTTGCAGAAAGTTTGACTTCGAAATCATACACGCCTCCATTACATTCGATCGGCAGTGAAATACCAAATTTACTTTTCATGAGGGTAGAAAATGGTGAAAGAATTTTACCTATCATTTCATTTTTATTGGTGCTATAGCTTGAAGGGGGAAAGACAGAATGAGGAACGTACTTTCAGATCGATTTTAAAAGGATAGAAAGTATTTCTGTAGTTCATGACTGTGAACGAAGTTGTTTGTGATTTGTTTTTTGTCACTCAAGATAGACTTTCCCATATACTTGATCAAGCAGAATACCTGACTGTTCGCTTTGCAAAATTTCTTGATGGGATCCTACATAACATCTTCCGTCCCCTCCTACAAACACTACCGAACCTGGAGAAACGTATGATGAATAAATATCCTGGCTTAAGTACTGCTCGACATGTAGCCCGCACGATGAGAACCCATCTCTCCACGAAAGATAACTAAAATGTACATGACGATGTTGTGGACGCAAGCGTTCTAGTAGCTCTTCCATAGTCTCTTGGCTACTACCACGACGAGTGACAAATAAAATAGATCATCCTGGCTTGGTTGTAGAGATCGGCATCAGTCATAGTTTTTCGTTGGGGAAATTTTTGAGTTCATCAAACCATGCATAGATTTGAAAGAACTGATGCATATCTTTTTCGATCATCAAATGATACAGTCCACAGTCCATTACGCTTTGAATAAATCATTCCACACACCCATCATCACCTGGACGCGAAAGTATTTGTTCTCGGTAGTCGAGTAAGTGAGCATACAGATAACTATCTCGCGGATGGCTTGTCGAGGAACCTATGAGCGAAGGCGTTACGGTTTCTTGTGAGCGTTGTTGCCGCACCTCCATCAAGCGATCATATGAATCGGTCAATAAACGATACGATTGTTGGTACGCGCGTTTTACCGACCCGCAATCGTGCGTAAGTCAAAAAGATATTACACCATAATCAATTGGTAACTCCTCTACGCTTAATGATGTCTGGTACAGCTCTTGCAATCCAAAAAAGCAGCGACTAGCGGGGGTCGACTGCTTATCAGAACTAGATGGAGGCGAACCTTGAATAGTCGGTTGCGATATTTGCGCAATCGGTAGTCCGTGTGAGGCAATAGCTGCAGCTATTGAGGCTCATCACGAGTGTGACAGACAACTCTTATCAAGATACAGCGCCAACTGCTGAATTAGTAAGTATGCAGGGCTCGTAGAAAAATTTGGTGCGTGTAGTTGTTCTACGCGAACTTGGTTCGTAATAAGTAAAATGATAGTCGCAAGCGATGCAAAAAAAGAGCCCATAAATCAAAAACCTTCACCTTTTCTATATTCAGATAACAAATTTACCGTCACTCACCCAACATATCCATAGGTCGAAAGAAGTTCACGAATAGTTAGTTCAATCTTTTCGCGTTGTGCAGCTTTGATTACTTGTGAAGGTTCGTACTGACGAAACGATCATAGAATAGGATCGTACATCGTGATTGATTCAATCGTAACTGAACGTTGTTCATTGAACGTAACACCACAAAGCATTCTAGCTGGCAATGGCTGCTGAATACCGATAGGTCATGCGGCTCTCGCTAAGCTATACGATCGACGTAAGGTATGCGGCGCGCTAACCACCAGATCGTGTTGCATATAAAAGTCACGATACGCAGCGGTGTGTTGTTTTTGTAAAGAAGGCGATCTCATCGTACTCGTCATGGAGGGAGTGTGAAGAGATAAAAAGAGTGCAAAGGGAGCCAACAAAAACAACTAACGGATTATTGACATTCCCGTCTATATATATTTCATATCTAGAACGCAAAGAAAATGTGCAGAAATATTATGTCAGATATAAATGAGGCTATCTTGTCAATGAAAATGGGCGTTGTGGAACGGCTAGAGTTGAATATCTCTATCGAATATGTACACTCTAGATACACAGAAAGTGTTTATTTGTTATAAAAATTCAGTGATGGTTCTTATTCCAAGCGTAATTGAAAAAACTAAAGGAGGTGAAAGAGCGTATGATATTTATTCAAGACTGCTCGAAGATAGAATTATCTTCTTGGGTAATGGAGTGGAAACTAATATGGTTACGTCTATCGTTGCGCAGATGCTTTTCTTGGAAAAACAAAATCCAGAAAAAGATATTACTATCTATATCAACACGCCAGGTGGAGAAGTGTATAGCGGTATGGCAATCTACGACACAATGCAATATATCAAATGCGATGTATCGACCGTGTGTATCGGTCTTGCTGCATCTATGGGATCTATCTTCCTTGCAGGTGGGACTAAAGGGAAAAGGATGGCTCTCCCCCACAGTAGAGTTATGATTCACCAACCAAGTCATGGTGCACAAGGGACCATCTCCGATACACGTATCGCGGTAGAAGAAGGTATTAGAATCAAAAATATGACTATCGATATTATTGCCGATAGAACTGGTCAAAAACGTTCTGTGGTTGAATTGGATATGGATAGAGATAAGTGGCTTACCGCTGAAGAAGCGCTAAAGTATGGAATTATTGATAAGATCATCGGAGTGAACGATACGAAAGCCAAGAAGAAATAAGTTGGAAGAGGTAAGAAAAGGCAAGAAGGGGTATGAAGAATGAAAAAGGAGGCGCGAAGCGCCTCCTTTTTCATTAAGATTGCACCACCTTCTTATGCGACCATCCCTCTTACGCTGCGAGCTCTGCTAGGATGAAAAATCTTTAAAAGTACTTTCTATTTGCTGATCATTTGTAAGATTGTCCTCCTTGGATGGATTATACTCCACAAGACGTTTTGCTGGGTTATAAATAAACTGATCTATAGTGCAGGTAGAAAAGTTCAAGTTTTCTTGCTTATCACCAAACGATTTTCAGATTTTTTCTTGTTCAATTGGACCGGTTGCATGCGAATCAAACTCGTTTCAAGTGATGAAATGCTTTGCTTGATTTTCAAAGAATGCAAGCTGATGGTTGATCTCAACTCTACTTTTCTTTTCTGCTTTATTCGCGTCTCGCGCTCCTAGAAGCTGCCTATACGTACTCGTTAACCTTGTAGCTTTGTACAATACAGGCAATATGTCTGCCCCCGCAAGATCTACAGCCGTCCCGTTTTTCTGCCCAGGGAGTATAAGGTTGAGTGTATTAGTCTTCATATCTATACTCATGGCATTTTGTCCTTGGGTATCTTTGAGTATAACTGTTTTGTTGTTCCCTCCACTTTCTATGGTGAGTCATAAATCAGTAAGTCTTTCTGGGGTAATTGTCTCGTTCTTTTCAAAAAATAACTTTACGTCATCGACTGCCATGTTGTTCGTTTCAGCAGTATCTTTCTCGCCTTCGTTCTTTATTTCCTTCTTTTTAGACGTGGCATTTTTTTCATTCTTTTGATATGGCTTAAGGAACGCTTCAAAGTTTTCTTCAGTAGCATATATGAACTTTTTATTCTCTCATGATCCGATTTGAACCTTATATATTCATCCGACTGGGCGGGATTGAGTATTCTCTATAAGTCATCAAATTACTTTTACTGCAGGTTGCTCATCAATGCTCTTTTCAAGAGCTAGCTCCTCATTGTGATCCTTAGTTTTTTTGAAGGTTTCTCCTATTTGCTCTTCATCCATAAATAACCCTTTTTCTTTTTCAGAAAGTGTCGAAGAAGCATCTTGCGTATCTTCCGACAATAGTGAGTCTAGCCATTGTTTCTGCGTTTCATCAGGCGCAGTGAGCAGGTTTCCTCCGTATTTAACAAGCGTCTTTCCATTTTTTACTAAGTCTCAGACTAGATCAGAGACAGAGAGCCCAGTAATTTTTTTGTCGTGATAGGCATCTAGAAGAGCTTGAGGGTTTGTAACTTCGTGATTTGTATTGTGGTCAAATGGATTGAATCCTTGCTCCTTTAGTTGTTTCGAATCAAAGTAGAAGTGCTCTCCTTCTATGATCACATCTGTTGAATTTTCTTTCATGGTCTTAAGGCCGGCAATGATATCATCCATAGACCATACTTGTAAGTTGCGTTCGAATATGTTAGAATCCATAGGTTTGGACGTATCATTTTCTTCTTTAGTTGTCGCATTGTTATCATCAACCGCTCCATCAGTGTTTGTATCAGGTCATGCCCCTGGTGTTCCTTCTGGTGTCGTTTCTGGTGTTTCTCCTGCTGTTGCTTCTGGTGTTGCTGCTGGTGTTCCTTGTGGTGTTCCTTCTGGTGTTGTTTCTGGTGTCGTTTTTACGACTGAAGGATCATCTTTACTGAGCGGAAGCATAAGTTCGGAAATATTCTTTTTGAAAGGTTCAGCCCTCACATCAGTCATTAGTCATCTACTCCCATCTACAGTCAAGAGGTTGTAACATGCAAGGGCACCAATTTCATCACTTGAAAGTTCTTGCTCTCCTCCTTCTTTGAAAAAATCGCCAAGTTTATTGAGATTTATGGTTTTAATATACTCTTCTAACGCAGTCTTTGACTTCTGCTTTATGGCATCGTCAGCTAACAAGTTGTCTTGAAACTGCTTGACTGCTTCGTTCCACTTTCCTCACTTCCCCACTTCCTGGACCATATCGATGATCTGTTCAGCATGATTTTTGTCTACTACGCTGACATTTGTAAGATCGTCTTTTAGTTTTTCGAAACCCATTTTGTTTTAGCTAGAGTAATAAATTAAATATCATTCAACATACCTTCCAGTTGGGAAAGTTCCTGCGCTTCTTGAGTTTTTGATAATTTTTCAAGTTCTTGAAGTTTCTTTATTGCAACCACAGATTTCTCGAGTTTCTCTTTTTGTACACCGTCTTCTGCCTCCTGAATGGCATTTTCAAATACCTTAACGAGTTTGACCATCATAGTATCGTCCAATATATTTTCTTCTATTAAGAGCTTTACCCCGCTCGCTGGTGGCCGGGTGGATTCAAGCTTCTGCATGATGCGTAGGAGTAGTTCTTTGTAGGTCATTATAGTAATTGAAGATGGTAAATGTTATTGTGCAATTTGCTCTACTTGAGCATCATTCAGTTGTATATTCGGGTTTATTTTTTTTCTAAGGGCATTTATAAATTGATATGTCCCTCTTTCTGTTCTGAGTTTAGTCTCGTCCATGACTAACTTATCATACGGAATATCGATATTTTTGGGATAAAATATCTCTCATGATCAATCACTATTTGATTTGCTAGTCTATCCCACACTCCATTTATTTTCGATAACTGCTACTTCAGGATTTTTCAAGACGGCAGAAAATATCAAATCTTTTGTTCCATATTTATCTCCAATAATATCAATCACTCTATCCATAAATACTGTTCTGTCAGTTTCTTTATAAAACTCTTCTCAGTTCATGAGTTCGCCTATATGCTTTACTAAATAATCGGCGACTCCGGAAGGAGCTACTCCGCGATTATTCTTATACAAATTGTAGAAAAATCAGCTTGTTACACTTGAATCTTTAACCTCAACACCTTTCATCATATCTTTCTGTTCGAATTGTGACTGGAAGTTATCTTGTGTAACGTCTACATTCTCTTTCTTTTCTCGCGAGCTATTTTCCACCACAGAAATCGACTGTAAAGCAATCAGTTCGCTCTTGAGGGCATCAATTGTATCTGTTGAATCGGAAAACTTCATATTGTCTAACGTTTTACCTACATCATTGCCAAAAATACTTCCTCCTGATAAATTCCCGAAGTCGATCTTAAAGTTTTGTCCTTTCTTTTGGACATTTTTTAATTTACTCACTTGTTTTGGTTGGCCGCGTAATTCCTTTTTTTGTAAACTTGCCTCTTGTCTAGCTCCTTGTATCTCTTCCTTTTTTTCTTCCCTTTGTTCGCGTATTCATTCGCGTTTTTTGTCTTGTTGTTCTGTCTTCTCGGTTTTGAACTCTTGACGAGTGATCTCCCCTTGTCATAATTGCTTCTTAAGTTCCTCTTTACCTTCCTTAAACTCCTTTTTGTGATTCTTCTTTTCAGTACGAAAATCTTCTCTTGATCATTTTATTTGTTGTCTCAGCGATAATTTTACTTGATTCAACTCTCCTTTCACTTGATCTAGTTGTGCCTGTTTTTCATTTTGCTCATCTGTTTTAAGTCCTTCTAATTCATCTTCTTGTGTATGTTTAGAATTTCCCTGCTTGCGTTCTTGTCTCAATAACCTCCTTTGTTGTCTTCTAGTAATATTTTCTGGTTGGTCAGAAGCCTCCCCCGTTCAGTTCCCTTGAGTTCCCTGAGAGTTTACGTCTTTGTCTTTTGAATAACTTTCGATTCATCACTTACCTCCCATAGCTAATTCTTATATAAACAGCGTATGTATATTATATCTTCCCACACTAATATTGTCAATTTTATGGGTTCAAAGTAATGGCTAAAAACCCGATTAAGAAGAGGGATCTTGTAAATCAACGGTCCAAAAGTTGAATTAGATATGGATAGAGATAAGCGGTTTACAGCAGAAGAAGCGCTTAAGTATGGAATCACCGATAAGATTATTGGACAAGATGGAAAATCTAGAAAGAAGTAAGCCTGAAAGTTATAAAGAAGAAAAAAGGGAGCGCTTCGCGCTCCCTTTTTTCTTTCAATATATTTATTCAAAACTTACTCTCTACTCTTTCAGGGATGATATTTCCTCCACAGTTTTCTCCGTGGTCCATACAAGGCGAACAGCACTACTCCAACGATCGCTGATCGTGCTCCCAAGAAGATAAAGTAAATAAGTCGACATATCTCTTTTGCATAGTAATATCTCGTAAGTTTATAATAACATCGCACCGAATGCTCATTATGTTTCGCCTTTTCTGCTTCGGCTTCATGCAAACGATCTGCCACACTCGCATGTCCAAACGTAAAGAAAACTGCTACGACACCTATTCGTTCTATCCAACCTTTACGACTTATAAGCGCAGTTGTAATCAAAACTAGAGCAACAAATGCTTGCTCTATATGATAGGTATGACAGCCAAAAAGTTTTTTAAGCTTGGAAACTGTTTGGACAAGAAGTTTTCACATAAGGAAGAATTAATTATTCCAAAGCGTTTTTGAGCTCTAATCCGCGCTCTTGATTCATATCACGAATTTTACTTTTATATACGAAAGGAACAGTTGATGTATTTAGCGTATCTATTGTCCGTCTATGCATAACTATTTTTTCTACTTTTTTAATAATTTGGTTACTTCTTTCTGGGTCATATTGGTAAATTTATGAAGATTGCTTTTATACTTAAACGGCTTCACAGGCAACTTTCCGGTTTCGTTTACTATATTAATACTTTTCTGTCTTTTTAATATTTTCAATTCGCACTTAGCAATTTTTCATTGAAAGACTTCAATTTTTGTATTGGTTATTAGTAATTTCTTTTCGTAACTTACTACTTCTTGTTTTTCATTGAAGGAATCCCCAACTAAATTTGCTTCTTTAATTGATAATTCAGTTCTCAGTATCTTCTCTTGTAGTAATAATATCTCCGCGTCGTACTCTCAGATTGTTTCCTCTAACTCATTTATTTCTTCATTTAACTTCGCAATAATATTTTCTGGTTTCTCCGCCTCTCTATATCTTTTCCCTTGTTCAATCATATCTTCTACCAGCTGATCCATCTTATGCTCAATACTGGGAACCAATGGTCTATGGGTAGCCTCATACTCGTGATACTCTTTATCTCCAGGCGTCGCTATTCCTACGGGACCATAGGTAGGCCCTTGTGGAGGGTGAGGCAATAATCATCATTTCGGGTAGGGAATGTTATTCGTATGCTCTGCATCATCCTCCGGCGTGATTGTTTCTACCATTTTCGTAATGAGAAAGAATAAAAACTACTTGGGTTTAGACGAAGTGTCCCAGTAACTAGGAAAGGATAGCTCCTTTTGTTACAGCATGAATATTTATCTTTATTACCTCCTCTTGTGCGGTATAAGAGTTTATCATAGATTCATATATTTCTATGATCTCCTGCGTACTTTTTACCTGCTCGACTAGACCCGCTTCGATATATTTGGGAAGTGCGGCTTGAAGATTTATTACTGATCTAAGATAACGAGATTTTTGCTTTTCATAGAGCTCCAACTCCCTTTCAAGATAATATTGCAATGTATGTTTTGCATCATCATTAAGTGCTATCAATGTTTGTTCAGTCGTCTCTTCCTTTATTTGGTGTTCTGGTCTATATGCGCCTGGTGTTGTACGACGACCTGTAGGGAAAAATGACGGAGTTCTTCAACCAGGTCCTAAACGAGACACTCTCTTACCGCTTGGTTTGAGTCAATTTCTTGGATAGGTATGCGCTCATCTTTTTGCGTCTTTCTCGTCTTCGTTAGTCTCTTCTAAGCCCATTTCATATTGTAAAAAATTAAATCTACTAAAAAATGTATAGTAGTTATTTTGCAGTTGTCAATTAGAACTGGGAAAAATAGAAATTATAATCTTTTACTTATTCAAATCTGCGGATAGAAGCCAATTGTATTGTTATATCCTATTGCTAATTTAGTTTTAGCTTTTATATAGAGTAATAATTGCTAATTAAAATGAGTTTAGATTTTATGAAAAAGCCTGTCTGAGAGCGGAAAGTCTTGCTGCAACTCTCAATGGAGTAAACTCAAAATTGGTATATATGTTAGAATTGTTTCCCGACCGATATCTGAGGATAGAATTTTCATTCGCTTGTATAACGGATTCCGACCTGTCGTGCGACCTTCGCATTCTTAAGAGATTTTACTCATCAAGTAACTTCGTATTGCATGCTCTTCTCGCTTCAAAAATCCGCATGCCCTGTGACATATGTAGTAAATTTCTTTCAAGAGCGTTCTGCATTTAATTGAATAGTTTGTTCGTTCCATTTGTTGTCATGAAATTGTAGTTTATACTTTGCTATAAATTTTCGATCTCATGTATTAATTGCAGTGTTTGCTCCCGCACATCGTTGCATTGTCTTTTGTATTTGTTCATCATTACGCAGTCAATCTACTATAGTTATTTTATCTACCTGATCTATCTGTGCTGATAGCGCAGCATCTATGTGGAGAATACCAATTTGTCTTTCATAAGACGTTCACAATCCAATACTATTAAAATTTAGTATTTCGTCTCATTGGTATTGTACCTCCTTAGTATGAGTCAGTCAGATGGTTGTTATAGATCATAAGTTATTTGCTACTTCCTTATGATTAGTACCACCTAAAGGTTTAGACTGACTCTCTAGTTTTTTGCTAATGCTTCAAGCCTAACTAATTCGTTCTTTAAGGGGAAAACGTTCTTTTGAATTTTGTTATACATCTCATCGTTTGCTTTCAGTGATAGTTCAGTCCAATATTTTTCATCACCGAAACGATCGATATTAATTGAAGACTCTTCAATCCCGATACTTATCATTGCCTTTTGAATATTTCTTTTTACAGAAATAGAGTCATTTAATGCTTTCGAACGTGCCTCAGCATTACCAGCATCAAGTACTTTCTTTTTATCATTAACGCTGTCGTTTACTACGGCCGTTCTTTCTCATGCCTTTGTTAAGTTTTTAACGTTCCCCTTAGTATTAATTACAACATTAGCTCATACAGTGTTAGCAGATCCGCCCTCTGCTTCATTTTGTACTACTGCCACTCACGCAGAGATCTTGGTACCATTGTCGATGGTAGTCCCGTATTGGATACCTCACTGATATATTTTCTGATTTTCATTTTCTGATCTACTTGCATTCAAACCTATCCCGTCCTGATATTGTATGTCCTTTGCTGGTGGTGGTAGACCAGGTATATCTACATTTCATCATCAGGTATTAATCCCGTCTCAGGACATATTAGTTGTGTTGTTTACATTACTACTTTCATTTCATCCACCACTTGATCATCATTCCAACCCATTAATGTCTTTTATATAGTTAGTGATTTCTGATGCGATTTTTTCGGCTTCGGCAGCGTCTGACCCTCATGCATCTTCCAAAATACTTTTTTTAGTGTTCTCAAGAAACTTCATTACATCTCCTACAAGCGATGCAATAATTTCGCTAGCTTCTTTTTCATATATTTCAGCAAGCTTAGCTACATCTTTTTCATCGATACTTCTTTCATCAGGATCTACAATATCAGTACTTTTTCTAAAGTTTTCATATTGTCTTTGAGAATCTTCAAATGTCATTTTATTGAAATTAGAAATTTAAAAGTTTCTGTTCTTCATCTTTCATCTCCTCTCTTTTTTGCAAAAATTCTTGCCCTTTTTGGATTAATCTTAATGCAGCGTGTTTCATTCTTTTTACTGCATCCAATCTGTCTTTTGCTTCTTGCAATCTTTTCTGTGCAGGTGAATTTGTACTCATTTGGGTTCAATTTTATTAAATGAAATCTCTCAATAGAAGATCTATTTTCAATATAAAGATTATATCTATAAGTTACTAATATGTCAAATTCCGCAGACAACAAACAATAGCATTTCGGAGCTCGCTTCTCTTGCAAACCCCTTACAAATGCCTAATAAGAAAGAGTGTTTTATTCTCTTGAAAGTTTTCTATGAAAACTGCACTTACGGTACTAGCTACGGTAATTTTGACGGCGATTGCGATATTGGCATGAGAGCAAAGCGGAATTTTCTCTATCTCTGGAGGCGAGTGATCTTGCAGCGCAACATCTTGTCCTGCTCCAGGCTCTGATGGCCGTTCTTGTGCGACACCTTGGTCGACGACAGCTAAGCATGGCGAGTCTATACTTTCTTTTGCGTGACCAACTGGGAATACAACACAACCTTGCATAAGTAAAACATCTGCCTGCAACAATGGAACACGGCTTAACGATGAACAGCCACTTCCTTTTGCAACTTGTCAGTTAGATACACCAAATAATTGTGAAGTGAATGGAGAGATGGTAGCTGATGGATCGACCAAAATATTTTACAATGCAGGAGAGCTTTCCAACTGACAACGAATTTGTATTTCTCAATCTAGAAATTGTATGGATGGTGTCGTAGATGGAGATGAGCAATTTATGTACGGAAGTTGTGAGAATAGAAGCGATACAAATAATCCTGCTCCTGTCGAGCCTATACAACCAGTTGCGCAGGAACAACCAGTTGCACAGGAACAGCCACCCGTTGTTACAACAACAACTACTCCTTCAGAAGAAATAAGTACTGAAAATAAAGCGTTCAACTGCCCTTCTCCACGAGGAGGAGTTGTGCGAGAACCAGGAAGAACATCTACCGTCTATTTACAGAGTGCTGTTCTTGAAGGAGAAACATGCGAATCAAAAACTGTTACCTGTGCATATGGAGCTATCAGATATGGTACACAAGACGATATAGGAGAAGAAGTGAAAGTTGCAGTATATCCAACATGTGGGACGCGTGATCCATTGGGATGTACGAGTTTGTGTGGTTCGGTAGGTAATGGGGAAATGATCACGAGCTACCCTAACAATAGTGTCGCGTACAGCTCTTCCAACTCATGTGCTGATATAAGTATCCATAGCGTATGTAATGACGGACTACTTTCTCCTGAGGCAGGAAGTTACTGTGCATGTGAAGTAGCGGCTCCTAAGTGATGTACCGCTCCTGGAGACATACAGATACCACATGGAGGTTCATTAACCCTCTACCAAAGTGCTGAGGTACAAGCACTCCCTGGAGATGGAAGCGATACCTGTATCCGCCAACGAAGAGAGTGTGGCGATGGCATCTGGCATGATTTCAATGGCACTCCATCAGAGTTTACCTTTGCATATCCTAGTTGTACAGTCCTCCCTCCCCCAGCAGGTGGTGGACCAGGTGGCGAAGGAGTTCCTCAGTAAGAGAAATAATTTTCAATAGAATAAAAAAAACATAGAACAAAAAACCGATATACTATAATCACAAAACTAACTTTTCCTCTTAGCGTTTTTTGCTGCAGTATTCTGATCTTTTCTCCGATCTTTGTTTTTACCAAACTTCCCTGCACTTCTCCCATCAGCAAATTCTGGAGAAAACGATTTTTCTACTTTAGTAGGAGCTTCTACATTATCCAATAAATCCAATACTTCTTGAGCACTATAAATTGCAATACCATTTACTTCGGCGGTATTATTACTCTCAACTCTATCTTCTTGTGATATAGCATTCATTCTAAGATTTCTTTCCTGATCGAGACTATTTTGTATAGTATCATCAAGTTCTGCTCTTGGATCAAATCCAATATTTTGCAAAAGTTTTGCATCCACACGGATAATCTTTTGGGTAAGAGGCGTGTTTTGCAATAACTTAGTAAGTTTAGAGTTTCCTTCTCCTGCTTTGTCCTTCACCTCTTCTTCTAGGTCTATAGGATACATCATTGTTACATCCTTTGCTGGAAGCGTTTCTCTTTCGTTTAATCCCATATTGTTGACATAAAAATTAAAGTAGATATAGCAGACTTATAATTAATTCCTTGCTAATGTCAAGACATTTTGCTAGATAGCGCTTATCGTATAGCGTTTCTCCTCTTCTTATGTATAAGCTTAGAATGTTGAAGTTAGAGGACTACGATTACAGCCTCCCGCCTGAGCTAATAGCTCAGACACTCGCAGATCCAGCCGATAGCTGTAAGCTTTTGCTCTATAACAAAACTACCCAGGAAACAGCAGACGAAACCTTCAATCAACTACCCGACCTACTCGATCCATCGACCCTTATTGTCTTCAATACCTCCAAAGTCCTCAAAGCAAGAATCCCCATTCATTTTCCAGAATCAGAAAATGCTCCACAGAAAGAGTGAGAGATATTTTATTTGCATGCTAACGATCCGTACACATTCGATGCGTTAGTCAGACCAGGGAAAAAGTTTATCGTAGGAGAAACCGTTTCACTCAACGATGAAATTAGTTTTATGGTTGAAGCAATGACTAATGAGGGAAGACGTTTGCGTTGCTCGCATCCAATTTTAGAAGTATTGGAACAGCATGGACAGATGCCGTTGCCTCCATATATTTCTTATGATGAAACTAAAGCTTCTCCATATCAACCAATCTTCGCGCAACAACCAGGTTCAGTTGCAGCTCCTACCGCATCGCTTCATTTCACGCAACCACTCCTTGATAAATTATTAGCAAAAAAAATAGAAACACTCAATGTGGTTTTGCATGTCGGATTAGGAACATTTAAACAAGTCGATACGCAAGACATTACAACCTACAACATTCATAGCGAACAGATAGAAGTAACTCCAGATGCGTTTACAAAAATTGCACAAGCAAAACTAGCCAGCAAAACTATTTTGGCAGTATGAACGACTGTTGCGAGAACATTAGAAACACTCCCTTTTGCTCGGCAAAGAATTTCTGAACAACAAAAGGGGTCGCGATTTCCCAAAGAAGTTGTGGCGTTTCGGGACTGACTGATTCAAGATCAAAAAGAATCGCTTACGGATAAATATCTCCAAAGCATCACCTACAATGAGCAGACCAACTCCTTTCTCCTAGAGTCAAAACTCTATATCTACCCTTGATTTACCTTCCTTATCGTCGACGAGCTACTAACCAACTTTCATCTACCGAAAAGTTCATTGCTAATGCTCGTAGCAGGATTTATGTGATATGATGAGATGAAAAAACTTTACGCTCACGCAATCGGAAAGAATTATAAGTTCTATAGTTTCGGTGATGCGATGTGGATACGTAAGTAGAAAATTAAATTCTTCAAATATTATTTGATTTTTTTTCGGTATCGCTAATACGGCGGATAACTCACTGATACACTACTTTTACTTCTTCATTTGTTAGGTGGGTACACAATTGTTGTTGAGTGTTGAAGATAGTTCTCTCGTTCCCCTTTAACATTTTTTTCCAATCCGACAGGTAAGGATGTTTCTCCAGCCATGTCATCATTTGGGTAACGGCGGTATTTTTATCTCTGCTCCCATTTTCGTTTTCGTTTTCGCTTTCGTTACTGTTTTCGCCTTCGTTTTCATGTTCACTTTCGTTTTCATGTTCACTTTCGTTTCCATTTACGCTTTCGTTTTCATCTTTACTCTTTCTTTCTCCCGGATCTTTACCTCCTCCTTCGCCCTCGCTTTCATAAACATTATCAAATATGTTTAATAGCTCTGCTTTTATAGTAAAAAAGAATTGGTTCCTCATTTCATGTCACTCTGCCAATCTCCTGATATCCTTTAAGATGCTAGTATAAGAATGTACTTCTTTGAAGCGCCCTTTATTGCTCTCCAAATAAGATAAAACACTCTCATAGTTTTTTGCAACAAACATTCCTACCAATCTCTTCCTTAAGTTGGTCCACGTCGGGTGTACATCTTCTATTTCATTCAAAAAATCATCGAAAGATCTCTCTACGCTTTCAAAAAACATATCGTACTTCCCATTATCCAAAAACGTATCTTCAGGAGCTATTATCGTTGTCATACTACGCTGATAATAAATAGAACTATAGTAAGTATAGTCATCTACCAACTAATTTACAACTTTATTAAACATTCTATAGTAGGCTTCGATTGTTGCCGCATTATGCTCGGTAAATCCCCTGTTATAAGCCATTTAAAAATTCTTTGAGGTATAGTTGAAAAGCATTCATAAAGTGCTATAAGGGCGGAGATAAAAGTAGGTGATTTCTTTACTTGTTCGCCAACTTCTCCATGATAATTTGCATAATAGCCGCAATGGCAGAAAACCGTACCATAGGGATAGATAATAAATTACCTTGGTACTATCCTGACGACTTGCAAAGATTTAAAACGCTTACGATGGATACTGTCGTTATGATGGGCAGAAATACATACGAATCGCTAGAAGAACCGCTCCCCTACAGAAGAAATATCGTCATCAGTAGAAGCGCAAAATTTCAGGAGGTTGAAACATATACTGATCCACAGTCGGCACTCGATATGTTAGAAGACGAGCTTGATCAAGAAGATGAGCTGTTCGTAATAGGATGAGGAACATTGTTTGAATATTTTATAGATAAAGCGCAACGGCTCTATCTCACTCAGATAAAAAGGTCCTATGAAGGAGATACGTTCTTCCCTGCCTTCGAAGAACATTTCGAAGAAGTTGATAGAGAAAACTTTAGCAGCGAGATGGACTTTGTGACATATAGAAGAAAACGAGTGGAATAGTTTGCTTTTTAAAGTTTCTATAAGGAATATACAATATATTGACATATATTACAAGTAATGTATAAACAGATTATGTTTATAATGCTTTATTTGGTATGTGAGATTTTACTCCAGCAGAACTCTTAGAAAGAATTGATCCAAAGTGACTTCAATCTAAGAATGAACAACTCATACATATTTACAAACACGAGCTCTCTAGCGTAGTTCGTTATTTGCATAATGGCCAAATATTGCCTCTCGAAATAGAAAAAAGCGTTTGAACGCTTATAAGATACTTAGGCCGTCTTCAACATTGACAAACATATAAGGACGAGATTGGTGATATCTTATTTATAAATAAAGCGGTTAAACAAGAATTTACTTTTGATAAGTATATTATAGAATTCAACAACATCACCAAATGACAGTTATTCAATGTTGAAATAGAAAGTATTATGAGCAAAAAGCGAAACTGTATGACTCGACTTCCATTCCGAGAGATACGTTACAATAATAGATCTTATAGATCTGTTCAAGAAGACGGTGACGTGTTTTCTCACTTAATGCATCAACACCAACGATATATGCCTGAATATCTAGATCCATTATTAGAAGAGTGAATAATCAATCCGACTCAACGTATATTGTTGGAGTTATTCCATACAGTACACGATCTTCCTGAAAAACACGCAGATATAGGGGATGTATTCGCTTTTGCAAAAAAAGAAGACGGCGGAGCTCTTGAAGGCCACAAAGTAGTGAACGATATGATCCAGGCACGTATCCCATACACGCAAGAAGAATATCGATTAATGCCTCTATTATTCAAATACTACGAGTGAAGAAAAACACTTTTTAAGCTCGGCGAGATGTTAGGATACATTAAAAATGGATTTAGTTCTATGAAAAATCCTCAGTACTTTAACTCTGGAGAGTTGCTTTGACCTCAACTGATTGCTCTTGTGGTCGAAAATATCTTGGCAAACAATTCTTATTCACTGATAGACCCAAAAACTTTGGAATTACACTCATATAAACCATTAGATCTCGGACCAGTAAGGAAATTCTTCCAAGATAACACAACTGCAATAGAAGATTGACTAACACAAGGAATATACTTTGCAGATTCAATTGCTACAAATGAAAATAAGTTTCGTTCCAGAGAGTCTTTCGAAAAAATAGCTAAATCCTATGAGTCTATCAAAATACCTACCATTTATTAGTGAATACCTTATATTATATATACAACACCCATGTCAGATCTTAGCAAATTAAATCGCATACTTTTTACTTCCTAAACATAGCTCCCATGCGTCAATACTTGGACCTTATGCAAAAAATTAAAAATGAGGGGACTAACCAACAAGACAGAACATGAACAGGGACTAGAAGTATTTTTGGCGCACAGACCAAGTATGATCTTACAGAATGATTTCCACTCGTTACTACAAAAAAACTTCACACAAAATCGATTGTATGTGAACTGCTCTGGATTTTGAGAGGTGACACGAACGTAAAGTATCTCCAAGACAATGGAGTACGTATTCGAAACGAATGGGCAGATGAAAATGGAGACCTCGGCCCAGTCTACTGACACCAACGAAGAAACTTTAACAGTCAGGGAATTGATCAGCTAGCAAATGCAATCGATCTAATCAGAAAAGACCCCAATAGTAGGCGTATTATTATTAGTGCATGGAATCCTGCCCAGTTAGATCAAATGGCATTAGCACCGTGCCATGCATTTATCCAATTCCATGTAGATACCAGTAATAAAAAAATAAATCTGCAGCTCTACCAAAGATCTGCTGATATGTTTTTGGGCGTGCCGTTTAATATCGCATCTTATAGCCTCTTATTGACTATGATTGCCCAGATTACAGGATACACTCCATGAGTTTTTACTCATACGTTAGGCGATGCACATATTTATAGCGACCACCGAGATCAAGTAAACGAACAACTCAAAAGAGAACCCCTACCTTTGCCGACATTAGAGATTAAGAAAGCGATACATACATTAGAAGATATGATTAATCTGGAGTTAGAAGATTTTGAATTTAAAGATTATAAGTCCCATCCAGCTATTAAAGCAAAAGTAGCGGTGTAATCGTGCCTTTCTAAAAGCAAAAACAAAAAAACCTCTGTGTGGTACAGAGGTTTTTCGTTATTTCTATATAATAAATTAATCTTGCTCTAACTCTCCAGCTTCCTCAACATCGGCTGGCGCTACTTCAGCAACTGTCTCTGGGACTGCCTTCTTGCCTATACGGATTTGTTTGATATTGTTTTGAATATCAGTCTCGAGTGATGCGCGAAGTTTATCGTCTTTCTTGAGGGCTGCTACTGCTTTATCTCTACCTTGGAATTTCTCTTTACCGAGCGTATAGAACGCTCATGACTTGGTGATGAGACCAAATAAGAGTGCCGCTTCTATAATATCAGTCATATGATCATATCCTTGATTGAATAAGACTGGGATCTCTGCTGTTTTGAATGGAGGCGCGACTTTATTTTTTACTATCTTAATCCTAGCAACATATCCAATTTGTACTTTATCTTCTTCGATCTTCTCTCCTCTTCTGATATCAATACGTTGTGATGCGTAGAATTTCAATGCATTACCTCCAGTTGTTGTTTCTGGATTACCGAACATAATACCGATCTTCATACGAATTTGATTGATGAAGATGATGGTCGTTCCTGTTTTGGATAAGATAGAGGTAAGTTTTCTTAATCCTTGTGACATCATACGAGCTTGTAGTCCCATATGACTATCCCCCATATCGCCTTCTACTTCAGCTCTTGGTACCATTGCTGCTACTGAATCAATAACGATCAATTTGATTGCGCCGGTCTTAGCTAGTTCTTCAGCGATCTGAAGCGCTTGCTCACCATTGTCTGGTTGAGATAAGAGTAAGTTTTCTGTATCGACTCCCAACTTAGCTGCATAATCTGGATCGAGTGCATGCTCTGCATCGATAAATGCTGCAGTCTCTCCTCTCTTCTGTACTTCAGCAATTGCATGGAGTGCAATTGTTGTTTTACCTGAAGACTCAGGTCAATAAATCTCTACTACTCTTCCTTCTGGATATCCACCTCCCAAGATAATATCTAAGAGGTACGCTCCACTATGGAACGTGTTGATAACTCACATGTTTTTGTTGCTTCAAAGCCTCATTATGGCTCCTTTCCCAAACTGCTTCTCAATTGCCTTCAACGCTTCGTCTAGTACCTTCTCTTTTGACATCTTATAATTCCGTGAACGAATAAAAGTATTCCTCTTATAACAACTCGGAAATCAATTGCAATCGTATCAGACAGAATTTGTAAAGAACAAAAATCAATAGACTCAGAAAGGGGTCTCTCGATGTTAAATAATTGTATTTGTAGAACGATATAGTGACAAAATAGGATGAGTATTTATATTATAAAATTAAAAACTAAAATTTAGATCGCATTTTTAAAAAAATGAGGTGTGTGAACGAGAAAAATATTCCAGAGTTGAGTCCTTCTAACTTGATTATAAATGCTCATTAAAGGTTCGAACGCTCCTAAATGCACCCAATAGCACCTACATGCATTTACTCGCTTATCAAACACTTTAACTCACATTTAGTTTCATAATATCCGTCCTACACAAACAGCGCTTGATCCTTATGCGAATCTGGATTGTAACATTTGAAAAGTAACGTAACGATATCACTCAAGCCTAATCTCTCTCCAGCCATACCGACTCCTCTCAATCCTTCTAGGACGACATTCACTCTCGTATCCAAAAATTTATCGTTCCTCAAAAAACTTCTATATCTTTCGACAACTTTCTCAGGAGTCTCTCTCGTGGAAAGCGCGTCCAAAAACTTCCTTCGCCATGGCTTACGAATATTCATATCTTGCTCGAGAGGATAGTAAGGGATAACAACATAAAACTCTTTCACGTAAATCAATCCTTGCTTGGTATTGATCCCGTCCAAGAATGTAATGTATCACTCCCCTTGTCATTTCAAGGTATCGTTATCTATCGCATTTACATGATCGTGCATATAGGTGATATAATCTGATAGCTCAAGGTAGGTATTACGAATAAGAATCTGAATAGGGAAGTCCAATCCATTGAGGAATCTCTTATACTGCTCTACAACAGCTTCTTGCTCCTCATAGTTCCTCAAATCAATGTTTAATCCATCGATCTTAAGAATCGCTCTGAGTCCTCAGTCTTTCAAAATAATAGTATCTGACCTAACCTCAGAAAGCGGAAGCATCGTTTCCGTATTGAAAACATTATTTTGTTTCCCTTTTTGGATCTTGTCTTTGTCAGTACCGAATCAGAACATGGACTATATTCTTTATATAAAATAACCTACCTCACTTATCTGCTCTCAGTCGCTCATCTATCGAAACGATGCTGGACAGCTCCTCTACCTACTGTATCTTTCTCGATGAGCCTTCGCCCCATTTTTCTTTCCATCATTTTCTATTGTGTACTTTAAGTTTTACACCGCATCCCTTGTAACTGTAAAGATATTAAACAAGAAGCTTACTATGAACCGTGATAATCAGATCACTAGCAAGGCTATCGTTGCTCCTATCATAATTTTCCTTGCCTCTTTGAGTTTCTCTTCACTTCACTCTGCAGTTAACATCTGATAGAAAGCGTAGATTAATACGATCAATGCGACCATTCCTATAATTGCTAAGAACCAGTTGAACACGTTCTTTATGAAAAAAGTCTCTCTTTGTTGACTAGGATAATCCACCTTGAGGAATTTTTGTATTCTCTCTGACACAGAGTCACCAGGGCTAATAGCATCTTTTTCAAATACTTTCCCGAGGTCGACTGCTTGTTCTCCTTGTTGTGTATCGTTCCATACATCGTATGGTTTCTCTTTCACATCATCAAAACCAATCGACTGCGCAAAGACTATGCTTCCGATAAGGATGCTTACTGCCCAGATAAGTAGTATCCAAAAATGTTTTCCCATTATACCGCATTGGTTACCAACTGAATTAGCCAGAAGATCAGACTGAGGATGAACCACGCCACTCCCAATCCAATAATTGCTATCGCTCCATATTTTACTCCCTCCAATCATTTCTTTTGCTGTGTTTCATCTGAACCCGCCATCACGGTCTGTAATCCATGATAGATGATATAAATAAGCGCGACCAATCCTAAAAGTCATAAGAAGTAATTGACCGGTCATTTGATATATCTCGTGGTTTTCTCTCGTGAAGTCTTGGTATCAGTAAGTTCGGTATTATAAATTTTATCAACAGGCTTGCCGACTAAGTATGCTCCATCTCTCAACGGATCTTCACTGTCTTTAATTTTTGTACCGACAACCTTGTCCTCATCTTGTGTAAGGATACTATTGTTATTCAAAAATCGATTGAATCCAAAACAGGATGGGCTAACAAGAAAAATTGCCACTCCTCCAATTATCATACTTTGCACTAGTTTCCTCATTCCCATCGGACTTGTACAACTAAAATTTGGACAATCTAATTGTACTGATGGGGGGTGGTTTTGTCAAAAATACGAATCCAATAAACTTCTCGAAATTGGCTATAAATAGCCGCGGGGACAGCATTATTACATCTTTAAACTAAGGAATCTATCAAAGATGCCGCAAACTTCTTCTGTTCTAGATCTGAGACTTTGGGGATTACCACATTTTTTATCGATTTTTTTATGTTTTTGGAGCTGTTAAAGTTCTGAACAACGTAATTACCGTCCCTGCTTGTGAAAATAAAGTTTAACTCCTCTCCCGAATTAGCATCTCCGCTCATAGTTTTTGAGTAGACCTCTCTTAGTTTTTTTGCAACTTTAACGACAGCATGCAACGCGGCGAATATATCATAGACCGCTCTATCAACAGGTCTTTGATTTCTGACTACATACTCGTCCCGATAATGATTAAATTCATCTTGGGTTAACTTACTCAATCCTCCATCAAGAAATCTACTTATCATATATGCTTCTTCTTGAGGTTCAGGGTACTTATCATTTGTCATCATCGCTCTCGACTTGAACTCTTGAGGCAACTCTTTGGTACCACGATAGTAGGTAGGATTCATAAGTCCTACAATAATTACCGAAGGATGCGCATGGACTCTTCCCATTTGTGGATCGTTGATATATCTACGACCGTCCAATAATGGATTAAGAAGCTTAGAAACTCATGGTTTGAGCGTATTAATCTCATCCAGCACAATGATAGCTCATGGCGTCCTCAACCCTTGAACCAATTGACTTGGTTTGCGATGAGTTCCATCATTATCAATTTCAGGAGAAAAAAGCAAATCTTCTTTTTCCATGTATTCATTACAACTTACGTCAAAGAGTTCTCTATTGGTAAGATGCCCAAGGATATCACACTTAAAGTTTTTCCCTGTACCTGCCTCGCTTTCTACGATCATTATTCCTTGTTTATATTGCAGCTGTTGACCTAAGATATCTCACCGTTCTGAAAGAGAGTCTTGTATTGTAGAAGTTATCACCGTCCTGCTATCGATAGACGGAAGATTTTTCCTAGGTGTTAGATTCCATCGGTTTCCTTCTCATGAAATAGTGTTCATAATATCTACCATCCTAGGGACATAGTATTTGTTTGCTAGTTCTTCAAGTTCTTTTCTACTTTGCTCATCATTAGGATTTGCTGCATGGTTTTTTCTTAGTGTTTTATACTTAGACTTAACACCATTGCTTCTTCGTTCACCAAGATCTTTCTTCAACTTCTGCCGCTCTGCAAACGTATACGTAAATTTAAAGTTTCATAAGATTTTCTTATTGATACTCGGTTCTATTACATTTCAAGTAGAGGAAACAAACGTTAGTCTGTACTGGCCATCCTTTCAAGGTTTCGCAGAGATATCCCATTTTACTTTTTTGGTAACTTCTGGCACAAAGTAGAGCGACTTAGGTATACCGTACTGATCAAGAGATTTTAGCGTCCCTTTGGCAGCATCTTTGGTAAATTGGATGCTTAATGTTCTTTCTTTAAACAACTGCTCTAATCTTTGATTGAGCTCCTGTGCTTTATTTTCTGGTAAGTCATTGATCTCTTCTCTGATCATCAAGACTAAGGGGTCGCTTATTTCCAAACTCTTCAACGCATCTTCATCTTGTATGCTATCAAGAATTCATTTCAATGAACTTATTTTTGTCTTTATTTCAGTTACTCATGCCTCTTGTTGTTGGAGTAATGATTTTTCAGAATCTTTTGACTTTTTCGTCAATACGTTCTGTCTGCTCATCACGGTATCTGCCATTTGTTTTTTAAATTTCTTGCGATCTTCATCGCTTAAATACTGAAGCATCTGTTCTGTTTGTTTTCGTAAGTCGGTTGTATAAACCGAGGTAATTTGGGGTAAGAAATCTATTCAGTCCATATATGCATGTATATACCCAATATTCTTTTTAATATCTTCATCCATCTGCTCTTTATGTTCCATTTGGAATTCTGTTATTTTATCATTTATTACACCAAGAGTTTCTTTCAATAAAAGATCTACATCTTTATTTATTGCAATAATTTGCGATCTACTCTGTTTAATTTCTTGTAGCTTATTTTTTAAACTGACCATATCGGCAAAATCTTTTATCGTAGGAAGTTCTTGTTGAATTTCTATTAATTTGGCAGACATCTCTGACAATTTGATCTCGTCTCTCTTATTGGTGATCTTTCATACAATAGGTTCTACCAGTCACTTTACTGCAGTTATATGAGGGTTTTTCTTCAGCTGTTGAGATATTGCATACACAGCATCGATCTCTTGAGATGTATGCGCTTCCAGATATAAATTTCTAAGAGTCTTGTTATCAAATCCAGCTATTGGACTCTGCCATATCTGCTCTCTTAATTGAGTATCGTTCGTTTGTGAACCGTTCTCACTCTCGTCTAATACCTCCTCCATCTCATGTGTTAATACTATTCACCCTGAGCTGAGAATATTTTTCAGCTCACTACGGGGTTTATCTTGGATCGATACTACTTCAATTTCACTTTCTGCAATTACCTTTCAACTATCTACAAATCATTTGGGAAATTGATCTAAGTTTGTATCAATACTTAAATATTTATTCTCTCAATTTATTGCTGAAATATTGTTTTTATTGTCTATAGATACTATTTCTGATATATCTGGTATTTCATCAATTAATTCTAGGGTTTTGCGATTTAGTATACAAAGTTTCTTATTTGAGTCATCGCTTACCACAAGAAAAATGAAGTTTTCATTGTTGTCTATCGATATTTTTTCTATTTTCCCATACGGATGCATAATTGGTCTTTCTTGGGTATAAGATCAATCAGAATTAATAGTAGTTACCTCAAATCTATTTTTATTGATTACAAGAATTTTTCATTTCTCTCTTTCGAGTATAGTCATCATATCGCCAGGAATAGTTGTTTTAACATCCCCTTTAGCATTAAGCACCTTAATAGAGTTATAGTCCTCGCGTATAAAAAATCAATTAATTAATTCCTCGCCTTTACTTTCAGTCGGAGGGAGCCCCAAAAAAAAGTTTTTTGCTATAATTCATTGATTTAACTTAATTATATCGCTATGAAAATACGAGTTATCTTGGTTCTGTATAACATATCGATTATTTTGTAAATACAATGATTTAATTTTAAAAAAAGTGTAGTCTAATACTCTAAAAGGGTTTCATGGCGTATCATAATTCAATCACTTGCTTTCAAAAATTCAACTTGGTCTGTGCCAATGACTGGTTCCCCGTCTTCCATTTTCACTCAATAATTTTTCCATATAAGGATAATCTCTTGCCAGATCATCACGCATATCCGTAGCCGGTGCCAGATCATCGCGCATATATTTCGATACATTTATTTTACTGATATCTATTTTTTTGCGAATTGCTTCGGTAAAATCCTCGTCGATGACGGTTATTTTATATTTAATTGCTTTCTGATCTTCCCAGCCATTAGGCGTTTCTTTTGACTGTTGGTTTGCTCATTGTACCATGGTAGTAAGAAGAATAATTGATAAATAGGCAGAATACTTTTATGACGTTTTCAGGTACTTCTTGATGAGTAGCGAGAGTTTTGACTTATGGTTTTCTATAATCTTCTGCGATAAGTCTGCGCTGTCTTTCGCGTAGATGGCATTACCATCCTTGGGGCTTCAGAAGTAGTACTCTATGAGTGGCATTTTTTGTTGGCTATTGTTTATGTAGTAAGCGGTCACTCACATTCACTGTTTTTTGAGATCATCTATCATCGCTTTTAGCTGAGGAAGTTGATTGGAGTTATAAAGATCACCATCACCGATAAACGAAATATTTCAAAACGATTTTCCTCACAGTTGTTTCATTTTATCTTTCATCCTATGATAGACATGAGTGATAGGTTCCTGACTATTTCATCCAGATCTTGTAGCTGCTGCTCTCATAAGTGTAGAAGGGATCTTGGTTTTACGGTCTGAAAAAGTTTCTCAGAAGTTCATCACTTCATCAATCCTATCATCAAAAATAACTATGCTCATCTCCACTTTGAAATGTTCAAGCACTTTGGCTCTTGTAATGGCAGCCTTGATAGACTGGTAGAAAGGAGATGATTTGTCTGGGAAACTGCCCATACTTCCAGATCTATCTATAATTATCGTCTCGAACATATTGATCTGTTGTACATCAGACTCTACTTTTGATCTTTGGAAAATCTTTGTATTTCCATTTACTTTCCAATCTACGAGCTTCGTCTTATCTAGTTTAGCTCCGCTACGATAGAAATTTTCTTCATCTCTACTGATCACATATTCGGGAGGAAGTATCTTTTCAAGAGCTTGAATTTGTCTTTTAACTTCATGAATAACTTCTTGTTCTAGCGATTTATACTGCAGATATAATGCAAGCTCTTGCTCTTTGAATCCAAATCTCTCCATCTCTGATTTCAGTTTCTTTTTTTGCTCTTCAATTTTTTCTTTGAGGATATTTGCATACTCTTTCAGTTTCTTTTTGTACTCTGGATCCAGAAGAGATTTCTGCAGTTTCTTCTCAAGTTCTTCTTCATCGCTTATAGCTGCTAGTTCTTTCTTCTCTTCTTCCAGTATTCATTCGTTTCAAATCTTATCTACCTCTTCTTTTGCAAAATCACTAAGGCCTGCTTTATCTAGTATCTTTCTAATTTCTTCTTTGGAGGTAGCACTTTCAAGATTTTCTAAGACCTTAGTTAACTGTGCTCCTTGTGCTGTAAGATTATCTTCTTTGGCTTTTTTTATAAACTCATCCAGCATCTGGTTAGGAGCTTTTGGGATGATAGGCTTCTGTTCTTTGGGTCATGTCATACTGCCTTCGGGCTTTGGAGTAGGTGGTTTTTTTGCACTATCGGAAGATTCTTCTCATTCTTTATCGGTTCAGTCTTGGGTTCAGTCGTTTTTCTCTCACTTTTTCTCTCTCGATTCATCTTTTTTCTCTTCTTCCCCTCCTTCTTCCCCTTCTTCCCCTCCTTCTTCCCCTTCTTCTTCTCCTTGATCTCAACTTGATGCTGTTTTGTCGTCCTCTCCTTCATCCATATTATTTTCTGAAGATTGATTGCTCTGAGGAGTTTCGTTATCCATATTTTGTTCGCTAGAGTCGCCATTTTCTTTATCTATCGGCGTTGCATCAAATCTTACCCGCTTTGCCCCATCCCATATCTCTGACCACGCATGTCCGTTGTTACTATTTAGATGAGCTTTACCATCTTTTGAAACAGATTGTATCATGTGTCATACTACGAGTCTTGCTGGCACTTCCACCTCTCTAGCCAATCATGTATTCAATACGTTTGCGCTAAAACACTCAAGAACCGGTGATGCATCTAAGTTGGTAACATAGTTTTTACTATTCGATTTATTTCTTAGTGTTCACTGTTTATTGGTATTATATTTTTTTGTGGTTTTGATATATGTAGATAGTATTCTGTCCTGATCAGTTGGATTTTTATCTACTACTCCTTTCAAAATCGCTTCTGTTTTTTCAGATAGTTTGGAAAAGATTATTTTTTGTGTATCCTCCGCAATTGGTGTTTTATTGTTTTCAATCTGATTAAGCGCAAACTGGAAACTAATTGCCTGTTTTGAGGTCGATGAAATATATATACAGCTGTTTTGATCTATCTGAAAGTGTGGGATCTCTTTCCCATTATAACTAAGTGATCAAGTATCGGGCATAGCTCCCTGGGGCAATGGGATTGCGGTAATTCAAGGCTTTACGAAGCCAGCGTAGGTATATCTTTGCCCTGTTTCTGTAATCGCATAACGCAGCACTGATAAACTTTTTCTCTTTGATCGTAAGTTGGTCGATGGATCAAAATAAGATTTTTTGCCTTGTGTGTAATATCCTAGATACGCTGGATAGATTTCTGCAAAACGTGGCGACTCTCACAATGATTCCCCAAACTCAGAGTCTTGTGGCATATATTCATCTTGGTCTTCAGGAGGAAGTTCAAATCACCCTTCTTGTTTGCTAGAAGATTTCTCACTTGATTGTTTTGATTTATTCTCTTCTTGATTTGTATCTTTAGATTCGTTTTTATTTTTTAGAAGATCCCAAATACTTTTCGACTCCTTAGAGTCTTTCGATACAGGATTTTCTAATAGTTCTGTAAGTTTTTCTTTTGTCTTTTGAGTCGAAGAGTCCCTTTCTTTTTTATTTTTTAACAAGGACAAAACATACTCTTTGATCTTTTGTAGAGTTTCCTTCCGCTCGTTTTGTTCAGGTTCGTTCGAAGGAGACAACATTACTATTTTCCTTTCCAGACACTAAAAAATCATATACATTATTATATGTATAAATTATAATTATGTCAAATAAGTAATGGCGTTTATTGCTTTAAAATTCCCTTCTATAAGCCATATCTATGCGATTTGAAATTCCTTCAACCTCACCAAACTCTCCTCTTTGCCCAACACATAGAGCATTTCGAAAGCGCCTGGACTAGCTTCAACGCCAGTAAGGATAGCTCTTAGCGGTCGTAAGACTTGCCCGTTTTTGAGTCCTTTTGCTTGGATGTAAGAAATCAACTCTTCTTTGATTCTCTCCTCTGTTCGTTGATCATCAGTTAAGTGTTCCAATAGATTTACAATTTCTGGCATCATTGTTGTTACTAGCTCTTCCGTCACTCCCATTTTCTCTCTATAGATCAACTCATCATTTACAGGAAGTCTAATGAAAAAATATTTACAATAATCACGGAACTGCCCGAGCGTTGTAATTCTAACTTTGATATATGGAGCGAATTTCAATCGGTAATCAGGTTCAATATTTTCCACAATTTCTTTTCGCTCCTCGTCTCCATACAGATAGAGGTAATCTTTCGTTCTTTGGACAAATTCTTCATCCGTGAGTTTTTTGATCCATTCTCCATTGAACCAGAGTGCACGTTTGAAATCATAAACCGCATTTGCTTTATGCACTCTCTCCATACTAAATGTCTGTACTAACTCCTCAAGCGTAAAGATCTCCTGCTCAGTTCATGGATTCCGTCACAAAAGCGACACGAAGTTCAGTATTGCTTCTGGTAAAAATCATTCTGCTTGATACTGATCAACTAAGATCAATCCGACCAACGCAGGATCATCCCTCTTAGACATTTTTTTGCCTTGTGGATTAAGTAATAGCGGGAGATGACCGAATTGAGGATGTTGTGCGCCAAAAGTTTCAAAAAGGAGAATATGTTTTGGTGTATTTGTAAAATGCTCCTCTGCTCTAATCACGTGAGTGATATTCATAGTAATATCGTCCACCACTACCGCAAAGTGGTAAGTTGGTATTCCATCAGATTTTACGATTACAAAATCATCAAACTCGCGCATATCAAATGTCGTCTCACCTTTCACTAAATCCGTAAAGGTAACTTTACGATCAGTATGTACTTTGAATCTCACAACTGGTTTACGCCCTTCTCCCTGGAATTTGGCGAGTTGTTCGGCAGTATACTCTCTTTGACGATAACGAAATGGTTGCTTACGAACTTCGGCATCCTTTCTCATCTCATCGAGCTCCTCCATACTTTCTCGCGCATAATACGCTTGCTCAGCACTTAATAATTTTTGGAGATATTGATTATAGATCTCCAAACGCGCCATTTGATGATAGGGTCCTCCGTCATCGTTTTTCTCAACACCTTTATGCCGATCAAGACCAAGTCGCCTAAACATGTCGATCATATTTTTTTCAAACAATTTTGTTGAACGGGCTATATCTGTATCTTCAATACGCAAAATATATACTCCATCTTTCTGCTGATTCGCCAAAAGATAACTATAAAGTGCAGTTCTTACTGACCCAACATGAAGTCTTCCAGTCGGAGAGGGAGCAAAACGAGTTGTAATTTGCATGGGATCAAAAAGAATTTAGAATAATAAACGCATAATCAACTGGACGGTTAAATCCTTTTCTTTGGGATTACTTTGTGCAACTAAGAGTGCTAATGCAACAAGTCATTTATCATCAAACATAAGTTTTCATGTAGAAGTTCTTAATAATCAATATTGATCCAAAAAATAGAGGAAAAGAAAAGCTCCCGATCTTTTATTACCATCTACAAACGGATGATCTTTGATGACAAAATACAACAAATGTGCGGCTTTCTCTTCTACGGTCGGGTAGACGTGTTTATCACCAAACGTTTGATAAATATTACCGATTATCCCTTCTAGTGCGCCCTGTTCTCTCTCTTGTGCAAAGAATTGCGTTGTTTCTTCTTTTTGGATAAGCTCTTTCTTTAATTGTTCTACTGCGTGATATGCTCTAGTGACGTCAAGCATTTGATTTCTATTCTTTGTTTTTTTCTTTCAGGAAAATAACTTTTCGTCATACTGATAAAGAGATGTTCGTGTTTGAGTGTATTGTAAAACTATCTCGAGCATCCCCACAGATTCTTCGTGTGATAGTGTGTTTGCATGGATAATCTCTTTAAGAAACTTAACGGTTTCTGAAAGCTCTTGTAATCTTTCTCCTTCTAGTTTTTTATGATTAAGTGCGTAACCTTTTAAAGCATAGTCCTTTAAAATCCTAGTCGCTCGTTGACGGAATTTAGTCGCGTTTTTAGAATTGACGCGATATCCTACAGATAGGACCATATCAAGGTTATAAAACAAAACTTGGTATAATTTCCCGTCACCAGCAGTATGTGCAAATTTTGCACGAACTCAATCGCGAGGCAATTCCTCTGATTTAAAGACATTGTTGATGTGTTTAGTGACTACAGATCTTTCTACATCAAAAATATGAGCTATCTGTTCTTGATTAAGCCATACAGAACCTTCTTCAACTTTTACTTGAAGTTCAATCGATCCATCCTTGGACTTATATAATTTTATCTGATTTTGTATGGTTTTTGACATACCTCTACTATATCGAAATAATCGCCTGTTGCAAAGCCAGGTCTAAGAAAAAACAAAGAATTTCTATGAGTTAGATGGGTTAAAGCGTATTTGGGATCCTGTAGGAGATCGCGCAAAACGCGTGAAAGCATTGAGTAGATTTTTCACAATAAAAAAAGAGATGGCTCCAATATAGCCATCTCTTTATGCGTTGCAATCTGCAACGACTATTTTCTTATTGTTATAGTCTGATCATGATTCCAGATCGAATTGTCGGAGTTTTTGCTATTGTACTGGCACCAGTCTATCACATGCCACGATCTGATTATTTTGGTCGGAATCGTTCCACCAAAGATCATATAGTTATATCTGCCGGCCACGAAATATCATCTACTTGGAATAGATTTCCATTCATCAAGGATATTTGTTGCTGACAGATAACTTCCCCATTTTCTATAAAGGTTCGGTCTACGCGACCGACAGTCCAACGCGACCTAGGCTCGAAATCGCCATTACATGCCCACAATAACTTAGTAGTAACGGTTCCGTTTCCAAATGTTCCAAGTTTGGATGCGAATGGATCAGCATCTACAGGGACAGGCAACGACTCTTTTTTACTTTGTAGGTATCCTCCATCCACCAGGAGTTGGTAGACAGCATTCGCGTTTATTTGCATAAATTTATGGCATCTAGAACTATCTGCGTAATCGATAAATTCTATTTGTCCGTTCACGACGGTAGCTGTTAACGAACCAACAAGCAACGAAAAAAGTACCATGTTTTTCATAGGTTAGGTTTTTATATTTGTTTATGAATTATTTCTCAAAAAGACACTACCCTTATATCGCTGAAAGTCAAAGGGATAATAAGCCGTTACGAGTAGGTTTTGTTATATATTTTTGCGGAGGGTTTCTTGCTATCAGTAAGGACTTTTTCAATCTCTGCTGCTGTTATCTGCTGCATAATTGGGTGTTTTCTTTGGAGGCTTTTTGTAGTCGAAAGATAACTTGTTAAAGGCATAACAATATATTCAAAAAGATATGTTCACTGCTTCATTCCAAAACGTTCTTCCATTTTAGGAAGGTAATGCTTCTCACCTGTCCAACGTATATCTTTACTTTCAGTTCTCATAGCAACATCATATACCTGGCATGCAAAATTATATATCTCCTCTTTTTCGCATACATTGTCTTGGCAGAAAGTATCAATAGCCATAAAAAGTTCTTCGTTACCAGTAATTTTAGTTTGAAACAATGTCTTCTGATCGTCCGTCAACACATGGTCATAGAACCAGTACTCAGCCTTTGGTAAATTAGATGATTGTAAGTTACCCATGTGTTTTGCGTATCTACAATAAATAAATCTATAGTAAGTATATACGTGTTGATACAAAAATACAATTATTTGTACAGCGACTTTTCGCTTCTGCTCGCAGGTTTGAGATTTAATCAATACGCAATCCACTCTTCGCGCTCTTCTTCACTCAAACGAAGGTTGTAAGTTTTGTTAACTACATCAGTAGCTTGTTCAGCAGCAAACTGCCAAGACCCTTGTAATGCTGCACTACGGAAAGCATCAATGAATGTTTCCAGATAGTTCAATTCAACAATTGGTAAGCCATCTATCAAACGATAGTACGCTTCTACGTCAGTCGGTAAAAGCCCGTATGATTTTAATTCACCACAACGAGGCGATTTCATCTGATCAAATAACTCTTCTCGCACAAGCGGTTGCATCTTTTCGATATCAATCTCTTTTTTGTGTCTTCTATTCATATGGTGTACGCGTTCACACAAGTAACGTATCAACTGATCTACTTGTAGTCATCACTCATGATGCGCTTCTGAAGAAAATTGAGGTAAGTGATTGGTTAATCATCACGTATACTCATATCTATCCATATCGAAGTAGAAATATGAATGCCAGATATCTCGCGTCGCTTTGAATGATATTACTTTTTCTAACATGCGGATGTGCGCAGGATGAATTGGAATCGCTGTTTGTTTTATATACTCTGCAATCTCTCTTCAAGGTATGTTCTTTTTGCATTGCTGGAAATAAGAAAAAAGCGCGTACAGTTTTTCTTTGTGGGGCTTATATTTTGTTAACAAAAAACGCAAAGGAATATCAATATTGATATCCACATAGTGATCACTAGCAAGTGTAGACTCCTTCAACTTTCTAACTTTTTCTGTAGTCCTCTTAATAACTGCTGCGGTACCGTTTAGCTTGCTAATAAGCCATTCTATACGAGCTAAATCTGTGTACGGAACACCAACCACTCTCCCCAATCCATTAAATACGGCTGTTCTGATTTTTAGAAAGTCATTCGATTTTATTCACGACAACTCTCATGCCATAAGGAGAAGTCTTTGGTACATCTCTTCTTCACTTCCTCTTTCGTAGTTACCAAGTTTTTTTGATTTTAAAAACCTATTTTTAACATCTTCGACTGCATTACGCTCAGTTGTAGTTATTACAGGTGATGGAGCATTAATCACCAACGGTTTATCGGAATACTCTTTGTATTCAGTATACCTTTTATTGATAATATGCAAAAATAAATCGACAAGAGGAAAATGTACATACGGATGATCTGCTCCCCGTTGTCTTCTTAATCTTTCAAGATGCGATGCGTATTTATTATTGAAATAGTTCGTAAGTATTACCAACTCTTCGAGCGATAACCACTCTCCGCGCGTACACAATCTGCTGACCAACTCTTGAAGAAATTCATTTTCATCTAGATCAAAATTTTTCGCAATATCTTCAGCCACTTGCGGATGAAAACTTTGCCTTTTTTCCACAGCCTTCAATATGTGATGGGTCTTCTGGTATGGAACAGCTGATGAAGGAGATGATCTAAGTTTTGCCATCACTCCATTTGCAATTATGCGAGTAAAACATATCGTATTGTTACTGTTTTACTGATTTTCTCTGGAATTTCCAGCCAATTATTGACAATATGAGAATAATAGATATTTTGCAAAATCCTTCTTATCCTCTCAAAAATGTTGCTGAGAAGCTGATTTGCTACAAGTTAAAAATTTCTAAAGAGACGCTCTTCACGGACAGTGACCGCGAGATCTCGCCTTCAGACTGTGAACGAATCACTCAATCCTACAGCTCATACGCCACAGACAAAAAACCGCTCGAATATATTTTGGGATTTGTAGAATTTCTCGGTGTCCGTTTTCAAGTTACCCCCGCTACCCTTATCCCTCGTCCAGAGACAGAGTATATGATTATTGCAGTGAATGAATTTATTCATGCGGACTCATCTAACGACGGAAGCGTTACCATCATCGACGTAGGTACTGGTTGTTGAGTCTTATGACTTTCTACATTGATACATAACCACCATAAAATCAAACAACTATTTCTTAGCGAACTAAGTGAAGACGCATTGGACGTTGCAAGAAAAAATTATGAACTCCTCAAGAATGATACAGGAGTTCATTCACTCCTCGACTCTTCGACTCCCGTCACTTTTTTACAAAGTGATTTGGTTGCTGATCCTACTCTCACAGGCGTGCTTCAAACACAACAGCATGTAGTTCTCGTAGCAAACCTGCCCTATATCCCAGATCAAACCTTTGATGACAATGTAGAAGATAATGTGAAAAAACGAGAGCCACGCATGGCGTTTGTGTGAGGAGATGATGGATTAGATCTCTATCGTAGGATGTTCGATCAGATCATTCAAGCAAGAAAAGACATGCAAATAAATTCAGGCTCTACCGCATTCTCGACTACCACTCCCTCAAGTTCAGTAGACGTACCGAATGTGCTAGTTGACTCTAGCTCCACCACTACTCACGAAAAAAACTTCACCATGTTCCTCGAAATGATGACCCGACAAGTCGATATCCTCCGTACCGAATACAAAAACGTCCTCACCTTCGAAGAGGTAAAGACGTTTCATTTCAATATCAGGATTGTGAAGGCGGAATTTAAACAGTAGTACTTTCAAGAGGTCTATATTCCTCTTTTACTTGCACTACATCATCAGTAGTTACTTCTAAATTATATGCAGGTTCAAGCGTCCCATCTCCCATATCATTCATAATTTGTTTACCATCAGTCGAAATGTAATATAACATATTTTGGAAAAAATCTGACTTATTAACATCACCATTCACATTTTGATTTGAGCTTATAGAAAGCATATTGTCTTGTATATGCATATCCACTACTCCAGGTCACATAGTATGTTTTCATAACCGATCTTGCATCTTAGATGCTTCCAATGCATTTTCTGGAAGAGGTTTTGCAATATCAGTTGATTGTTTCGTTCCATTCGCGGCGTCATGTATATGTAACTCTTCAATAAGTAGATTGATAGTCTGTGGTCCTGCCCGTCAATCACCTTTCAATCCTCTTTCCTTTTGATATTCGCTAACTGCATTTTTTGTTTTTGGTCCATAGTAACCATCAATATCTCAGACTTTATCCGCATAACCAATATGACTTAGTCCAGCCTGGACAAGCATAGCTCGCCCATGATTTTTTTCAATTTGATCTCGAGTTTTCCCTTTATAATTTTTCTCAAGTGCAGAGGCAACCTTTCCTGCGTCCATATTTTTTACTGCATCCACTACTGACCCCTCACATTGGTCAAGTTCATTTTTAATCTCATCGCTGTTGTTTTCTAATTTGTCTGAAACGTTATCTAAATTAGCCATTTATTAAGAATAAGAGATAAATTTGAGAATAATAAATTATACTCCAAAACAATGTACCTGTCAAATTAGCTGTTACATTCGTCTTGTATAAAAACGGCTCACAGTAGTCATTTTAAGAGATTTTTCTACAAAAGAAAAACCTCAGGTAGAATACCCAAGGCTTTTACTTCCATTTCTCTTGCTTCTTGCTTCATTCACCAGTCCGATAGAACTCTACCAGATCAGCAGTGTAACGTCATCGATATGTCCACCACCGTCGGTGTCAATAGTCATCCTAAGTGCCTCATCACCACTCGGACAATGTATTTCCACTTCGAACTCCATCGAGCCATTCAATGTTCCTTTAATGTTCGTTAACCCATTCCCTTGCAGATAGAATCCGCTTAAGAAGTTTACAAATGTTTCGGTCGGGAATACGAACCCCTGATCCTTAAAGAACGACATCCTAACATACGGTTTGTTACAACCACTGCCAGCACTCGATGGACTCAGCCGATACCTTTTGAAGAAATTTCCGTTCTCAAGTCTCGCTGAGATTACTTCAAGCTTTAACGGACACTCACCAGGAACTTCGATGTAGATAATCTTGGTGTCTTTGATAAACACGGTATCGTATACGGGCACTTCGATGTAATAAGGTACCTCTATATAAATGGTGTCATAGATAATTTCGCCGTCTATGTAGATTGTATCGATGTACCACTGCTCAATATAGACCGTATCCCACTTGAGGATAATCTTGTCGATATAAAACGTATCGTGGATGACTTCCTTTGTAGTATAAATGTCATCGTTGACCACATGCTCTACGAGCACGCTATCAGCATTGACAAGGTCACAGGAGTAGAAAATACACCCTGCGACGAATGCGACTAATAAAAATTTTAATGATCTCATATAAGGTAGATTTTGTTTCAGAATTTTTGTCATATGATTTATATATGAAATAATTTGAAATACAAGACGAACTTGACATTTGTTATATTTTATGTATACATTGACATTCCTAAACAAAAATAAAAAAGAAATATATGAAAAAATTACTGTTTACCTTACTAGTTACCACTCTCACAGCCGTTAGTTCCTATGCTCAGTGTCTTATCTGTGGCGGAGGTGGATTTATTGACGGCGGGCAGTTTAACTTAGGGGTTTCGACCTCTATAAACCCAACCGCAATAAGCGATGTACAGACCGGCCTGACCGTAGATGGTCGGACGGATGAAGCGTTCGCTCGGATTCGGTTTGGTATAGTTTACCTGAAGGGTGCATACTCCGAAGGTAAGTACAGCCAGCTGAAATTGGAAAGATTTTATACCAACCAGTTCTGGTCTTATTATGGTGAGATCGGTCTCCAGACAAGTCCTGATTATCTCACCTTTGGAGACTTAGGTCTCTGGGGACAGGCAGGTATCAACTATGGGAGAATGGGCGCTAAGGTGACCAATCACCTTATAGATGCGGACCAGATTCTTACCAACGTTGGGCCATACTGGGGATATACATTCGGTGCTGGCCTCGAGTATGACGGTATGTTCGCGATCGGCAAGTATGAAATATCTCCTGCAGTGGTGATAGAACGGATGCGCCAGAACTTCTTTGAAGACTTCACCTGGGATGGAATCAATGGCGGAGTCGCCAACGATGCTGTGAAAGGATGGAGAGTGTCGCTTATGATTCGATTCGGGAGCTGGTAACTCTCACACAAGATTAAGTTTGAAGAAAGACCTGTGGGTATCCCCTACAGGTTTTCTCTTGGTTAGAAATAATATCTATGCACTTTATCAATCTTTAAAATAAGATATCCGAAGCATCCAATGCGGCCAATGCAACTCTACCGACTATTCAGCGTCCTAGTACACAATAGAGGAAGTAGTTTTCTGCTGCCTCATCTCGCCCCTTATCACCATTATCACCAATAAGGCCACCATATAAGATAGATCCGGCCTGAAAGAGTGTCGTACTATTCTTGCCTGCCCAAATTATTTTACCCATTCCAGGGAAGGGATAACGTCACGATATTCATTGTAACTTTTTGATATTTCAGAATAGTAGTTCGCGTACTTTCCCTTGTCATAAAAGTCTAAAGAAATCTCCAACGAGCATTTTTTCAGTCCATGTAATATTATGCGTCTTGCATCGGTCTGTAAACTCTTGCTTACTAATTTTTCCTGAATCCAATAACTCTTTCATAGATTTCTTACTTCACTGAACATTTTCAAACAGTTTTTTTGTGGCATTTGTAACCAACTGTTCATTAGCTTGTGATAGAGTCGCTATTTCTTCTTCAGTAAGTTGTATAAATCACTTTTCTCATTTCTTCATAACCTGCACTACACCTTCTTTATCTACTTGGAACTTATACACATCACTTCCCTTTGAAAATGTCTTTCACGTATCAATCATATTTTCTATTTTGGTACCAAGCTCTTGTTCCCAAATTGCTTGAGTTTGTTCAATTGTTGGTTTTTCTCCAAGGCGAGTAACTTTAAGATGCGTAACAACTTCTTTTGCTGTTGCGAAAGAAGTTGTCTCTCACTTTATCATATATGTTGATGTTCAGTCTTTAGTAGATTTAACAACTTGCCCTCCCATAATAGTAGTTTCTCAATCCCTAGCTGATAGAAGGCGTTCTTCATATTTACCTCGTAGTGTTTTTGAAGAGCTTTCGATAGATTCAACCTTCGAAGCTATCCTCGTTATATTCTTAGGAATTATTTTTATCTTACCGTTAGCTGTTTTTGTAGCAGTATACTCTTTTGCTTTTGCTCAAACTTTCCCAGCTAGAATTGTAGACATCATAAATACCGTCATAACCTCTCACCAATTTCGTTCATAGTTTGGATCACAAATATTTCTCCCCCCTTCTATAATAGTTGTTTCTGCTACTCATGCTCACGTCATCATTGCTAATCTTCATGTCCAATGCGTTGATAATTTCTCCAGTACTGCGGGGTCTACCTTGCCAAGCCTTGGAATACGTCAGACATTTTTTGTAATCCGTGGACCGACTTGTCATATTACATTGAAGAAAATTGCGTTTTGAGCAAACTCTTTTCGGTCAGTAAGGTTTTCAAAGATCTCACTAGCTGGTTGTTCATTTGCAATACCTGCAAAAGTTGTCATAGCAATGTGACCTAAGACCGCTCTCATACTAAATATTGCTACTCTTGAACTCATTGTCCCAGCAGTCAATATTCATCTCATTAACATACTTCATGCTATACGCGCAGCTACAAACTCGACACCTGCTACAGGTATAAGTGAGGCAGCAATATTGATTCAAACATTGATTGCGCTGTTAATAGTACTATCAGCAATATCATCTCCTGCTCAAATAATGTCAGCCAACATTCCTTCCTTCTTGTCTGCATATTTGTACGTCTCGACAGGAGAACGTAATGCGCGTGACCTCTCGCTTTGGGTAGGAAGGTATGAATCAAAAAATGTATCTTGATATGCTGAAAGTACAGCTCCATGTATGGCATTTTCTTTGACCATGTCCCATGCGAACCCCCATACTACCTGCCGTTTATTTTCTTTGTTATAAGTTAATCATTTTTGTTGTGCATACTGCTCCAATACTTCAACACTATACATTTGTTCATAAGCTGTAATCATTTTCTGTTGTTGTTTTGTGTCTGTTTCAATTTCAAATCCGTATGCTCTTGTGAAATATTTTTTAAACTCTGCAGTATTATTATTAACATTTTCTTTAGATTTATGGTATGTAGTAATTATGCTTTTGGTAATCTCTGAGATCACAGACTCACTTAATCACGATTTGCCTTCACCGGGATTCTCTAAGAATCCAGAGTCCAATAAATGTTTACCAACGAGAGATGATAATTCTTCATCAGACTTGCTTTCTGGGCTTATTTTTCAAAGAGCATCAAATATCTTCTCTCCAGTTTCTCCATCAAAAAGATCGTCCAATTTTTCATATTTTGCTCTATGGAGCAGGTCTTCATAAAGATGTCTTTTTACTACCTCACTATTTCCTTGTGTGACTCCTCATGTTTTTCTAAATCAATCGTACATTTTCAGTTGCGCATTTTCATAATCTGCATCTCTTGTTGTAACTGTTGTTGAATACTCGTTGATAGTAGGAAGCACTACTTTTCATCGCTCCTCTCAGATCACACTTTTTTGTTTTATCTCAAAATCACTAATATGATTCATGGTTTTAGAGATGCTTGTATTAACTACTCATTTATCTGCCCCAGACTGAACTTGTTTCTGTATATTTAGTAGTTCTTGTTCGATCAATTGAATACTACCTATTTCGCTATCTTTGGTAGAGAAGATCCCTCCGCTTTGATCTTTTGCGCGAGCTGCTTGGGTTCGCATATTTACAGAGGTAGTGAAAAGCAAATACTTATCACTAAAAGCAGGATCGCCATAAATCGCATCAACCTGGTCTTTCATATACACTCAAGGCAGTTGTATATCATCAGGAAGTACTGCTAGCTCTGTGCGTCAATCTTTTCGTCAGAAAATAGGGCGATTTAAATCGTCCATCCACATCTCTGGTCATTCAAATCATGGCGTTTCTGGATCGGAATCATTTCTTACATCTTGAACTTCTTGGTTTTTTGGATCATAACGCTCTCAAGTTTTGCGGAATAGATTATTTCGCCAACCTTTGACGTCATTTTTTGCTTTTTTTGCTCGATTACGAGGATCTAGACCATCAATCAATCATGCAACATATCCTGCTGCCGTTGCTCATAGATACGTTATACCTCACCATACTAGTCCGGAAAAGATTCCTTTTATCAATCACCAAGTTTTGTTCCAAAATCACTTTCTACTCGAAACTTCATGTCCTACTTCTCGAACAGCCTTACCAATTCATAATGTGAGTGCAGCAGGTAATTTCCACTTTTCAGTAAGTATTTGAACTTTACCCGCTATCGTACTATTTTCAAAAGTTTTTTCTTTTGCATCTTTTGCGGATTCCTGTGAAAGTTGTACGCGTTCTTGCAGTCCATGCATTGCAATTCTTGCTTCATCAGTTAGTACGTACTCATCGGTTACTTTTGCTAAGAGAGCATTTACTTCGCTCTCCAGTTCTTTATGTTTCCCTGAAATTTCATTATCGGCCTCACCGTTTTTGATTATATTTTCCAAATCACTAAGATGATCCTCAATTTTATTTGAGATCGCAATAATTTCTTTACTTAGTTGGTCATCAACCTGCTGATGATCTTTCGGGAGTTCTGGATTAACCATTTAATGACTTAATGTAAAACACAAGAATTCAATACCTAATTATACCCTTCAACCCTCATTCTGTCAAATCCACGATCAGCAATGAGGGGCGGTTTTTCAGCTCAAACAAGATGATTTACTGTACCACTTCTATTTTTACTTGAGCAGTTCACTCCGTTGCCTTTCCTTCTTTTGCTATTCCAATCTTTTCTGCGGCAGCTACTGAAAGATCGATTATGCGTCACGGCACGTAAGGACCGCGATCATTGATACGCACCACTACTGATTTATTTGGATCATCTATTCTGCTCACTTTAACTTTTGTACCAAACGGTAAGGTAGGATGAGCAGCAGTTAGCTCTCTTGAATCATATAACTCTCCTGAAGCTGTTTTTGCTCATATGCTATTATAAAAAGACGCAGCTCACGTTTGGGTAGATCAAGTATTTTTCCTTTCTGGTCTTACTCCATTGAGTTCGTTATTTTTATCTCGTTTGGTAAAATCAAAGTAGCGAGCTGGATTGACAGGTGTTCAGTTTTTTATTACCTCGAGATGGAGATGCGCCCCTGTGCTTTCACCAGTATTACCAGAGATTCCTATTTGTTGTCATCAAATAACTCTTTGTCCTTCATTGACAGATCTATACTGAAGATGCGCATAGCGTGTTTTGAGTCAATTGCCATGGTCTATAGTAATTACATCACCGAAGGAGCTACTAACATAAGATTCTACAACAGTACCAGATCACGCTGCATACAGCGATTGTCATTCTGGCATGCTAATATCCACTCACTCATGTAAATGAGTCTCTCTTTGTTCATGAAAGTGACCAGAAATTGTTCTAATGGGCGCATTGATATCAAACGGCAGTATCCAATTTCAAAAACTTTCAACAGAGCTATCAATATAGTTACTCTCAACAGTTCATCGATGTATACGAAGTGCGTCTCCCTCTCGCTTCGCAGTTACGAGTCATCAAATCTTAACTTTTCATCAATATACAACATCTTGATTTCATTGTGATAGTTGCGCTGTAGAAAATGATCATATGTTTCACTTGTATGGTAATGCTCACCATAAATACTTTTGCTCTACCCGAATCGAGAAGGCGCCGTTTCTATATACTACCACTACTCTATCTTGTCGATCATCGGGTATCCCTCTCACACGTTTGTAAAATAATTTTCACTCTCTCCCTTCAAAAGAAATTCTTGCTTCATTACCAATATCCAATTTTTCTGTCATCAAGGTGCGTAACTCAGGTCAGGGAAGCGGCGCATTGTTTTCTTCGGTTTTGTTTTCTTCGGTTTTGTTTTTATCTTTAGGTACTTCAGGAGTTCTAGGTGTTACAGGAGGAACTATAGGATTAGTAGGTTTTTCAGGTTGCGTTTTCTCAGGCGGGGTTTTTGTTGGTGTCGTATTAGTACCAGGCTTCTCAGTAGATCAAGGCTTCTGTGAAGAAGGTTTATTTACTTCTGTAGATTTTGGAAAATATTTTTGAATCATCTCATCCGATGGCCAAACGTGGAGTGCGAGCGCTCATTTGTTATCTAACTGCAGTCTTATTTGAAGCGGTAGATTGTACTTAAGATCTTTGACAGGATACCATTGATTGAGTTTCATATCGTGTGGATTGATCATGACCAAATTTTTATCAAGCCAAGCGGTCCCTTCATCTACTCCTACAAGATAAAATAGCCCATCATCTTCCTCAAAAGAAAACTCTCGACTTGAAGGGATGTTTTTATCAAATGACGGATTCTCTGGGATTCAATAAACTTTCTTTGTATAGCTAGTGACAGGTTCTCAATCGATCTTTAGTCCTATAGAGCCCATATTCTGTACTCTTTCAATATAGCCAAGCGTGGTACGATGAGAGATTTCAGTCGATACAAAGTCTAATTTGATATGAAGTATGCCACCTTCATTACGAATTGAGCAAAGCGATTTCTTTCCTCAGATATACATAATCGTTTCTATACTCGCTCCAACTGTATAAATATCTGGAAATTTGCTACGAAGATTTACAGAAACTTTTTCCCCTGTATTAGAGTTTAACACAAGGATACTTTGCGTATTATCGAAAAATTGTGCCGTAAAGCGTTGTGTAGATCATACAACCTCAACACGCGGATCTACCCCACTTGCTCTTTCATTATTTTGTAAATTCAGAAGAATCTTTTTTTCAGCCGTTGAAATTGCTTCGTTTATCTCTTGCGAAGTAGGTATATATTCGTTATTTTTTTTGACGTTGCTTTGAGAAGAATCTCTTGCGTCTTTCGCTCGCACTATCTCTTCCATAAACCTCTATAAAAGCGCTAAAATATCGACAATTTAAGTATATTGATGCTACGAATTAGTTACAATTACTGCTTAATTACCGCAACAAATAGTATTGACATTTTTAGATACTTAATGTATTATATAGTACGCGTTTTTTACGTCTAAATAGGCAAATTTATGAGCGATTTACAACAAACTTATAAGAATTATATCGAAAAAAGGGAGCTTTTTGAGCGTCTTGATACGGATTCACTTGCTGAAATTCAAACCGAACAGACGGCGGTGGCAGTCAAACAAACGCTCACTGAAAGATTGCTTCCTGCACGAATGTTAAGCAAAGCATACAGACAAGAGCATGAGATCGATTTAAAAAATCAAGAAATTAGAATTTTAAACCAACAAGAAGCATACGTACAACTCGATAAAGAAACTTTGTTGCAAGAGATAATTAAATTACAAGACATACTCCCCTCTATTGTACTATTGGATGTACATGAAGTAGATCGTCTTGAATGAGTTATAAATCGTATACTTAGAAATATCGCGCAAGTTGAAATAATTTTACCACAGTTACAAAATAGCGTAAACTCTTCTAATAAAAAAGCCACGGTGTGATTAGTTGCGGAGGGTGCAGATTTACTGGTAGAGAATCGAAGACAACAAAATCACAAAGGAATTTTATCAAAAGTCATCGACGGACTTTCTACGTTCTTATCTCAGAGAACATTTGCATCGCACGACGAGATCAACGAACAGCTACAGGTTATAAACCCTTTGGTCGAAGAGATAAACCAGCTTTCACAAGAGATTTCCGAAATTGAAGCGCGACAAGACACTATCGATCACCGCAAAAAACCTATCAAATGAATCAATCAAATCAAGGATTATCGCGTTGTTGAATACATCGATCTTTTACAAGACTTGATCTTAAAAAATCAGAAATTTGATGTTTGAAGTATACTTTCTGGGACCGTACAATACTATGTAAAACGCGAAACCAACCAGCTCTCTTCGCAAATTGTATTATTGAGAGCTCGACTTGAAGAAGTAAAATCATGATGTGAATACGCAAAAAAAGATATAGCTATGTATCGCGCACTTACCAAAGACGATGACGGACTCCAGTTAAGATCAATAAGATAAATTTCTCAACAGGAAATAAATTTTAAAAGCAGATGTTGTGTAATTTCTGTTTTTTTAAGTAAAGAAAAACCCTCGGTACATTCACCGAGGGCCCAAACATATGGTCTAAATTTACAGCCCTATTCGTGTATCGTTGACGAATCGTCAACGGGTTTCCCTGGGTATTTATCCCAGATACTTTGGCCTTCCGGCTCTTTCTTGGTTGGCGCCGGTGAGTTTCCAGCTGGTGATGAAGTAGAGTCACCGACTGAGTTACCATGCGAAGTGCTTGGCTCTCTATCGGTTGCAAGGACATATACAGCCAATGCTGCAACGACCAAGACCAAACTCAGCCATCGGTTCTTGAATGCAATCCACGTAAGCACGCCTATAGCAACTGCTAATAGTATTGCTCCGATCCACCATCCATTACTGGAGAGATCGATCGGATTGAATTGGTTTTGAAACCAATGAACGACATCCTTGAAGTAATCCCAACAGAAGAATAAGAATATAAATGCAGACAGAATATATTTCGCCCACATTGGTATCTCATCTCTTGTCATAACCCACACGGTAAGTCCGAGTGCTATCAAGAATGGTAACCAACTGAAAAGGCGTCGGATATAAACCATTACTTCAGGGAACATCAATACGCTTAATAATGCGAGCACAATGATCCTGGTAACAAAGTTTAAACGAGGATACTTTTCAGCAAGTAGTGTTAAGCCAAGAAATATTACTGTCAGTAAGACTAACTTCCAGGTAAGTCCTGAAGGTGCTGGGATGTTCATTTTAGGCAGTCCGAACACAATAATCGTGTATAAGATTGCGAGTCCTAATCCCAAAACCACCAACCAAACTCTCTGTGCAGTAGTTACCGATACTGATGGAAATAGCGGACTAATTCCAAACAGTACTGGTGTTAAGAACAAAGAATATGCAAGACGATCATCTATCTCAGCATGCAGTAACGCAGCTACAAGGTAAACAAACGCAAAGCACACCGTAGCTTCAACTATTACTGACGTGTAGCGTAACCCAGCGAGGCTGATAGTAGAAGTCATTACCAACAGAAGCATAACCAAGAATGGAATACCTCCTGTAATGAATCCCCACAACCACTCGGGATCGAGATTAATTGTCTTGATGAACACTGCTATCACTCCAAGCAATAGTAAACCAACTCCTACAAAGAGACGAACCATCTCTGCAGTAAAAGTAAGTCCAGGTCTTGCAAGGAAGCGTGCCATCAAAAACAATGTAGTAAGATGAAGGATTATATAATCCGGAATCCTGTCATCAACAAGAATCCAAATCACCAATCCCACATAGGCAACAATTGCCGCAATCCCCCACCTACTTAATGGGAAAGAACGACGTGCTGGTGAAGGTGTAGGTGCTGGCGGTGTTCCAGTAGCACTTGCTGCAGGCGGTGTTGTAACAACTCTTTTTTCGCGGAAAAGGAAATATCCAAATATTCCTAATATCGCTATTATAGCAAGAATTGTAATGGTAGGATTCATTTCCAACCATAAACCAAATCCTGGGAACACATGGCTAAGTGCCATAATTGCGATCACCAGAGCAACAACGGTGCAGGTAAAGACGATGAACTTATTTGTTTTTGTCATAACTGAAGTTATCTTTTGTAGACTCCTTATTTTTTAAGGAGTCAGGGTTATTTTAATTATGAGTGATGTTGCGCAAAAGCCCTTTAATACGAATAGAATAGCTGTGAATGACCAAAGGAATATATATATATATATATATATATATATATCTATTTTTCAATGTTTGTCAATACATTTACACTTTCCAATATACGAAAAAGCGATCACCGAATCGGTGATCGCTTCTTTATCTAGTAGGTAATTGCTGGGTTTATACTGTGAAAACAGCTTTTAACCCTGTTCGAATAACGGCCTCATCGGTCGTCCTCGTTAGGTCTCTAACCACTATGGTATTTACCGGCACCACTGTACGTCCAGCGAGGCGGATTGCATCCTTCCACTCACGCTTTATGTCACTCCATAGCCTTGGGCTAATCCGAAGGCAATGTTCGATCAATGAAGCTAAAGTAGTGAAACTACCTCTCGCTATCATATCCTGCAGCACCATGCTATCAGCAGATGTCCACTGATTCTGGTAAAGAAGAAAGGAAGCTGCGTCCACTGTATCAAATATCGTTAACGTGTCGACAGAAACTGCAGGTATCAATGCATCCACAAATTGTGGAGACAACGTATTCAGCTGTGAAGCATTGAATGCATCAATACATTGAATCAGTTTTCTGTAGAAGTCGTCGTCTTCTCTCCCCTCGCTCATAAATTTATCTACAAAGGCCTGCCTTTGGCTATTGTCTGCAAATTTATTTTTCGTACGAGCAATGATGGCATTGTACCAACCCGCACTCAACTCAGAACGCGAGATGATGTCGGCTACGCCTCCATCAGGACGAAATGCTCTGGCTTCAGTGAACTGATTGAACGTCAACGTCTGGATAATATGTCGTGCCATAGGTCCGTACTCTTGATCGCGTATGAGATCATCAATCTGACGACGCGTTGTCCAGCCACCAGTTCCTGAGAACGCGCGAATAAAGCACGTATGTCCGAGTTGCTCATAATAAACACGAAGGTCTCTATAAGTCAATCCAGATGTTTGAAGACGTGTTCGTAATGGTGTATCGTTATTTAAGAGCTCGATTAGGTCATCATCGACCGATCCTAGCTGTATGGATGTAAACTCTGCATCAGTGTATCCTAAAGGGATATTAAACCCCCGAAGATAGTAAACTAACAACGTTCGTTCAAACCATCCATATGGATCTTCTGCACCTCTCTTGCGTTTCCTCTGCCAAGTAAGGTAAGCAATCAAGCCCAAGAAGAACAACAAGCCAGATCCAGCAATCATACGCATAATTATACCGTCTTTCGATGCGGCATTTAGTTCTGCGCTACTGATTTGCGGTGAAGGAATTTGGATAGCAGCCACTTCTTTTGCATCATCAATTGATGTAGTAAGCATTTTATCAAGATACCTCACACTAGCTCGCTGGAATTCATTGAGTTCAGTTTCTTCAAGTGCCAAACTTTTTTGAGCTTCGAGTGTCCCAACAGCATTTCCTAAGTCCGCCTTGATAAGGTTTTCTTCGGAACGGAAAAGATCGGAATATTGTGTTAACGACACATTCAAATCTTTCAGCGTGTATGCCTTTGTAAAGACTGGCACTTCAGGAGCTATTACATCGCGAGAAAAATTCACAGTAGAAAGCATCGTATCAATCGTGCTTGCAATACGACAGATTTTCCCTTTTCCTCCGTTCTGTTTATTCTCATCCTGTGCAATTTTCCCTGCTTGAGCTTTCAGGTTTTCAATTCCTGAATACACCGCTTTCCCTTGGTCATAGTAACTATTATAAGCATCACGACGCTCGTACGCCTTATTTTCGGCTAGCGTCATCACTCTTCCTAGATTCCAGCCGGAAGCAGAAACATAGACATCGAAGCTCATAATGAGCACTTCGAATACCATAATTCCAAGCTTCCATACTTTTGGAATGGTACGGTGCTTTGCAATAACGAACCACACCATAGCAATTGCAGCCATAGTAAAGAACCCTACTACGAAAGCAATTGACACACCATATTTAAAAGAAGCTCCGATAAAGGAGACTTTCAAAATGAAGAGGGCCGTCATGGTGTAAAGAATCCCCAGGAATACAAGAACTCCTTTGGATACAGCGCTGCTGGAAACCCAGTTGGGTTTTTCCATGTCAACAAACGGCTCCTCTTTAACCAAGTTTTCGATCGATCTGTGTTTGAGGTTGTTTATGGTCAACCTCTGACCAGTGTTAGTTGGAATACTCATTTCTTTTTAGATTTTCACTCGTGTCTGCGTTAGGTTTTTCGGACTTGAGTGCGTTAGAATAATTTATTTTCTCGAATGTATTCGCGAGGAATTCTTTCCCCCGAACTGCTGACTGTAGGTTTTCTGCAAAAAGTAATGGGTTTGATTGTCCAGTAAGATCTCCTATTTGGAAACCGATCTGAAGAATCACATCTTTCGATGTTATAACACCAATCATTTCTTGCAAATTCTTTAATACGTTGTAATCTTCAGGTCGAATTTTTTGGTTAAATATTGTATACCAATTTTCAATCTGTTGATCACGTGTAGTTGGCGACTGTCGCATAAAGACAACTCTTTTTCTATAAAAGTTTTCTTTGCGACGGTCAAATTCGCGGGAGTCTAATTTGTTTCCCATTTGCTGTATGTTAATTACCACTAGATACACAATGTATACTTATTTATGTAAATATGTCAATAGCACATCAATAGGCTGAGTGCTGAAAAAGACCGCATAATATGCGGTCTTTAGGTATTTTTATTATGGTTTTTGTTTAGCTTATCTTCTGTCCTCTCCAGAGACTCTTTCTAGCGTTACAACGTCTTTCTTGCTTGGAGATACACCAGTTGCATAATCATTATCAGAAAGCTCAAATGAAGGAGTGTTCGCCTTAATATTATGAGCTATACTCTTCATAAGGTTTGGGTTAAACATTCCATAGTCTTCATAGGAAGTACCGTTATTCGCTCTAATAGTAAACTCTTCAGCGCCTGTAGTTGTATTTGTTCCTCGACCCACACCACTAATATCTGATCTATCGCCTAGAGATCTTAATCTCCATTTTGCTCGACTTCCATCAGCTTGTGGAGTTCGCATAACCAATGCATTAGTTGTGCTTCCTACAGCAGTAGGCTCTACTCCGATCATGATTCTTTCTTTATTTCACAGATCCATTATAGCTTCTGTATATCTTTGAGACGGATCAAGTGAAGTATCTGTTCTATTCACAAACCATGTTTTATCTTCCAATCCCATCACAGTCTTTGTATCTGGATGCGCTGGATCTGTAAATAATGTTTCTATCTGTGTTACTCCATCTTTTGCTCCTATCAATATGTCATAATACGGTGAATCTCAGAAAATATTTTTCATCTCAGATTCATAGACTGCATTATTTTCAGCTATCGTCTTAGTCCTATCAAATGGCGCATTACCTAGCAAATAAGCGTCTCTCAACGCATTTATTGCTGTGTTATTTTGGAATCAAGTTTCAAGTTTTGTAACTTCTGCAGGATCACCTAGTTGAGCTTCAACAATTCCTCTTTTTGCGTGGAATAAATGATCGAATAGAAGTACTTTACTTCCACTATATTGTTTTGTTAATCACTCTAGAGAAGTAACTCTTTCTAAGAGCAATGTCCTTTCTGTCTCATTGAGAGGCCCATAAATCTTTTCAACATCATCTACTCTTGGATCATCTGCATCTACTCCAAGCGCGTTCGCTATACTTTTTTTATAATTTGAAAATAAAACTTTTTGCGCAATATAATCTTTGAGTTTGACTGTACCATACATAGCCTTCACTGCATCCATATTATCAGGTCTAATATCTGACTCTCTCAATCATTCATGAACCATTTGATTTAAACCTGATTTTCCACTTCCAAGAAGTGAATTAAGTAACTCGGTTTGTTCTTTAGCAAGTCACATCGCTGCAAAGCTTGCTTGAATTTCAGGTTTAAATTCAAACTGACCAGATTGTTTATTTACTTGGAGGTTACTCAATAGTTCATTGATAGTGAGGTTTCAGAAGGAAAATCCTAACATCTCTTGTGCAGATAGGTTACGATTATCATAGTCATCAGATTTATCTAGGTAGTGATGCATAGCATCAGCTATCATCCCTCACTTCCCACCAAATCCCAATGCATAGAGATCTTTGCCAAAGAGTGCAATTCCTGCTCCTACAGCACCGACCCTCCAGAGTTTCCCCCAGAACTCTGATCATTTTCCAATCCGCCCTAAGAGTCCTTTGGCTACAAATATTACTGCAGCTATTTTACCTACCGTTGCTAACGTACCTCAGATTCTTTTTGCATTCTCTGGGCGCATCCATGGCAACTGTTGTAATCAAGTTGTGATAGCATTTCCTGCAGCATCAAAAACTCAATGTGTTTGAACCTGATCGACGATTTGATCTAGTGATCAAAAATCCCTCATCGTTCTACCCTCTATAGCTGATCCTTTTCTTTGCCCGTCGATAAGCCTGGCAATATCTTGCCCTACTACTTCGTTACTATTGGTAATCAGCTCTCATTTATATCCCCATGAACCGCCGTATACGCTTGACAATCTATCTTCAATAACTGGTTTCATATCAATCCCGCCACCAAATCACATTCTGAATCCTTCAACGGCAGCACGAGAAAGCATGCGATATCTTTGATCTTCTGGGATCTTAGAAACATCTCTATCGGTTACTCTCTGCCCTGTTTTTCTTTCAATTACCGCCCAATAGAAGTCAGTCTGCTTACTATAAGCATCACGTATTTGATAGACTAGATCGTCATCATAACGTAGTGCGTCTGTCAAAATTTTATCTCCAATTGCTTGAGCTTCATCAAGGGTTTTTCATCTACGCATCAAATCACCAATCACATCTACTCCATAACTTCCAGGTGCAAACCAACGTTGAGTTATTTGATGAGCAATTTTTGGATTTGTGATATCTAGATTTTTAGTTTCTGGGTTAGAAGACAGTACCTTAGAGTTATATTCCGAAAGATATAATGCAATCAATGCATCATTACTCATATTACCAACTATTTCCCAAGTCCCGTTTGCTGTTTTAGAGATAAACGCATCACCTACTATTTCAGGTTTCTTGTGTGCATTGGTCCCTGGAATATCCATAGGATACCACATCTCAGGCGGAAAGAACGTAGAGAATACTCTTCCTCTTTGTCCTACACAGCAATATGCTGGAAGTTTCATATTAGACACACACTCTCTCCATCCTGGGCCAAACCACTGTTCTGCAACAAGTCAAAGATTGCATGGAGCTCACCATATATCTGTACCTGTACGAAGTGCAGGAGCGGTATGATTATGATCCAATGCTGGACCATTTCTCAATATGGCATCGAAAGATTCAAGTCCTGAAACATTGAACTGTCTTGCACAAGCATACGCCATCAAATGAGGAAATGCTTCCATCAAGTATTTACTCTTTTTATTCATTTCTTTAGATTCTGCTTTGATGTTTTTTGCAAGATCTCTGAAGTCAGAAATACTACCAAGGTCTTTAGTATTAAACTTAGAATCTTCTTTTACAAACCACTTAAGGAAGTCTGCTTCACTTTCATTTTTTACTCCAGTGATATGTTCTGTAACACGTTGATGATATACTTGCAAATACTTTCTTTGATTTGCGTTTAGCCCATCTATATTAACTAGCGCTCCTCCTCTATACATATCCAATACTTGTTTCATGAATGCATCATCTACCTTGATTCCAAGATCAGACATATCTATAAGATCTACCACTGACGCAGTATTGTTAAGCGTTGGTGCACTGATCGGTGCATTGTTTGAGGAATTCTTGGGTATACTTCTTGATGCATTAGCAGGATTATTCACTGCAGAGACTACCACGGTATTTGGTACGGTGTTTGTAATTACTACATCACGAAGTTTAATTGTAGCAGGATCGATGTCTTTATATTCTTTTAGTTTTGTAACTACGTTATCGATATCAAATCCTAATAATTGTGACTGTTCAGTAAGTTTTTTTATCTCTTTTTTCCAACCAGCATTTTTTTCTAATTCTGTCCTTTTTATAGTATCTTGGATACCTCTATAAGTCTGTAGATACGTTTCTAGTAAAATTCTGTCATCTAACTCTTTACTGAGCGAGTCAAACTTATTTGCTTGAGTGAGAAGCGATCTAATCACATCGGGATCTAATTGCAAACCAGATATGTATCCAGCTGCGCCTTTTGAAAGCAGATACGTAGTTTCCATTTTTGTAATAACTTCTCCTACAATGGTTTTTACGCTATTCAACTGATCAAGATTCTGTGTCCCAATATCTTTGCGAATGCTCTCATACGTTGAAACATATTTTGCAATTGCATCATTTAATTCCTGATTATCTTCTCTTGCTCAAAGCTTATCCTTTGCTGCATTGAGCGTCTTTTCTTGCCCTTCCAGAATGCTCTTCTCTTGTGGAGTAATGGATGGGTTGCTGAGTCTTGTATTTACTTCAGCTAATGCAAAATCAATATCTTGAATAAGTTGCTTGATCTCATTTGGTGCTGGTGTATTTTTATTTTTATCTATTGTTGCAATTAGATTTTTCACAAAAAGTCCTGGAAGATCAACTTTCGCTACAGTCAGTTTCTCCCGCATCAATTTAAGATTATCAATCTTCACTTGATCAATGGGAGTTTTACCTTTTTCTACTGCTATGTCATCAATCAATCTATCGATAGCTAGGCCTATTTCTACGTCAAGAATACTCACTTCACGTTGAGTCCCCTTAAAAGTATTTGCTTTGATAAGTAACATTTCATATGTATCCGGAAGCGTTATTTCAACTTCTTTTTTATGAGCTATTACTTCTTTCTTGGAAACAGTAATTAGTTCCTCCTTTTGTTGGAGAATGCCCTTATTTTCAAGTGAAGCTGACTTATCGATATTACTCTCTCAAGCCATCTATGTACCTACAAATAAAATTTATAATATATTATATGTGGAATCGCGAAAAACGCAAAAAACATGAGACTTTTTGAAAATATAGATATATTTATTGAAAATCGGAATTCTGTACTATTTTGGGCTATTCCTAGTGATCTGCGCCCTTCTGGGTCCTTCTTGGTATTTTAGGCCTTACTTCTTAGTCGTTTCTTTAAATATTTTATCACCTCCTGGATAGTCATCTACTCGTTTCCCAAGGTCTTTTGTTGCTTTATTGAGCGTAGGAGCGAAGTAATCACCTCCTATAATTCCATTAAACCGACCTCCAAGTGACCATCCTTTGCCTTTCCCACCTGCACTTCCGCCGGTACCTCCTGCAGATCCAGCTCCAGCAGCAGTTCCTGTGCCCGCTGCTCCACTACCAGCTCCAGCTTTTGCGGAATCCTTACCACCGAAGAGATTTTTCAACCAACCTCCGATACCTTTCCCTTCCCTTACCTCTTTAGGAACGTTTACATTAAAACTTACTGATGCCCGCGGACCTTCTCTTCCATCGGCAGTAACTTCTCTAAAGTTGTATGTATGTTTACCATGTGTAAGTCATTCTGTATTTCGTGTTCGTTTATTTTTTTCTATAGAACACTCTTTAATTTTTCATTTACCAAATCCCATAAAACTAGATCACGTACTTACTTGAACTCTTGCTCCATTATCAGTTTTCCCTCCTTCAAATTCGACTTTGGCACCATTTTTATCTCAATCTATGGTCGCTCACGATGCTGGTTTTGTTATCGTCAAACGTCCTGCAGCAACTTCACACATTACTTGTGCGTGCGCAATTGCATTTGTCATGGACGCTCCACTCGCATCTATTGATTGAATGGTGAAATCATTTGTTTTCCCTTCTTCCAAAACAGAACGAGGAAGCGTTGTAGTAAATCTACCTCCTACAAGAGGAATCGTTTGTAACACAGCTCATCATTTAGAAATAGTTATAGCGCGTACATTTGTATCCTGTACCGTACCCGCAATATTGAAATTCTGTTGGATTGGATGAACAGTTTGCATTGGATTAGTTATGTGGGGAACTCATAGTGCGTCTAGGGTTTTTACTGTATGCTCTGCATCCAAACCTCAAACAAGAAGTTTGGTTTTCGTTTCTGTATTATGTAAGTTAGATGATCTTGTTCTAACGACTACTCTGTCTCAATTATTTACTGTGCGTGGAGTATTGGCCCATGCGCCACCATTTACCCTATATTGTCAATTTGCTATGGATAAAGCTGCTGCTGCTGCGAGTCCAGCAATAACTACTTCGTTAGACTCAATAAATGTTCCTAATGGTGCGCTTGATCTTGGATGGAATTCAAATTTTGTAGGCGTCTCAGAAATATCTGCAACTTTATCGGCTGTTTTAACTGAAAATTTCTCGCTTGTACTACCTATACTAATCGTTGTATGCCTTTCGGATTTAACGGTTAGTGCAGACATTACCCTTACCTGGATCACATCTCAATTAACAATATTGGTAACTGCCCTATCCCACGCGCCCCCATTTATCCTATACTCTCCTCATGAAATTCTAACAGTATCAGTTCAAGATATTCCTGTCATAGTAACTTGATCTGATTCTACAAATTCTCAAAAATTTGCATTTACAACTGGTGGAAAAACAAATTTAGGTGCATTAGCAACTTTGGTTTTTGAGGAGAAATGAGAGTGTTCTGTTCATATTGTTAGTTCTCAATTTGTTTCCGTAGCATAATTTACAGAAGAAGTCATTCTAATTTCTATGAGTTGTCAGTCATTAATTATTCACCCAGCAGCTCTTCGCGCTCCACCGTTTATTCTATATTCTCATCTTACAATAGAAATATT
>JBBQVK010000002.1:0-406560 GCA_038211735.1 Candidatus Absconditabacterales bacterium | reverse complement strand
TTTTAATCTATTTTTGCTTAGAGGTAAACTTGCTAGAAGCAAGAGCCCCAAGACCAAGACAACTAAGTACAAACAACACCATCCACATAGTAGTAGATTGAGTAGCTGTAGCTCCTGTAGCTGCTAGCATAGCAGGAAGTTGTAATGCAACAGAGCTTTGTGGACCAAATACTAATGGCGTAGAAGTTACTGGATCATGTGTTGGTTCATTAGTATCCCCATCACCATCACCTCCTGTTCTAAGAAGTTCACCTGGAGTGTTATTTCCATCACCATCACCACCACTACTTCCTCCACAGTTTACTGTACAAGATTGTCCTCCACCACCACTTGGTTCAGTACAATTATTTCTGCAGCTGTCGTTATTTACAGCATTTCCATCATCACATGCTTCTCCAGCGTCTACGACTCCATTTCCACATACTGATTCTCCTCCACAGGTTACTGCTTTTTCTAGATCTACATTTACTGTTACGTAATCAGAATTGTCTTCATAGTTACTATCCCAATACATAAGTTCAAGCCATCCTGAGTCAGTCATAGCCGCATTATACGACGTTCCGAATAGGAAGTAATTGCTAGTTCCGTAGATACGTCCTACTAAAGCTCCGTATGGGAACTGAGCAGTACCGTTATCATAGAGTCCATAATTTCCACCATATGGGTTACCAGCTATTAAACCTGCTGAGTTGCCAGTACGATCTCCTACACCTGCAGCCCACGTATCAGTAGAGTCCGTAGCAACTGTAAGATAATCGCCTGGTTGAATGTAGAGTGAAGTGATCAATGGTGTATTTGTTAAACTATTGTCGTATGCGTACACAATATATTGCTGACTATAGGTATCAATACATTCATCATCACAGAACATATCAATTATACATTGATCTAATTTTGTTTGATCGACATTAATATAGTCGAATGCAACTTTAGAAAGGAATTCTTGCCCTTCTGACATCCCTGACAAACAAGTTTTATAAGCCTTTAGATATCCTTCACTTTCATGATCGGTTGGTACTCTACATACCTGATCAAGTTCACAAGTTGTAGAACATCCGTCGTTGTTATATGCATTACCGTCATCACAATCCTCATCATATCAAGAATCACCGTCTGTATAGTGTTGCGCAATTCCATCTCCACAAGTAGGAGTCGTACATGCATTAGTACAAGAGTCACTATCGATTTTATTTCCATCGTCACATGCTTCGTTAGTTTGTTTGATACCATCACCACAACTTGGGGTGTGTCCTATAATTTCACATTGATTCGAACAATCATCTTCATTATTCATATTACCATCATCACATTCTTCACCGCTTTCTTTCATTCCATTTCCACATATAGGTCCTTCACCTCCTCCTTTTGTAGGACACATAACACTTACATTATCTACAAATGTTCCGATAGCATTTGGGTTACCTGCGTCTTCAAGAGTTAGGCGACTAATTGCTCCAGTAGCCATAACGCTATAAAAATAATGAGCCCATGCTGTATCTGTATTTGCACTTCCATCTGCACTGATAGTAGGAGTTACTAATACTCCATTCCAGTAGACGTTAAGTGCATTATCAGTTGCATCTGATCCAGGACGTGGAGAGAATTCAAATGATAATGTATATGTTGCTCATGATACAGTGGTTAGATCTTGATAGATATCTACTGAACCATTTTCAGGAACAGCGTCTACTCATACATGACCATTCCAATCACTATCCAATTCTGTGTATTGTGCTCCTTGAAATGGAGTCCATATACCTTTCTGTAATTCAAGGTTTGCTGTCGCTGGAGCTCCTGTAGGATCTACCCATGAAACATTCCATCCTCCTGCACCACTTGGGAAGATATCCCAATTGCTTGCATCTGTTACTGTAGGGTCTTCAAATCCTCCGTTTGTTACAAGTTGTTGACCAGGGGTACATGTTTCAATAGTACAGTTTGCGCTACATCCATCTCCGTCTACTTTATTTCCATCATCACATGTTTCATTACCTTCTATCTTACCATTTCCGCATGATGGTTCAGTAGCTCATCCAGGACACATAACACTTACCTTATCTACAAACATACCAACGGTGTCAGAAGTTCCTGCATCCTTGATAAGTAAGGTACTAGAAGAACTTGTTGCTAGTACAGGATATGAATATGTATGCCAATCCGTACCACTATTTGCGCTTCCATCAAGAACAAATGTAGGATCTACTAATACTCCATTCCGGTATACTTCAATTCCATTTGAACTAACAGCTACTCAAGGACGAGCAGAAAGTGCAAATTTTAATGAGTAGTTCTGTCCAGGAACAGTAGTAAGTATCTGTGAAATTTGTGTTGAAAGATTTCCATCAAGTTCTGCATATTGAGAACCTTCAATAGGAGTCCAAAGACTATTTTGAATTTCTAATCCATCTGGTGTATTAGTTCCAGCTTGTTCTACTGTCCATCCTCCAGCAACGCTTGGTATAATACTCCAAGTTCCTGCAGATAGCGCAGGTTTTTCAAATCCTCCGTTGTATACTAAGTCTAGTTCTGGGTCACATTCTATTTTACACCCATTTTCTCCGTCACTTATATATCCTTCAGGACATTCACATTGATCACAATTTGGGCCTCCATCACATTCTTCCTCATCACTTACTTTACCATCTCCACATGATGGTGCTTCTTCAGTAAGTGCATTAAATGCAACACAGTAGTAAGTTTGCCCTGCTACTGGATTTAATACGTAGTCTAAGTTATCATAATTGACTACGTCGTTGTGACAGTAAATTTCTGCACTTACGTTGTTACTATTATCGACTGCCCCTTGGTAGCTAAATGGAATATATCCATTTTGTAGTACTTCACGAACACCAATAGCTATATACTGTCCAATTGTTACATTAGTCATAGTCATTCCAGTTCCGTCAGTTAAGCCAGCATCAAATCCTGTCCAACCTCCTCCTGCTGGGCCGATAAGTGTATCACCAGCATCTGGGATAGAACCCATGCCAAATTCAAATCCCCAGTCTGAAGCTAAGTGACATCCATCATGTGTAGCTACCCAATCAGTAGCTGTACCACTAGTAATATCTGCACCACCAGCTCCCCAGTTTGGAAGATCTAATTCATAATTACATACTACTTTTTGTGCAATGATTTTTGCAGTAGTAGGTACAACTACAGAAATCGATTGGCAGTTTTGTGTACATGTTTGTGATCCGCCTGTACCATCATCACATTGTTCACTATCTTGATTTACCTTTCCATCACCACATACGGGTGCTACTTCGTGACATGCTCCTAAATAATCATGAGAATGATGAATATGTCCCAATGATTCTATGAACGATATGTTTAGTGTGTTACAAGTTATCCCCTCACAGTGACAAAGAGTAACATTTTGATTAAAAGTTGCTTCTGTCTTTGTAGGTAAAAAAATACTAACTGCTGCCATAGCTGTTAGCGTGATTCACATAAGAAATCATAAACGTGTTTTCATGGATGTATTAAATATGTTATAAAAAATTTAGCTTCGTTTAAGGTTGTAAACTAGATAGGTAAGAAGTCAAGGGCCACTGGTAACAAATAGTTAGCAGTTTGGCTAAAAGAGGCTGTGACCGCCCAGACAATAAAATAAACAAACAAAGAATATTGACACTTGGTATAGGTTTTATAAATAGGACTTCCCCTCACCTCGTAAGAGAAGTTATTTGATCAAAATCTTATCTTTGAAAATCTGCTTCAATACGGCCACCCTGAACATATGATTGGTATTGTTTAGGGTTATTTTCGCATGCATCTCTTGGACTCATAACGAAGCACACAATGCTTGTTTTTCTCATGGAAAATCAGAAACAGCGCTATGTGCGAGATGTTCATGATGTCCTGCTTTGAACTTAGGAAACATCTTACTAACTATTTGAGATCTGTTATCTCATGGATTAGCGAAAAAATAGGTCTCTTGAGTAATACCGTTACACACTCACAATGCGTTCAGTAACGTAAGGGCAATTTTGCTTTTGAAGTTGGCAACTCTAGCCATTGGTCTTGCTGAGAGATCAATATCATCCAACTGATCAACATCTTCCACCGTAAAGGGCTCTTCAAAAAGATCAACTACATCGCGTTGTCTCGCGCTTTCAATACAGACGCTATAGCCAGTATGTGGTGATAAGGTAATTGATCTATGAATGTTATTTTCTGTATAAGAGTAGCATATCGCTTGTACTGTAGGATCGATGGTGACAGTAAACATCCCGCTTGTATACTCTTGTGGACATCAACTGGAAAAAATATCTATATTCATCTCTGCTATTTGGTGATCTTGCGCAGAGGTAAGAAGTTCTTGTGTCTTACCACGTATTGCATCTACAATTCATTTTATACCTGGACCTACTATAGGCACAAAAAAAGATTTTTTGTGTCACGCGTCAAAATTAATTTTTACATCGCTTAATCCTGCCGCAGTAAGTGCTGATACCAAATGCTCTACCACATACAGTTGTGGTCACTTGGGAGTTCATTTATTTTCTAAGTCTGTATCTGGTTGGAGTGTAAGTGTGTTGAATCTCGCTCATCGTTTTTTTATACCCCAGAGATGTTGTAGGTCATAACGAACTTGATCTCATGCAATAGCAAACTGATAACCCGTTCACGCCTGCGCAGGAGATAAAATAATATCTGTAACTTTTTTTAAGTTACTATAGGGTTTTCATTGGATAACAATTTCTTCACTGACTGTTTTTGAAACGAACATTAGATGAATTAAGAGACACAAAGAGAACTATCTATATTTGTTTTACAAAAAAAGTCAATCATTGCTGATTGACTTTTCACATAGGTAACTAAGGGATATGTGTTATCCCAAAATACTCATTGCAATTTACATTGCTTCTTGCTCCTCTTGTTCTGGATTTGCCTCTGGTGTTGGTTCTGTAGCTGGCATTTCTGGAGTTGGAGTTGGTTCAGTAGCTGGTGCTTCTGGTGTCGTTGCTGGATCCGTAGGATCATCGTACTGATTCGATTGTATCATCTTATTATCAGGTAAGGAAGTAAAGCAAACGTAAGTAATAGAATTAGTCTGTAACAATCTCGCCCATATGTTCCTCCGTTCTTGTAAACTTTAGTAAGAGTTTCGCAGTAGCTACCACGTCTTTTTCACAATACTTCTTAATTCTAGGTAGATCTTTATCATCTCGATACACACGAGAGACCTGCTCTCCTGAGATATCGTCTTTGGGTGTTTCGATACCCATGACTCTGCATAATAAATCCAACGAAGTAAACGACTTTCTATCACCAAATTTCCAAAGTTCTAAGGTATCTAGATGATTTACTTCCCATGGCTTCTTTCCATTGAGATCTAAGATCGTAGGAAGATCCAACTCATTGACCAACGCTCTTCTACATATATAAGGTATATCGAACTCTTTTATGTTGTGACCACATAAGAGGTGGAAGGTTTTATCAAACTGCGTATTGAGTAACTCGAAGAATCAACTGATAACTTTACGTTCATCGTCTCATGCGAACGACTTAATGTGGAATTGACGAGATCAATCTGCCGTTTTTGCAAAATATCCAGCTGAAATAACTATTATCTTTCCAAATTCTGCATAGATTCCACTACGGTTTTCGTAGGTATCATCAACCTTTACCTCTTCTGTATCACCGGTATGCCTTCGAGCACTGCTGATTTTCTTCTCCCACAATGCTTTCATCCCATCGTCTAGATCATAGAAACTAGGCTGTTGAGGGACGCATTCTATATCAAAAAACAACAAATTTCCCAAGTTAATTTTCATACTCATGTGCCTATGATTAGATACTAAAGAGCATGCTCGGTGATCTATGCATTTGTGCATTTATACCTATAGCATTTTGTATTGCAAGAGTTAATAGGTTTGCATTGTTTAGTTGTTTGTCTATAGTGGCTTTCCATAACTATACTTCCTTTAATTACTTCTGTATCCTATGAGAAAAGGTATATGATTCTTCTTAGTAGCTGCGTTGTTGATTACCACCTGATTACGATTTTTGAAAAATAGTCCGTTACAATGAGCTAGTTCATGATCAACATGAATCCCTTGAGCTTCTGAAGTCGTAAAATCGACTATAGAAGAAGTAGATCTAAATACTTTTTTGAAACTTTATAAAGAGTGAGCGTTCGAGAAAATAGAACTCAAAGATGTCGTAAAATTGCAATGATATCAAGAGATTGCTATGACTGGTGAACAGACAAACATCTTTGGTGTAAAAATCGATAAGCTCTATAAAATATACACAACCAATAAACAGCCTGAGACTGCTCTTATAGATCTTGGCATAGACCCCAACGGATCAATCCCCGTCACGATAATATACGAAAAAGATTCAGTACTTAGTACGGTCTTCATGGAACAAATATTGCCACTAATATTTTTCATCTTGGTCTTGGTGCTTGCGTTTAAGTTTTTCTGACCAAAGTGAGGCTGACTCCCTTTTGGTGCAAAGGCAGGTATCTTAAGGACGAAGACAGATGTCAAAACCAAGTTCAAAGATGTCGCAGGGATGGACGAAGCGAAAGACGAACTTATCGAAATAGTAGACTTTCTAAAAAACGGAAAGAAATATCAGGATGTCGGCGCTAAGATTCCAAAGTGAGTCCTCTTGTACGGCCCTCCAGGAAGCGGAAAAACCTTGCTAGCGAGAGCTGTTGCAGGCGAAGCAAATGTCCCCTTTTTCTCTGCATCTGGTTCAGAATTTATGGAAATGCTCGTAGGAATGGGAGCGGCAAAAGTAAGAGATCTCTTCAAGAAAGCGAAGACTGCTTCACCCAGTATCATCTTCATCGACGAGATCGATACGATAGGAAAGAAAAGAGGTTCAGGCTATACCGGCGGACATCAAGAACAGGAACAAACGCTCAACCAAATCCTGACTGAGATGGATGGATTTGAACAGGGAACTAATGTTATTGTTATTGCTGCTACCAATAGACCAGATACGTTGGATAGCGCATTGATGAGATCAGGGAGATTCGATAGAAAAATTATGGTAGGAAGACCTACACTCGAAGAAAGAGCGATGATTCTCAAATTACATGCTGAAGGCAAAAAACTTGATAAGGATGTAGATCTTGAACTGTTGGCAAGGCGCACGAGTGGTTTTGTAGGAGCTGACTTAGCAAATATTATCAACGAAGCTGCACTCAGGGTCGCAAAAGAAAATCGTAAAGCACTGACGATGGACGATTTTGAATATGCATTGGAAAAACTTGTCATGGGACCAGAGAAGAAAATCAAATCATTGAGAGAAAAAGAGAAAAAGATAGTCACCTATCATGAACTCGGCCACGCAGTCACAACATATAATCTACCAAATGCAGATCCCGTAGAAAAAATATCAATCGTCAGTAGGGGTATGGCGCTGGGTGTGACATGGATGATGCCAGAAGAAGATAGTTATCTCCATTCCAAAGCAAAATTTCTGGATGATATGGTAACCCTCTTGGGTGGAAGAGCCGCAGAAGAGATATTCTTTGGGAAAGATGAGATCACGACAGGCGCATCTAATGATTTTGAAAAAGTAACACATATCGCTCATGACATGATTCTCAAATACGGTATGGATGAAGAGCTAGGAACGCTAGTTTACTTCGATCGCGACAAAGGAGATTATATTCCTTTCAAACCGTTCAGTGAAAAAACTTCAGAAAAAATAGACTTGAAAGTAAAATGATTGGTTAGCGATGCTTACAAAAAAGCTATAGAAATTATTACAAAAAATAAAAAGACAATTGAAAAAATGGCGATGCTCCTTTACGAAAAAGAGTACCTTACCAAAGAAGAGTTTATGTCTATGATGGCTGATCCGAAAAAAATAGATGAACTTATCGGGGAATATCGCGTGATACATGCAAAAAAAGAAAAGCAAAAGCAAAAGACCGCAGTCCAAGTCAAGAAGGATCAAGACAAACTTCTCAACGATGAACTTCCCTTAGACAAACCCACTGCAACTCCAGCTCAGGAAAAAAAACAACAACTGCAAGACGTTCAACAAGCGTTGGAAAAGTTTCTTGGGAGTGATAAAAAGAAAAAGGAAAAATAGAATAAATGAATGGGAGTGTGAAGATAAAGAAAGATAATAAAGAGGAGAGAGCTCAAGAAAGCGATAAAAAGAAAAAGAGGAAATAAACGAATGCGTGCGGAAAGATTGAGAAAAAAAATCGTCTACAGCATAGTTGTATTAAAATAATTATGAAGGAGGGTGGATGAGAAAGAACCGTTGCACCTTCCTGTGTGCACAGGTTCGTCTCAGCCGCCTGACTGGGTATTATTATTTTTAAAAACTATTGTCCTCATGAATCTGATTATCAAAGATGCCTTGTGGCAGATTATCGGAAGAGTCGCAAGCGCTTTGGGATGATTTTTGGTGATTAAATTAATTACTCCATATCTTGGTCCATTAAGATTTGGTGACTACTCTACTATTCTTAAGTTCTTTGCAATATGGTCTGCGTTTGCAGATTTTGGGATTTATGTGATTGCGTTGAAACAACTAGGAAAGATAAAAAGCCACAACAAACAAAGCCATGAATTTGATCTACCGATAGCACAAGAACTTTCTACCCCAGAAGAGATTTGATCCGACCTATGAACACAAAGAGATAGTGTTGCTCAATCAAAAACTGAACTTCCCTCACCAGAGTTAGTTGCTACCTATGGAAAGTTTGTTTCAACAAGGTTTTTTATGATTGGCGTAATCTATACGATTGCGCTAATAGTAGCTTACTTGATCCCTGCATATAGTTCAAATCCGTATCTTATTCGAGGGCTTCCGTTGTGAATGCTTTTCTCAGCAAGTTTTATGAGTGCAGGGATTTTACAACTTCCCTTACAACTCTATCGACAGATGAAGCAGTTGACGGTCGGGCTGATCCTTGCAAGAGTCGCTCAGTTGCTAGTGGTCGTGGTCCCGGTATTTTTGCTGTTTACCAATGTAGATTTTGTAGGAAGTTCTTCTCATGCAGTGGACGCGTTTATGTGGATTTTGGCCTCAGTCGTCATGAGTGGTACAGTGCAAGCACTCTACGTGTGGCGAGCATGAAATCGTTATCTACCATTGAAACGAGTACGAGATCGATCATTTACCAAAAAAATACTAGGAGCAAATCGACAGTATGGAGTTGCTTACTATCTCAGTAGTTTCCATACGTTGGTAGTCGTCATTTTGATCTCAATTTTTTATCCAACGTCACAAGGGTATACTGAAGTATGAATTTGGGCTCTAGCATTGGGGTTGATTGAGATTCTGCTCATTATCCCGTCAGCATTGGGAAATAGTTTGATCCATGATGTAGCAGGAGCTACTCACGAGCAGATGATGAAAAAGTTTGGAAGTTTACTCACGTTAATTTTGTGGATTGGTGGACTTATAACGATAATTTTTATTGTGTTTGCTCCGCATATTATCTCATTCGTAGGAGGAGAAAAGTTTTTGAGTACGGGTAATATATGGTGATCCGATACGATTCTGCCATTTTTGTGAATTATTTTATCGTTAAGTTTCGTAAAACAGATCTTCAATTATATTTTTGTGAGTAACGATCTGCAAAACAATCTCCTCAAAATAAATCTAATCGGCGTAATAATCGGTGTAGGAATTGGCGTGCCACTCATCATGAAACACGCACTCATATGAGGACTTATAACTCAAGGAATCCTCGAGACAATGTTTGTGATAGGGGCATTGCTGATTGCGTTTCGTCATCGCGCATTGCCTATTATCCATTGGCCTACTCTTCTTACTATTGTTTGAGGGACTGTTGCAATTAGTCGAATTGGGGTAGTACGAAACCCTATCCAACCTACACAAGTGCGACAATGGATGGCATCTTGCGTAATACTTACGTTACTTCTTGGAGGAGTTTCATTCAAATTACTGAAAAATATTATGAGATCTATGGCATAGGTTATGTGCCCACCAATGCACAATACTACTTAAGCATCAAACTCACATACACAAATTTATATAAGAAAAAATCATAAGAGTTAACTAACTCATCTGAACATGAAGGAGTATGTCAAAAATACTTCTTGATATTTTCAATATTGTAATAAGACATAATTGAAGTGCCAGCATCTACAGATGCTTGCAATAGGGTATTGAAATATTCGCTTTTGAAATAACCTTGAAAGTATTCAGCCATATTGGTGTTTTTATTAAAAGCGCCTTTTAATTTCGGATCGAAATTATCATAGAAGACGGTGAAAAAATCATTTTTACTTACTTGCAACGATTGGAAATAGGTATAAACGTCTATGTTAAAATAAGGTGTTATAGGCCAAATTCCATGTTGAATATACAAATTATTTCTAGAAATAAGAGATTCATACAGTGATGTCGGGAATAATGAATCTTTATAAACACGATCTGAAGCGTTTAAGTTATCCACATCATCAATAAAATCTTCTTGGAATATGAAACTTAAAAATGGTTTATCTTCTTCTTGAAAATCGCGAGACCCATCTTTTGGTTCAAATGCTTCATCTCATCCAAAACCATTGAAAACGGTATTAATTCAATGTTTTTTTAAAATAGCTATTTCTCCTAGTAAGCAATTTTTATAAATCTCTTCAATTGGATGTTTAATAATTCCTACAGGATCATTTCTTAATGGATAGTCTTCTTCAGTAATAGTATAATACTCATATGGAATGTCTAAGAAATTTACAACTTTTGATATTGTGTCTCGTTGCTGTTTTCATACCTCCCCACCATGGAGTTGTCAGGAAATAAATGTAAAAGGGAAATTATTAGATTTTTTGGATAATATAGGCAAATAAGCGCTATCTTTGCCTCCTGAAATTCCAGCTCAAACTATGTTATGTTCATTTAGATTACAAAAGTTTTGGGAAAGTATCTCTTCCATTTGAATGCTTTTACCCTCAAACTGTGTTTCTTCAACTTTATAAGAATCTTTTTGAAAAGAATATTTTTTTCTTGGATAAAGGAGCGTAATTCACTTACATATACTTCATATAGTATCTCTTCAATTTCACAAAAATAACTTTAGATAGTCTTCATCAATCATGTTTTTCAAATCCAAAGTTTGCGCAAAGTAATTATAGTCAGAGCTAATAATTAATCTTCCATCTTTGTAGTAGTAGAAAAGAATAAGGGTTGATTTAAGGTCTCTTTCTACTGTCACGAGTTTTTGTTCTTCATCAATGACTATATCTAGAAATTCACTATATTCCTTATTTTTATCACCATATCCAAGATGGTATGAATGTTTATTTTGATTGATAAAAAAAACTGGATAAAAATCTTGTTCAAAAGTTTCTATATAGCGAACTATATTTTCAGCAGAAAAATCTATATCAATAACATATCTACGCATAACATTATTTAGGAAGTCAAGAAAATCCAAGAGTAATCCAAGTTAATCTCTCCTATATCATTGATCGCTAATCCTAATAAAACTACCTTATCGGTAGTTCTAAATTACAGATAATATATATCTTATCAACTAGTTTATATTTTTCTTTAACTTCAAAAGTGTTTCAATAAGCACCTCTCTCGGTGTGCCTGTTTTGTACCACGTTCCTAATTCTGGAACTGGTGTCATCTGTTGTTCATCACCTAGTTCAACAGGTACTTCAACAATCTCAGGAACTGCGCTAATTGCAGAAATAATGCTAGGTGTAGGAATATTGCTCGGCACAACAGTGGTCGTCCAAGGATGTCCAAACATATCGGTCAACGGCTCAGTATCTACTAGTGGAGATACTATACCTACTGTCGCAGGCGTAGGGGTACTCTCAGTCACCTGCTCTTCTTCAGCAGCTGCATGGATTCCACTATTTCTAGCTAAGATATGCTGTAGATATGAAAATCTTTTTTGAATAGTTTCAAGTATTGAGAGTTTCACTACTGCTCTAGTATATCTTTTTATCTCGGGAGCACTGGAGTGTTCTTGTGATGTATTGTCATTGTTGTCATTGTTGTCATTGTTATTGTTGTTATTACTCCCTCAACCGCCACCTCATCATCAACCTCAACCTCCTCATCCACTATCTTCATCTTGGCAAAGTGCAGTACATCCATCTCCCGATGTCGTACCACCGTCATCACACTCTTCTCCAACTTCTACAATATTATTTCCACATATAGTACTTGCTTGTATCACTCAGGTACAAATATTGGTAATATTCCCCGAGAGAAGGTTGCTAACGGTGAGTGTTACTTCATACTGAGCTGCTGATGTAAATGTATGCATTGCAGGAAATATCGGTGAACTGACTACCGTCGTATCGTCCCAATCTAATTCATCATAAACAATCCAAGAACTTCACGTAGCTACTATTTCATCTCATGTGACTACAAGCGGTACTGATCCTGTTGTAGGTGAAAATACTAGACTACACGAAGGTGTCTCTAAATGACAGGTCGCATCACACCCATCTCCTGAAATTGCTCAGCCATCATCACACTGTTCATCCCCAGCAATAATGCCATCTCCACACGTTGAATTACAGGTCACTCCATTTCAGGTAAATCCACTGGTACATGTACAAGTAAATGATCCCATTGTATTACCACATGTTGCATCTGCACTACAGTTATTTCCACTTCATTGCCCTATACATTCGTTTAGGTCACCACAGCTATGTGCATCTCCACTCAATATATACCCTGCATCACAACTACACATATAACTTCCTGTTGTATTTGTACAGGTATCATCACATCATCCATTTCCTACGAGACACTCATTTGTTTCACTACACCCTGAAGGCGTTCCTGTACATGTCCATCCAGTTTCAATAGTACAACTAGCGTTACATCCATCTCCATTGGATGTGTTCCCATCATCACATGTTTCACCATTACCTGTATAGATAACATTGTCTCCGCATACATGTGCTACACTTGACCAGTATGCAAGGCCTGTCTGGAGACCATTACCCGTGTAATTATATGGATCAAGATTTTGTATATATGTTCCAGTTGTCCAAATATTTTTTGCTACAGCAATAGTCTGTGTTCCGTTGCTCCCACTTCACCACTGTACGAAGTCAATCATGGTGCCAGAGTCACTCAAAGAACCAGTCGCATAAAACAATGCAAGATCTCCTCCATTATTATCCAATATAAATCATGACAACGTAACTGATCCACTTGTTGGAATAGAAAGTGATCATGTTACTATTGTAAGATATTCTACTCACGTAGTAACTCACAAAGACGAAAGAACGAACCCACTAATATTTACAGTTGTTGTTCAAAAGTTTTGGATAGTAATTGTATCTGTTCTTGGCGTTACTGTTTTCAAACGGACCAGTTCAACTTCGCACGTATCAGAACACCCATCACCTTGTGCTTGGTTTCCATCTTCACACGTCTCTCCATAAGTTGGTGCGTAAGTACTATCACCACAGTAGAGTTCATCTGCCTGACAGTCCACATTTCCACCACCATTTTCTCCACGGCATTTCCAAAAGTATACATGCCCTGTACCACTATACACTTCATCTGTAGCAGAGTCATTTCCCAAAATACACAATCCAGTACCATCTGGGTAGTCTGATTTGTAGGCGTTGAATCAATCACCATCGCCTTCTAGATCATAGAGTCCGAGTCCTGTAAGATTACCACACTGGCCAGTGATAGTATCAGGTTCTACTGTTATAGTAAATACTGAAATATTGTTTGTAAGGTTCGTATCATCAGGGTCTGTTGGTCAAACAGTGATCTCTCAGGTATTAGTAAAATCTCATATACCTGTGACTATTACATCATAATATAATAGAAGAGGGAGATCGGTAGGTCATATATTATGAATAAGCCATTGCAAGGGGCTCACGGCGCTTTGGAATTCCATGAATGGAGGCCCTGCTTGGTATTCTGGGTTTACTCCCCAAGTACCATTAAAGGTCATATTTGGACTAAGGGTATCTGTAATAAGAAATTCGGTGGCATTACCTGATGATCCATCAGAGAGCTCGCCAGTAAGAATAAACCTAACTACATCTCCACTATGAAACGTACTAGGACTCCCCGGATCAACGTTTTTCGCAATACTTAAATCAAATTCAGCAAAAACGACACCCAAAAAGAGTGACATTCCACAACAAAGCAATAGCAACTTATTCCCCAAAATTCTAGCTTTCATTTGGTCTTTCGATGTCTTACTAAAGCTTCTAAAGTATACTGGGGAACGTAAAAATTGTCAAAAAATCCTTAAAATACTCAATAACCCAATATTCACTCTCTCAAGCCCATTAAAGACGCTCTAAGTGCGCCTTGATTTTGGGAGAGTTTTCTGTATATTCTCTATTAATGAGATAGGGTTAGAAATGACTTCTATCCATGTGCAGACTAGTATCTGCTGTTACCTCTTGCTGATGCAAGGGGTGTATTTTTATTTGATAATATCTCGATATCTGTATTTAACTTTTTTAACTAGCAAATAAGCTGATTTTTGTTTAGTTACAGGGTTAATAATTCTTTTTTTATCAACAAGTTTAACTTGATTGATTAGTAACCATGATTCTTTCAACCCGAATCTTTGAAAATTTTCTATCTTAATATAATATGGAGACATCCAAGTATGATATTTAGTTGTGATTGGTGCAATAAGCAAAAGATTGTTGCCTAATCTATTACTCAATATCAAACCTACTCTCATAAACTTCCCGTCTTTGCTAATTTCATTACCTATATTTACTCACTCTCGATATCGCCAGAATTCTCCTACATGTACATCAACATGTAATTTTTTTCAAAATTCAATTACTCTCTTTTGCTGGTTCCATTGATCAAATAGTTTAGGTAATTTATGCATATAAAATAATAAGCACTAAAAGCCCTTATTCATAAGCATAAAAATATTCATTTGATACTAGCATACTGCTATTTCTTGTTTTATTCTCTAGCCATATAAAGGAATATATATGTCCTCTTAAAATAATAAAATCGATTAATCAAAAAACATCTGCCTACCGACAGATGTTTCAAATGCGTATAGAAACTAAGAATTTGTGTTACTTACTCGTTTTAACCACTCTGTGCATCTGTACGGCATTCCCTAACTGGGTTGTTTCTACATAGAACACTCCAACAGAAAGCGTACTCAAATCTATTCTATTGCCATCTATCTTCACATCAAGTTTACGACCCAATTCATCATACACTACAATATTTTCAATTGCATCACCTTCCACGGTCAAGAAATCACTCGTAGGATTTGGATACAATGCTATTTTAGTATTTACATTATCAATCTTTGCTGTACTGATTGGAGAGTAACTAAAGTTACCATCGAAGTCTACTTGCTTGATTCTGTAATGATTGGTTCCATGATAGGGTTGCTCATCAATTACCGAATAATTTTTAGGATCAGCAGCATCTCCACGACCTTGAACTTCATCAATCGTTTTCCAATTTTTTAAATCAGTTGTTCTCTCCACCAAAAACTCTTTATTATTAATCTCTTGTGCAACAGCCCATTTTACTTCTACTGTCCCATCACTCTGCTTCTCAGCTCAGGTTGAGAGCCGGGTTACGGGGAGAATGAGGTTAGTTGATGAGCATGCTGGATCACAATCAAAGTCGCAATAATTTATAACTTGTTCCTGTCAATTAGAGCCTGTTCATATAATTACTAATGTATCTCAAACTACTCAAGTAACAGCAATAGGTCATGACGCATATACTCCATTAATCATTCTTCTTAGGACAATTTTTGGGCTTACTGGAGAAATTCACAAGTTTGCTCAATCTACTCAGGATAATTTAAATCAGATGGTGTCTCATGGCGCTATATTTCCAATAAGTGCAATTTGTGTAGCAATACATGGATCGTCAGGGGCCATATAGTTGGATTGCGCATTACTTTTTTCTGCCATACTCAAAGCAAAAAGTGTGAGAAGACTACTCACAATATATGGGGTACCATAATTTTTTATACTATTATTTGAGCTTTTAGCCTCGTTAATATTCTTTACCTTATTCATGGCAGTACATAGAAGAGATATAAATATCACTCATATGCGCACAATACTGTTTTTTAGAGAAAAAGCAATAGTATTTATGGAAGAATGGCTTCTATAAAAGAAAAGTCGCCACAATCTCTTGTGGCGATTTTTTCATATCTTTAAACGACTTTCAGAGTTATTTAGAGATTTGTAAACTTCTGAGGAACTCATTTGCTACAGCAGGAAGTTTCTTCCGTAGATCTGGGTTCGTTTCAATCAATACTGATGCTCATTCAAAGAGGGTATCTTCTCTTTTTACACCTTGCTGAGCTAGTAAGAATGCCAAGTTAGCTCAATCATCATATCGTGCCATATCTACTCACGGCATGCTGCCTGATAATCCCCAAGATGATGCAAATCCATTATACAATGCAGACCTAATTGTTCCTCATTGGATTACTGGGTTTCAGATTCATTCAAACAAGTGTTTTATACTTGCGAGCGGTTGTAGCGGTTGTAGTGGCGTGAGACATGTACTACTACCTTTCTTACACTGCCAATCCACAGGGTGTTCCATCGTCCATTTGATTGCTTGTCTGTACCAAGGACCAGTTGGGATAAATACTGACTCCCATGAATCTAATGGCGGAGGTGTTCCACCATTTTCTGGAGGAGGTGGTACAACTAATGTATCACAATCAAGGCCGGCAGGTATCACTGGAGGGGGCACGTTTACTACTACACCAGATGCATTAGTATAGATAGCTGGTAGTAGAACGTTCATATCCGATGCGTGTCTATATGCCTGACAGATGTGGTTTCTTCCTCGATTACCACTAGGTGTTGTTGGAACCCAAGAAGGCGTAGTTCCAATTCCTAGAAGTAACTCATTTGCAATACCACGGAAGTCTTGTCGGTTTGTATGGTTACAATTAATCCATGTGCTATTTGCATCTTGGTATTTTATCGTGTATGGCACACCCGCCAATATCGAAGGAAGATAACAAGTTTCAAATGTTTTTCTCGCCTCACCCACCAACGAGTCATCAAACAGATATCCGTTTGTTTTCCATGCGTCTAGCGTTGATCTTCTTTTGAATGAGAATTCGTTATCGAGGGTGGCTTGCGCTCCTACGAGTAATCATTTGATGATTAAGTTACCGCCTTCACATCGTTCTGGATTGTTGAGATTGGTATTGCTCGTAAGTGTTGTATCAAACCCTTGGCTTGCGATAAAGATACCTGCGACGTAATCGGTATCGCTACAATCTGTCCCATGCGAGAATTCGATCACTCCATTTACTACGAACATACCATCTGCTGTCGCTTCATCGATATTCCCATTTGAATCTGTACCAAGTGAACCATTGATAATCAAACGAGATCCAGATAATGGCATCACGAAGATGAAGGGATCGTTTCACATTTGATTTTTTAGTGCAATGATATCAAGTGTATCAAGAGTAACTACAGTTTCATCCACAAAGTAGGCTGCACTTGTAGGTACTTTTCTGATAGGCGTACTGCTGATTTCAGATATAGTCTGGTCATGTGTTTCGATTGCCCTACTGTCATATTTTTCAATAATTTGATTCACTAAATGCTCTCTTCACACATCTGAGTATTTAGATATTTGGTTGACTGCATCGTCAAGAGGCGTTCCTTCTACCACGAGATTTACTCACTCCAAACTCATAAAAGTACTTCCAATATCTGTATTTGGCACTTCGATAAGTGATGATCATTTCTGTACAAGATACCCATCACTAATTGAAAGATTCATCGCGCAGATTGGTTGATCTTCTATAGGAGGAGTAGACGCTGGGTTACCATTTGGATTGGATGTCATGCTTGCAGCATCCTCATGCATAACTCCATCCTGGTCGATATTACAGAACGTCCAATCAATTCTCGTAAGATTTACACGGTACTGTCCGAAGTGTGCTCATACAAATCCTAGGACTGTCATAGGATCTAAGAATTTGGTCCCCAAGGCAGTTATACCTCCTCCATTGATCGGAAGGCTAGCAAATAAGCTAGCAGGAACGTTGTCCCATCTCTGCCCTACAGGATCAATACAATTATCAGTGAATGAATATACTGTTTCGGGACTACTAGATCCTGCTCTTACTACGTCGAATGTACATTGCATTCAAAGTCATGGAATCCTTGCTGAGGTAGCTGTATTGATATCGTTACAATCTGTCGCAGCAATATCAACATCATTTCTCTGTGTAAGTTGCCACCGGATTGGTAAATACTCGTCATTATTTATCTGTGGAAGATATCCAATACCATTTGCATCAGTTGCAGCTCATTCTGCGATACAACTTCCAGAGAATGCAACATCAATAGGATATTCTATATCACATGTAGTACTACAACCATCATTGTTTTGTAAATCTCCATCGTCGCATTCCTCGTCATCATCCAAGATACCATCACCACAGTAATGCGCATCGAGATGACACTCTTCATCTAGGTCAGGTCCCACACCAGTACCATAACATATATATGCTCGGAGAGAAGAGATTCCTCCAGTATGATACACGGTTCCATTCCATGTTCCATTCCAACAGGCACCTCATTGTGCAGTAGTTATCGCAGTGATAATTTGTCCAGTATCGTATGCTCCACTTGAAAGGTATGGAAGATTAATTTGTGAATTACAGTTTGCGATAATATCGCTACTCGTACAGTTTGAAGCACATTGAGGGTTAAGTGAAGGTTCACATTGTTCTTGCTGATCGTGATATCCATCTCCACAATATTTCTCTTGCACACTACATGAATCCCCAATGGTATTCCCTGTTGAAGTAAGATTGAGGCAGTCCCATGTCCATGTATGAGTTGATGAGTTGTACTCGAAACTTGTAGGATCAAATGTAACGGGGTTGAGACATAAGCTTCCATTAGCTACGAGCCCATCACCACCATCATTTGCATCATATATTGAACCACCTAAGTTACAGATTCCATCAGCACCTATAGTAAGTTGGCAATTTGCAGTACACCCATTACCGCCTGATAATCATTGATCACACTCTTCGTTCTGTCCATCAGCATTTGTGTATCCTCCAATATTTATATTTTGCGTTATCCCATCTCCACATGAAGTTCTCTGACATGAGACATCGCCCACGCCTGAGAGTTCATACTCAGCTGGGTAACAGAATGCGTTCGCGCTCTGTCTTGGATCCCCATCTGCATAATCACACTCTTCACCATTTACCGTATTGATAACTCCATCTCCACATCGGTCTGCTTCACAGGTCGCGGCGCAGTTATTGATAAAGTATGGACTACAATCATCTGGACCAAGCGTACAAGCATCTGGATGTCCTGTACACTCTGTACCATCTGAACAGAAACGCCCACGCCCTTCATCACATATTTCATTCACTCAGAAGTAGTTTGGTGTTTGTACTATACTGTCTCCGCATAACTCCCAAGAACAAGAATCACTACATCCGAGACCATCACGCTTGAGACACAATCAATCACCGACACCAATACAATCTGCATGTTCAAGACAAGTAACTCCATTTGAACACTGTCCATCACACTCTTCTACATCATGCACCCATTGGCCACCACTATATCAATGTTGCGTATAATCGATAAATGCTCATGTTTCGAGGTAAACTGAACCAGAATATATCCATCTATCGTCTTGGAGTAATCCATCACCACAGTAAGTATACTGACAACTTGTATTACATCGTTCATTATTATCGTTGAACTGCCCTACGTCACAATCTTCATGGTGTCCAGTTAGCGGTGGTGTAGGTTCACACAAACAAGTCGTTGTGTTACATCAGATACCAGCACTACAGCTTAATCATGGCTCGTTACACTCCTCTCCAGGATTTGCAACACCGTCTCCGCATGGATAGGTGACGTGCACAGTGCCTGAACAGGTTGTTGAAATATTTCCATTTCACTTATTAATTACTTTGAATGAAGGGAAGAAATTCCCTACCACATCGTAGAAGTGTACCTTTGGTGTGGTAGAAGGAGTTGAATCTTTCCCATCACCGAAGAGAAGATTGGTTACCAAGAACCAGCTGGCATTTGCATATGACATCGTCAGCGTAGTAGATCCACTCAAGGATATCGTACCTGAAGAAACTGCTAAGTTACAAGTAGGAACATCCCATGCACATGCAGCAGTACACCCAGTAAATCCATCACAAGCCTCACCATGGGTAGCCTCTACCGTACTATTTCCGCAGTAGGTATTATCCGCTGTACAACTCATATTGGAACCACCATTTGTTCCTTGGCACGTTCGTCATCGTTTTTTGGTTGAACTATTATAAGAAAAACTAGGAACCGTTCACGCGCTGCAAATTCACGCACTACTACCACTCAATCCATTGCTTCCTGTTGTGCTATAGAAGGCTGCACCGCTTGCCACGCCACACTGTCCATTTACAATACACACACAACTATTCGAACAAGTTTGTCCTACACCACATTCTGCTTGTCATATTCCATCGCACTCTTCTGGACCATTTAAGAATCCATCACCACATCGATAGACATATACGCTATCATAGCATGTTTCAGCAAGAGCACTCGTTCATACATTAGTTACCGTGAATTTCGCAGTATAGGCTCCTGAGTTTGCGTATGCATGACTCATTGGAGATGAACTTATAGATTGACTATTCCCATCACCAAAATCCATTTTGCTCAACGACATACCGCTTTGTGTTGGCGTATGAGTAAAGTATAAATTTGTTGTACCATTTAAGTAAAATTCTTTGGGATCTGCATTAAGCTTACAAACTGGTTCGATCCACGTACAAGAGTTTACTGCTTCTCCATGGGCACCCAAATCATTTGCTCCACCTCCTGGAATACCTGTATTCATATCACATCCCAATTGACTACCGGTACCACTATCACAGACCTCATCGATATCGTTTACGAGTCCATCGCCACAATATTCTACCTCACAGATAGAACTACAACCATCTCCATCGCGCGGTACGCAAGCAGAATGATCAGAACAATCTGCATTTACCAGACATGAACTTCCGTCTGCACAACTAGATCCATCGTCACACCCTTCATGATAGCCAGAAAATGCTGAAGGACCACAGTCTGCAATACACGTAGCAGAACTTTCTCCCGTCCCACCAAATCCTCAGAAAGAAGCTGTCTCACATATACCATCTGGAGATCATCCAATACAACCGAGGTTATTACCAGTACTTGTCCCAGCAACTCCTCAGCCTTTTCATCCAACACCACCATCTCATCAGAACCCTCAACCTCATCATCAACCTCATCAACCTGCCACTGATCCGCTTACAGATCCATTTGGTCTAGGTGTGAATGATCATGAAAGAACTATACCATCTCCACATCTAGGGATAGTACATCGGTTGGTACATTCATCATAGTTATTTCCATCCTCTTCACCTGCGTCATCGCACTCTTCCCCTGGGTCTACTACCCCATCTCCACATTTTCCTTGTACTGGAGTATTCAATGTACAAGTTGCAGAACACGAACCATTTGGTCCATTATTAGGTCCATTATCACACAGTTCATGACCATTATTGGATCATCATGTACCAACTCCATTTGGATCTTGCCAAATACCATCTCCACAATAGGTGAGGGTACAACTACTAGTACATCCATCTGAATTTATAAGATTTCCATCATCACATGCTTCACCACTTTGTATATGACCATCTCCACAGAAATTAGTTTCACAACTATTTGTACATGCATCGTTATCATTTGAGTTTCCATCATCACACTCCTCTCAGTCATTTACGATCCCATTACCACATGCATCACACGTCAATCCAATATTCCAGTTGTATGGTGTAGCTTGACTATAGGTGTGATTGCTATGTAACAAGAATGTCAAACAGCCATCTGCTGCAGTAGAACTAATAGCAGCCGGCGGCAGATTATCTCCACAATATGATCCTATCAGCGGATCTCCTACATAGGTCCCTCCATTCCAAGCGCCGATTGTGTCTCCATCATAGACTTGTAATCTATCTCCTATAGAACATCCCGCATTATCATCCTCCATGCTGAAAGAGTTAAATGCAGCAGTAATTGCATCCTCTCATGGTTCAGGACAGTACGTCCAGGTGTATGCTCGTTCTGTACCATAGTATGAGGGGAAATCTCCACCACTATACGTAAAGGTATCCGCACAAGTTGTATAATCATCTGGCGTTGTAGAAAACTTTAACTGCACATCTATAATCTGTCCAATCCCATCGAAATTAGAACCATAGAGATATCCTATATCACTTATGTGTAACTTCCAAAGGCCCTGTGTACTCTTCCCATCGAGTAATGAAAGTGCGTCTTCTGGTACTACAGGACTAAAGTAGAATGGGTTGTTACATGTTAATGTGTTATAAGGCACACCTGCATCATCAAACTCCATATTTAACACATTATCATCACATACTTGTTCGTCCAACAAGGTGATTTGCGTACCATCTGGATGTTCTAGCACAACTCTAAATGCACTAAGTCCATCTACAGGGATATCTATACCAAGCATGACGTGACTAAGCGTTCACGTTTGTGTTACATTGAAAGTGCGAGTCACTGTACCCGTTTTTGGAATCGTAATCCCATTTGGGTATCATGGTCCCCAGTTATATTGATAGTACTGGTTTGCATGAGCACTTCCTCGCAGCAACATACCTCCTAGCATTACTAGGAAGATACGTAGATACCAGCTTCTCATCACTTTCACCATTTAAGTTTGTATTTATAACAATAAATGAAATATATTTTACTTACTAACCACACGAACCTCCACTATCTACTCCCGTTTCCGTTCCATTCATTACTCCATCACTACACGTAGGACAAACAGGACATGTTCCTCATCCACAATCTACTCCTGTTTCGCTTCCATTTTGTATACCATCAATACAACTTGTACAAGATTGGCAGGTACCTCCACAATCTATTCCCGTTTCTCAGGAGTCGGTGATACCATTCATACAATGATTAATAGTTGGAATAGATTCTGTTTTACACGTAGAGCTGCATCCATCTCAGTTCAACATATTGTCATCATCACATTGTTCATCATCACTATTTCAACTAATATTATCAAATCCATCAGGGTCTAATCGTCCATCACCACAACTATTGGTAGCTCCTTGGCCAATTGATCCATCGTAGTAGGTGACCGCTCATGAGTTTATCGAACCATCTCCACAGTATGGCAACCTACACGTATCGGTACAAGTGTCTGTATATGGAACTGCACACGTTCACCGTCCGTTTGCAACACAGGTATCCGTGCCTGTACCATATGAACATCATTGCGCAGTATTGAGCGTACAACGTCATCAATTATCACACTGCTCCCCATCTGCCGCTTCCACTATACCATTTCCACATCATGCACAGATCTGTTCAAGTGTACAATCGCAATGGATGGATCCAAAGACATGTCCATAGAGCGTATCAAGTGACAGTCCATTGAAGTCTTGATAATGGTAGATGTCTGTACATTCTCCTGCACCTGGTCCATTTGGACATCAGACTACTTCTACTTCGCTTAGCGAAAGATTATCTGCGCTAGCTGCATTTGCTAATTCAATTCTGACATACTGACCAGTGAAATGGAATCCTGACAACGACCATGGTCTACCAACTTCACCCGTCAAGTAGAATGCGTGGATTGCTGGATTAGCATTGTTAGTCGCAATATTATCCGTTGTGAATGCTCCCGTGCTGATCCACACCCATGCATTAGATGTCTCTGAAGAATTTGAGGCTACGCGATTCCAGACATTGATTTTATCAATTAATACAGATTGTCCTAAGTTCACATCCCACCATGGCGTGGTTGTATTGTTTGCTGTCAGACTATATTTATTTCATGCCTTATCGCCATCTACTGCTAGTGTTGCCGGGTAGGATGAAGAGTATGTAGTCTCTTGCGCAACGGTTGATAGATTTCGAGCCCAGTTGATATGAGTAGAAGAAGAAAGATGTGAGAGCATTTCTATCCCGGCATCAGTCAAATCCGTCGCTATGGTATACAGACCTATATCTCTTGCTTTAGCATTATTTGCACGATCCAATGCCCATTGCGTAGGAGTCATTACCCCACTACCAACTGTAGGTTCTCCATCTGAGAGAAGAATAATATATTGTTCTCGTCAGTTCGCAGGAAGGTCATTACTTGCAAAGTAGCTGATCGCATTATTGATAGGGCTACCAAAATTAGTATTTCATCCATTATTGGTGAGGTTCCCAATTGCTGTTTTAACAGACTCATAATCTGTTGTGGGATTTAGAATGGTAGTAGCATTGGTACCAAACTTGATCAATCATATTTTAGTTGTGAATCATGTATTGATCGCTGCGCCAGCTTGTACTAAACTTATGAAATCAGTGGCTCAACTAACCGCATGTGCCATTCTACCATTGGTACCCATACTTCCTGAGATATCTATCATCAAGAAGATAGAATTCATATCATCACCTCCATCACATGCTTGGTAACAGTAGATACAATCATCATCAGGGAGATTACAATTGTTATCACACAAGTTGCCTGCCCCACCATTGTTGGTTCCATAATCACACTCTTCATCATCAGAAGTACCTGGGATATTGTCTTGTCCATTGGTATCTTTATACCCATCTCCACAGAACTCGACTGTACAAGCAGAGCTACATCCATCTCCAGCTACCGTATTACCATCATCACATTGCTCATCGTCTTCTGTACCTAAGATATCATCAAATCCGTTCGTATCTTTTGTACCATCTCCACATGATGCATCAGAACAGTATCCGCTACATCCATTTTTCAAACGAGGTCTACACTCATAAATTCCACCTGGGCAAATATTAGGATCGCGAGAACAGTCAGTTACAAAGTCATTACAATAACTACCTTCATCACAGTCTTCATCATCGTAATCTCCAGCCTGATTATTCATCCCATCAGCATCCACATATCTGTCTCCACAACGAGCTGCTTCACAAGCTGGGTTACAGGTGTCCGTCAAACGAGCATAACACTCTACTGCTCCACTAGGACATAATGAAGGATCATCTGTACAATCAGTTCCATTCTCACATGATTTCCCTGGATCACATGCTTCTCATGGATCAAGCTCTCCATTTCCACAATTGGTATTTCAATAAGAGAACGGAGGTATTGAGAACGATCCTATATTTCCTGCATGATCTGTTACGTGTAAGATACATCCTTGATAGGTGAATCCTTCATCTTGAGGCACAATCGTGAGCGTAGTAACTCCTGATTGAACGTTTATACGAGTGCTAGTATGTAAATCACTACACCCTGCAACTCCTGCGAAGGTCACTGGCATCCCGAGTCATGTACTTGTTTGTGCATAAGAATTTTCAACTACTTGTATATCATACTCAAACGGACCATAGACCGTCTGTGGCATAGAGTCTGTAGAGGTAATTATCGGTGCAGTTACATCTCCTTGGTTACCTCTATTTTTGTTTCCTACAAGACCGTTATACCAGGTAAGAAGTCCTCATTGCAAGTCAGCATCATTTGTAAGTGTACGGTTGAGGTTATTTCCACTTAATAAGAAGTTCTGTGAAGGATTGAAGGTAGTGAACGATGTAGGCACTACTCAAGTAAGTGCATTACCTTGTAAGTCAAGCGTAGTAAGCGCATTTAATTGACTAAGTTGCGCAGGTATTGTTCCATTGAAGTGGTTATAATCCAATCGTAGGTTTGTAAGAGCTGTAAGCGTACCTAACCAAGTCGGAATAGATCCAACAAGACCGTTGTCTGAAAGTTGTAGACTTTGAAGACTTGTTAATCCTGAATAACTTGCAGGGATTGCTCCAGTAAATGCATTTCCTCACGCATACAGTACTTGTAGTGTACTTACAGTTCAAAGGCTTGAAGGCAATGTTCCTACAAAGTTATTATTTTCCAAACGCAAGAGCGTAAGATGTAGTAGGTTTCCAAGATTAGTAGGTAAAGTACCTTGAAGATTATTGTTTTGTAATCTCAAGTTAGTAAGTCAGGTAAGTCCAGTGATCCATGAATCAAGCGTACCAGTAAATGCGTTATCATTTAATGAAAGAGTTTGGAGGTCATCGGAGTTACTTATTGTACTAGGGATAGATCATGCCAGCGCATTGTGACTTAATACAAGTTTAGTAAGCCATCAAAGACTTGAGAAACTTGTAGTCAATGTTCCATTAAGATTATTTCAACTCATATTTGCATCACACGCATCACTTTGTGTTTCATCACCAAGACATATTTCGGTTACATGGTTTGCTCAACCAACATTTGCTACGGTGACTCCATACCAACTATCAACATCAGGATTTACTCCCCAGTTTGTGTTAGTAGTCCGAGCATCACCATTGGTTGTATTATATAATGATACTAGTGAAAGACACTCATCTGCTGTGACTGTCAAAGCAGGATCGAAACAGGCCAGTGATCCATTTACTCCAGCTGCAAACGATGGCAAGGTAATGTAGTTCGATTTGTTTGTTCCATGGTCAATCAACGCCATCTGGCAGTTAAGATAGACTCCTGAAAGAGTTGCTGTGATTGTTATTGCAGCGCTACCAGTCTTAACGGTAACTTTAGTGCTAGTTAATGAATTACAAATTGTTCCACCTGAGAAGGTTGTGCTCATTCCATTCCCAGCGTTGTTTATTGCAAAGGAGTTTTCATTTACCGTAATAGTGTAAACGAATCCGCTTGCCATCGAACCAGTTATTGATCCAGTGCCACCAATAATAGGAGCAGTATTGTCGCCTTGTGCATTTCTACTACTTGTTGCACTCAATGTAGAAGCCCATGCTTCTAGCGCAGGAGAAAAGTCGGCAAAGTAAGTTGGATCCTTCCTACGATTGAGTAGGTTATTATTTATTTTAAATACTTTCGAAGATGGATTGATAGTAAATAATGAAGTGAATGAATTTGGCACAACTCAGGTAAGTTGATTGAACTCTAGATTTAGATTCTCTAGTGATCTCAAACCACTCCATGATGCTGGTATCGTACCATTTATCTGATTGTTTCCTAAGAAAATTTCACGTACACCTGTTAAGTTACTCCATCCGGCAGGGAGTGTTCCTTGGAAGGCATTCCCTTGGAGGTATAAGAATTCAAGTACTGGCGAGGTACCAAAAGTAGTAGGCAAATCAGAGGTAAGTGCATTATTAGCGAGACGTAATACTTTTAGATTTGGAAGTCATGCCAAACTTGCAGGTAACGTACCGTTTAAATTATTGTTGTCAGCATAAATATACTCGGCTTTGGTCCAGTTAGAGATATCTGGGAGCACTCAATTTACATGATTGTTGGTAATATTGAAATCTTTAAGATACGTTAGATTAGCTAGGTTTGCAGGAAGAGATCCTTGCATATTAATACCTTGCCATAATGCTTGGATATCTCCATGTCAGTTTGTATCAGTCGTCTTATGCAAGAAGAGTCCATCCACGTGTTGTTGCCCACTGTATACTGCTGTCCTGACACCGAACCATTGATCGACATCAAGTGTTTGCAACCAGTTGGTACGATTATCCCGCGTCGGATTGTATATTCGATCGGGTCCATTTGTTCCTGTATATAAACTAATCAATGCCATACACTCTGCTGTTGGTATAGTCATATCAGGATGTGTACACAACCCCGTCACATCATCATCCATATTTACACTTGGAATCGCAAAGGTATTTGAGTTAAGACCCGCATGATCGGTAATATACATGTAACATCCTGCATAGAATCCTTCTGCACTTGAAGTAACAGTCAAAGAAACTGTTCAGCTATTTATGTTCACTCTTGAAGATTGTAATTCGCTACAGTTTGCACCCCCAGTAAATCCAACAGGCATTCACTGATTGCTCGTATTCACTGCAAATGAGTTTTCACTCACGGTTAGATTGACGGTAAATAATGGAACATATACACCAGATCCGATAGATGAACTACCAGAAATAATAACTGGAGCTGTGATATCTCCCTGTGCAGCTCTACTCTTACCTCCGACTCTAGAATTATACCATGTTAAGAGCGCCCCTCCCATATCAGCTAAGTACGTGTTAGTGCGGTTGAAATTGTTGTTATTTAAGTAGATAGATGTAAGGTTAACCAAACTAGTTACTGCTGTTGGTACAGGTCCTGTAATAAGATTATTATATAGATACAATACTAGTAATGGGGTAATATTTCAAATTTCTGAAGGGAAGTTTGTAATGTGATTATCATTTATGTACAGCCTTGTCAAAGATGTGAGTGTACCTATTTCTACTGGGATCAAAGGAATATCATTCCTACTCGCATAAAGCTGTGTCAGATTAGTAAGCGTCCCAATTGACGATGGCATTGATGCAATATGATTATCTGCTACATTTAATATTGAAATAGCAGGCATATCAGCAAATGGCGTTGGGAACGACGTAAGTTGGTTATTGTTGATATACAATGTTTGTAGATTTGATCGATTCGCATTATCCAAATGGAGTTGCGTAATAGAATTGTATGAGAGCGACAATGCATTTAAGTTATGTAATGCATTGCTTGAGACAGTTACTTCTCCGGTCAATAGATTGTATGCTAAGTTCAAGGTATCTAGCTCTAGAAGTTGTCCTCCTGAAACTGTCAATGGATATGCGCTAGTAAGTTGATTATTATTGAGCGTAAGGACATCAAGTTCATTGAGATTTCCTAAATCAGGGAGTGTCGTAAATAGATTGTTGTTCAAATATAACGCATCTAATTGATTCAAATTACTAACGTACATAGTATCTAATTGGTTGAACGAAAGATCGAGAATATCGAGCGTAGACAAATTACCTATACTCGATGGGACATTGAGTAAGCTATTGTGCGCGAGGTCCAAGATCTTTAATGTGTCCGCTCTAGCATCTATATGCGCTGGCAATGTTATAATATGGTTGTTATAAAGGCCTAGTGTTTCTAAGTGAGAAATATTAGTAAATATCGCATCTGGAACTGCACCCACTAAATTATTACTTGGAAGATTAATTGTGCTTATATTTTTTATAGCTCCAGTCCCTACCAATCAAACACCATACCATGTATCAACATCTATGTTTTCAAACCAATCTGTTGTATACACCCATCCACTACCTTGTGTTGCTGTGTAGAATGTAGCTAGAGCCTGACATTCATTTACTGGGATATTGATATCTGGATGTGTACACACATCATCGACCGAATCACCGTAGACAAATGTAGGTAAGGTAATTGTATTTCAAGTTAGTCCTGCATGGTCACGAATGGTTAGCTGACACCCTGAATATACGCCTAGCACTGTTGGAGTTAAGACAACTCATGTTGTTCATTGAGAAATCTTTATATCTGAACCTCAAGAAGTAACTGAACATCCATTAATAGTAATTGGCATACCATGCCCTGTTGTAGTAACAGCGCTCAAACTTCCAGCAACTGCATATGAGTTTTCATTGACATTTATAGAGTACATAAATGGTCCGTACACTAAGGCAGGAATTGATGATGCGCCTGCAATGATGGGAGCGGTAATGTCTCATTGCGTCGCGACCGTTTTACCACCAGCAAGATTATTATACCAAGTCTGTAAACTTCCAGACAATATAGCGTTATGTAAGTTTGTACGATCTAGTTTATTGACTGATAGATTTAAGTTAGTTAATCAAGTAAGATTTACAAATGAACTTGGGATCAATCCTGTAAAGTTATTTGTACCTAAATTCAATACTTGTAAGGGTGAATTACCAAGACTACTTGGGATATTACCTTCTAAATTATTACCGCCCAATTTAAGATTAGTAAGTTTCGCGGCATTACCTAATCAACTCGGTATTGTTCCTATCAATCCATTTCCTTGTAAATTAAGCACTACTAGATTCATAGTTGTTAATCGCGTAGGTATTACACTATTCATCGGGACTCCTGCTGCTACTAATGAGAAGTTATTAGTGTTATTAGCTAAGCCAGAACCTAATTGCGTGAGATTAGTAAGAGTAATTGTTAAGTTTGCCAATCCACTCATACTTCCCAATTCATTTGGTGTTGTACCTCTTAGATTACTATTGCTTGAAAGAATTAATCCAGTTACATAATCAAGCTGTCCGAGAGCAGAGGGTAAGTTTCCACTTAAATTATTTGTATTCAAATCAATATATGTGACATGACCTCCAGCGATAGTAATTCATTTCCATGTACTCATATCATAGGCGGTCATCCATCCTGTCTTTATAGTCCATCCTGATCCATACGTACCTGTATAAAGACTCACTAATGCCTGACATTCAGCTAGCGGAACCATCGTGCCTATGTCTGGTGTACCAGAACATCCATCTGCAACTCCATTACATATTTCTGGAGCACCAGGGTACATACTTGCACTAGCATCATTACAGTCATCGGTCGCAAGATCTCCTAGCGTCACTATCGTACTTACAGGACCGATAGAAGAAGTTGTAGGGGTTTGTTCCAAAACAATATTTGTGGGAGTAGATATTCCAACAGTATTTAGTACCACAGTTCTATCATTTTGAGCACCATTATAACGTACACCCCCATCCATATTAACATCAGCAGTGTAATAACCAAATACTACGTTATTAGGCAATCAAACTATAGTTAATATCGCATCTTTGTCATTATTTGTACCACTATAACTGACTGATCAGTTATTATTTGCATCACCTGGCCATAGCGCCATAACTCCAGCTTCAATTAGTTTTTGTCCTCATGTGCCATAAGTCTGTGTAGATGGATTAGTAAAGTCTAGAGGATTACTTCCGCCTGTATCAAGCGCAACTGTACTGTTCGTCATTACAGACAAATGATTTCTATGTTTTATGGCAACGTAGTAATTTCCTGCAGGTACTCCTGGCAAAGTGACGGCCGAAACGCCATCAATATCTACGATATCACCATCTCTTTGAATAAGTGCCGATGTACTAGCTACAACGTGTCATGACAACGCACTGTCTCTCAACTCTATAATCACCCAATCTACAATCGCGTCAGTTGTGCTGACAGAAAGTACGCCTGATGCAATACTATTATGCCCACCATAGAGGAACCCATACCCTAATGAAGTATATGGTTCATATGTAGGGATATATCCATTATTACGTAATGAGTCCGTCATAGTATGAATAATAGTATTGTAAGTACCGCCTAGAAAGGCTTTTGCGCTAACTTTCACATACTGATAACGAGCCGTTAATTCTTGATTTGTCCAATAGGTAGATGACGGTCTTGCACAAGCAACCTGTGTACTACCATTACTCCACTTATCGTTATCTCCATCGATATACCATGTCTGTCCAGGATGTTCATACCGACTTGTATCATTACAGTCTGTAGCATCTCATGTATATGAAATTGGAGCTATACATGCTATTGTAGTATTACCAGAATCTCCAAACGTATCACCATCCCTGTCTTTATAAAAAGTAGTTCCAACTCCTTCATCTATTTGCGCGTCACAATCGTTATCTATTAGATCACATACTTCAGTTGCTGCAGGGCTTATAGCTGCATCTGCATCGTTACAGTCTGTACTATCTCCTGTGTATCAAGTAGGTGCAGCACAACCACCTGTTGTCATATTTATATCACCAAATCCATCGCCATCACTATCTAGGTAGAATGTCGCATCCAACCCATCATCAATTAGTCCATTACAGTTATCGTCTATCCCATTACATATTTCTATCGCACCAGAGTAAATTGTAATATTTGTATCATCACAATCATATCCTCCTGCAACTGATCAAGTCCCATCCCATCCTCCTGCATCGACTGTACACTCTACATATGTATCAGCGTCATCATCTGTTTCATCTACCGGAAGCGATCCATCACAATCATCATCCAGTCCATCACAAATTTCTGTAGCTCCAGAATAGACGGTATTATCGCCACCCAAACAGTCATCAAGATTAGATGAATATCACGTGACTGATCAACCGCATGACGTGATAGCTCCCTGATACCATACCATGCCAGTTATACCAGCGACTTGGTTTGCAGTATTTCTATCAGTAGTGAATCCATCACCATCACCCAATTGGAAATTCGAATCATCTCATCGACAGAAGATGTTACCATCTTCTTCCGTGATACACGTATGTCCTCATCCTCACACAGACAGTGCTACCGCAGTTACTCACGCAACTTGCACCGGTGTATTCCTATCTGTAACATCTGCACTTCCATTACCTAACGCTTGTTGTCCGTCATCTCATCGACATCGTACTGTCTTATCGTTTTTAAGTGCACATGCATGAATACTTCAAACTCCAAGTGATGTAACATTATTTAGTCATGAGACTTGCCCTGGGGTAGACATATCAGTCGTATCTGAACTTCCATCTCATAGTTGTTGATTACTATCATCTCATCGGCATCGTACTGTCCCATCATCCTTAAGAGCACAAACAGCGTTCCCAAATCACGCATCAATTAGCGTAATATCACTTAATCAAGTTACCTGTACTGGATTGTATTGCGGAGTTATCCCTGCATCGCCATCACCAAGCTGTTGCTGTGCATCATCTCATCGGCATCGGACAGCCCCAGATGCTGTTAACGCACAACTACTAGTCGCTCCTAATGCAATAGATTGTACATTACTCATTCATGTAACTTGGTTTGGCGTGTTTCTTTGCACTTTTGTCGATAGCCCATCTCATAATTGCTGTGTACTATCATATCATCGGCACCATACCGTACCATTTGATTTTACAGCACACGTATGATAGAGCCCTGCATCTACTTGTGTTGCATTCGTAAACCCTGTCACCTGATTTGCTATAAATCTATTTGTAGTCAAAGTATCTCCATCACCTAATTCATAATGTCCATCATATCATCGGCATCGAATAGTACCATCTCCCTTTACTGCACACGTATGATATTGTCATGCAGCAATATTTTCTATATCAGATACTCCAGAAACTTGCGTTGGAGTGGCTGTATCTATGGTGTCACCACTACCGTTACCAAGTTGTTGTTGCGCATCATCTCACCGACATCGGACAGATTTAGTAGGTGTAATGGCACACGTATGATATTGTCACAAAGCAAGACTAGTATGAGGTAATCACAATGAAGCAACACTTCATTGTCAGTCGCCATCAGGGTCTGGATAAAGGAATTGCGGAAGCACGTTTTCGTCTACTTGTGAGTCACAGTTATTGTCTATTCCATCGCATATTTCTATTGCAACTGGGTTAATTGCACTATTCGTATCTACACAGTCTGTAGCATCTCCTGTGTATCCAGTAGGAGCTGTACAGATACCTGCACCTCAAGTGGATACATTTATATTTCCAAACTGATCCCCATCACTGTCTTGATAGTAAGTTACCACCACATCTTCATCTGCAAACCCATCACAATCATTATCTATTCCATCACATATTTCTGTAACTCCAGGGTTTATTGAACTATCGGTATCCATACAGTCTGTATTTGTAGTTACGTAGCCAGTAATCACAGAACAAGATTGAACTACCCCAGATAAGTTTACCAATGCAGTAAATCAAGGCACTTGAACTGGAGTTTGCCTATTAACTTTATCTATGTCTCCGTTTCACAACTCTTGTTGCGTATCGTATCATCGGCACCGTGTAGATCCGTCTTGTTTGAATGAACAGGTATGTAGACCATTTGCAGATATTAATGCGGTCGTATACATTCATGTAACTTGCTCAGGGAAGTATTTATCTGTAGTATCAGCATTTCAGTTTCCTAATTCCTGATAAGCGTCCTTTCATCGACACCATGAAGTACCATCTCATTTGATAACACAAGAATGCGATCACTGACTAGCTCCTCATGCTGTAATAAATTTTGCATTTGAGAGATTTGCAACTTGTACTGGTGTGCTTCTTCTTGTCGTATCTATATCGCCGTTTCCTAATTGTTGCGTATTATCATATCATCGACATCGTGCTGTCCCATCTGACTTGACCGCACAGGTATGAAGATATCCAGCAGCAATAGATACTACACCGGAAAGACCCGTCACCATATTTGGTATATATCTGTCTGTTGCAGATGCATCTCAATCTCCCAATTGGAATTGTGAATCATCTCACCGACATCGGACAGTCCCATCTGCTTCGAGAGCACACGTGTGTGATGATCATGCAGATACCTGTACGGCATCTGTGATATTCGCCACCTTTACAGGCGAATTTCTATCAGTCGTATCAACACTTCCATTTCAGAGTGCTTGTTGCGCATCATCTCATCGACATCGGACGGTCCTATCTTCTTTGACTACACATGCATGGAATCCTCAAACACTTAATTTTGTAGCTCCCGTTAGTCAAGAAACGGCTGCAGGGATATCTCTATCAATTGTATCAGAACTTCCATTTCAGAGTGATTGTTGCGCATCATCTCATCGACAAACTACATTTCAAGTATTTGTCATTGCACAGGCAAAATAATTCCCTGCTGAAATAATACTAAGGTCTGAAATTCACGTTACTTGGTTTGCAGTATATCTATCGACTGTTAAACCATCACCATCGCCTAATTGGAATTGTGAATCATCTCATCGACATCGAGCCGTACCATCAGGAGCAATACCACATGAAGAAGACAATCACATAGAAAGCGTCCTTTGTGCTTCATAATACAATTGTCCAAAGGTATCTCCATCACTATCAAGATAGTAGGATTCTGTCGCTATTCATTCATCTACCACTGAGTCACAATCATTATCTAACCCGTCACATATTTCTATTGCAGCTGGGTTGATGGTATCGTTCGTATCAACACAATCGGTATCATCACCAGTATAGCCAGTTGGAGCAGTACATGCTCAGGTCGTCACAGCTATATTTCAGAACTGATCGTCGTCGCTATCTTGGTAGTACGTATTCTGTACTCACTCATCAATTTGTCCATCACAATCATTGTCTACCTCATCACATATTTCTGTAGCAGCAGGATTGATCGCTGCGTCTGCATCGTTACACTCTCCTGTTGGATCGCCTGCAACCGCTTCTCCGCTATCATTACAGTCTGTATCAGTCGATAGAACTGTTCATGTCAGTCTATAGGTATCATTGTCTGCATCTAGATAACAGAGTTCTCTTCCATCACAACTTTGATCGATATTGTCGCCTGTAATTTCTACTGCTCATGAATATATAGTGTTATCACTATCGTTACAGTCTGAATTATCCCCTGTATATCCTAGTGGAGCAATACATGCACCAGTAGAAATTGAAGGATTACCTTGACCATCCCCGTCATTATCAAGGTAGTAGGTATTCTGCGCTCACTCATCAATCTGCCCATCACAATCATTATCTAGGCCATCACAGAGTTCTTGAGCTCCTGGATAAATAGTTCAATTTAAATCATTACAATCGTTATCTCAAGTTGTTGCGAGATTTCAATCTGCACCACATGCTGTTACAGTGTCTCCGTCTAGGTTTTCACACAAACAGGTAACCCCACATCCATCTCATGTTAAATAATTGCCATCATCACATTCCTCCTCCATAGTAAGACTATACGGTGCGCGGATATTGTTTGGTGAACTCTTCGGATGGTCGTTCGAAATACCTGTATTCTTTGACTGGTTTGCAGACCACAAGAGCATATCGCCACTATAACTATAATATCAATCTAAGTTTAAGTCGCTTTGATTATAACCAGATGATTGTACAGAAACTATTGCAGTCCTATCTGTGCTACTAATTGATATATCTGCACTTGCAGTTGATTTCTGATCTGCATTTCATGCATACATTGCATATATGCCAGATCATAAATTTTTCTGTCATATATAAAATACAGCTACGTACGAGTCAGTATTTCTGAAGTCATAACTTAATGTATTACTAGTCACTACTACCTGTCCGGTAGACATAACAGGAAGATGATTCCTATGCTCGATCACAATATTATAGTCCTGGCTTTCAGTAAGCTGACAACAATCTGGTCATGGGAATGTTACTGCCCCATCACTGTGCAAAAGCCCAGCAAGTTGGCAAACATTTGTACTTGAAGCTGCACTATCTCTCACAGAAACCAATACCCAATCTACTACATCACTTGCGTATCATCCATCAGTTCACACTCCCCCAAGTTGACTATCAAATAATGATCCTTCGATTCACGTATACAACCGTGGTGATACATAATATGGCTGTCCTACAGGGGTAATAATTAATCATGTTCATCATTGTCCTGGTAATAAGTGTTGTGCATTTAATGCGGTACGCATTGTACTTGTACCAGTATTGAATGCTCACTCTAACCACACTTTCGTAACGATATTTGTACATTCTCATTGCGTAGTCGCACCACTTACCGGTGTTACATCAGAATCCCATGTTCCGGCACTGATTGTTGTGTCTCCGCAATACTCATTTTGACAGGTTGCTGAACATCCATCAAGTCAGACTGAATTTCCATCATCACAACTTTCTCAAATTTGTAATTTACTATCTCAACAAACTATAGGATCACACGCATCTCCGATAAGATCTCCATCTATATCGGCTTGTGTAGGATTATAATGTAATGGACAGTTATCACTGCTAAGCGAACTTAAACTACCACTTATATTAAATCCAACAGGAGGTAAACAACTTATCAAAGTGGTTCATGAACTTATCAAATCTTGGTCTCTATCTTCATACCAGATTTGTCATGGATGTTGTATCGCAGAAGAGTCGTTACAATCTGTATTATCTCCTGTATATCCACCTGGGACACTACAAGTACCTGTAGATACTAATGGATTTCCATATCAGTCACTATCAAGATCTTGATAATAAGAAATCAAAAGTGATTCATCAATCTGTCCATCACAGTTGTTATCTACACCATCACAAATTTCTGTAGCAGCAGGGTTGATCGCTGCGTCTGCATCATTACACTCTCCTGTCGGATCAGTCGCAAGTGCTTCCCCACTATCGTCACAGTCAGTATCTGTTGAACTCAATGTAGATCATAATCTGTATGTATCATCATCTGAATCTACATAACATAGCTCTTCTCCATCACAGTTTTGGTCAATATTATCACCTGCGATTTCTGTTACCCCTGGATGAATTGCATACGCGATATCATTACAATCATTGCCTGTTCATAACAAGGTAATTTCTGTAGTATATCCACCTGATGTACCAGAATAGATGCTATTAACTTCACTAGCAGTTAATGCTCTATTCACAATCAATACATCGTCTACATACCCACTAAGATAGTACTCTGGTCCATAAGGAATTCCTCCAAACAGGTCATCATACCATACACCTACACGTGAAGCTCACACATGTTGTCCAACAGGCGCTGTAACAGCTCAAGTTTTTACGACAACACCATTTACATATAGTTCCGCCACACTATTTGGTTGATCAATTACTAATCAAATTTGATTCCATGTATTGCTTGCTACTTGGTTGGGAGTTGAATAGAAAAATACATTACTTCATATATACACTTCAAATGAACGATCTGGATTCGCTCCTATCCAGACATAGTTAGACGAATCATTATCGCCTTCATCGTATAACATTGTATATCCTCCAGGATTTGTATAATCTGAATTTACTCGCATGAAGATTGATCTTTCTGAATATCAAGTCTCTAGTCCTGTGAACGGCTCTAATTCGATAGCTGTATTACCAGCTAAATGGACGGACTTTCCAGTTCAATCATGAGTATCATTACTATAGGTAACTCCTGTATCTGCACGTGCATGATTACCATTCCCGCTCTTATCCTTTGCAGTACTATCATCGAACGTATAGTATGCCATCGTTCCAGCTGGAGAAGCAGGCGGAGGTGTACATCCTATAACGGATGTCCCATCACCATAAAGATCATTATCGTAGTCTAAGTAGAATGTACTAGTAGCTCCTTCATCTATCACAGTATCACAATCATTGTCCAATTCATCACAAAGTTCTGTTGCCCCAGGATATATCGTCGCATTCGTATCGTTACACTCTCCTGTCGGATCTGTCGCAAGAGCTTCTCAGCTATCATCACAATCTGCATCAGAAGAAAGCACAGTCCCAGTTAATCTATACGTATCATCATCTGCATCTATGTAACAGAGTTCCTGCCCGTCACAACTTTGATCGATATTGTCTCCGGTTACTTCTGCTGCTCATGAATAAATTGTACTTACTGTATCGTTACAGTCTGTATTGTTGCCAGTATAACCGCTTGGTGCCGAACAAGCTCACGTAGTCACTGAAACATTTCCTTGTCCATCGCTATCACTATCTTGATAGTATGTCGTTTGGACTCCCTCATCTATTAGTGTGTCACAATCGTTATCTACTTCATCACATACTTCTGTTGCGCCAGGATTGATCGCTGCATTTGCATCGTTACACTCTCACGTAGGATCTCCCGCAACCGCTTCTCCACTGTCGTTACAATCTGTATCAGAAGAAAGCACAGTCCCTGTCAATCTATACGTATCATTATCTGCATCGATGTAACACAATTCCTTCCCGTCACAACTTTGATCGATATTATCTCCAGTCACTTCAAATGCTCCTGAGTAAATCGTATTCACCGTATCATTACAGTCCCAACTATTTCCTGTATAGCCAGTAGGTACTGAACAAGATCCGGTAGTTACTGCAGGATCACCTTGTCCGTCGCCATCACTATCAAGGTAATAGGTTTGAATCGATAACCCTTCATCTATTAGTCCATCACAATCGTTATCTATACCATCACATATTTCAGTAGCGAGAGGGTGGATAGTGCCATTAGCGTCAGCACATTCACCATTCTGTGCTTTGTTTGTTAATGTATAGAGTTTCTCTACTTCTGTATTAGAAAGAGCGCGATCGTAAATACGAACATCGTCCACTTTCCCATCGAAATAACGCCCATATCATTGCAACATACCTATTTTTGCAGGGACTCAGGTCGCATCTGGGAATACCGATGGAATAGAGCTACTCCATGAGACTATAGTTCTTTGTGTTCAGTCTACATACATTTTCAACCTATTGTCATTCCCTACAAGATTTCCATCGAAAACCATTGTCACTAGATGCCATCATGCAGTTAAGTCATCGTCAATTCCACCATAAGAACTTCCTCATCATAGAAGAACTATTAATCTATAATTAGAAGTATTACTAGTATGTATTAGCCATCAATTAGATCAATCAAACTGACCAATGATAGATTCCCATCCTCATGGGGCATCATTATTATAGAACCAAGTCGAAACAGTGACTTGTGTTTTTCATGGCAACGTATTTAAACTTCCTATATCAATAAAATCATCTACTCCATCAAACGATGCTGCTCTACTTAATTTCCCTCATGTAAATAATACTCCTCCATTCAATGTTCCAGTATTACCATTTGCTGAGTCATCATCACCGTTATTACCATCAAAACTCCAATAACCCACAAGTCCGCCTGTAAGATTTAAACTATAAGCTGTATCTGCCGTTCAGATTAATTGTCTTGAAAGATACCATGTAGCGCCCGGATCAGCACATTGAGTCATACTCGCTCACGTTGAAAATCCATCACCATCTGCATCCAAATACCATATCGTCAAAGGATTTAGATATGCAGCGGTATCATCACACTCTCACGTAGGATCGCCCGCAACTGCTTCTCCACTATCGTTACAGTCGGTATCAGTTGAAAGTACGGTTGCACTGTTTCTGTAGGTATCATTATCTGCATCTGCATAACACAATTCCTTTCCATCACAACTTTGATCGATGTTGTCTCCTGTTACTTCAAATGCTCAAGAATAAATCGTATTCACGGTATCATTACAGTCCCAACTATTTCCTGTATACCCACTTGGTGCTGTACAAATTCATGCACCTCACGTAGTCACTGAAATATTTCCTTGTCCATCGCTATCGCTATCACGATAGTACGTTAATGTTACGCCCTCATCTATCAGCGTATCACAATCATTATCTACTCCGTCACATACTTCTGTTGCACCTGGATTGATCGCTGCATTCGCATCGTTACACTCTCATGCAGGGTCTCCCGCAACTGCTTCTCCACTATCGTTACAGTCCGTATCAGTAGAAAGTACGGTTACTCCATTTCTATAGGTGTCATTATCCGCATCTGCATAACATAATTCTTTTCCGTCACAACTTTGATCGATGTTGTCTCCTGTTATTTCTACCGCTCATGAATAAATTGTATTCACGGCATCGTTACAGTCCCAACTATTGCCTGTATAGCCAGTCGGTGCTGTACACGCTCAGGTGGTTACTGAACTATCCCCTTGTCCATCACTATCGCTGTCGCCATAGAACGTTGTCTGTACGCCTTCATCAATCAACGTATCACAATCGTTATCTACTTCATCACATACTTCTGTTGCTCCTGGATTGATCGCCGCATTTGTATCATCACACTCTCCTGTCGGATCCGTCGCAAGCGCTTCTCCACTATCATTACAGTCGGTATCAGAAGAAAGTACGGTACCAGATAATCTATATGTATCATCATCTGCATCTATATAGCAGAGTTCCTTCCCATCACAACTTTGATCAATATTATCTCCTACAACTTCTACTGCTCCATAGTAGATTGTGTTTACTGTGTCATTACAATCTCAACTATCTGGCACATATCCGCTTGGAGGTATACAGATTCCGGCACCACCTGTAATTACCAATGGATTACCATGCGTATCACCATCGTTATCTTGGTAAAAGGTGTTCGTTACATTTTCATCTATTTGCGAATCACAATCGTTATCTATCCCATCACATATTTCTGATGCTCATGGATGTATCGTCGAATCTGCATCGTTACACTCTCACGTAGGATCACTATTTCACGCTTCTCCACTATCATCACAGTCTGTGTCTGTTGAAAGTACGGTCCCCGTTAATCTATATGTATCATCATCTGCATCGATATAACAAAGTTCTTTGCCATCACAACTTTGATCGATATTATCTCCTGTTACCTCCACTGCTCATGAATAAATTGTACTTACCGTATCGTTACAGTCTGTATTGTTACCTGTATAGCCACTTGGTGCGGTACACGCTCACGTAGTTACTGCAAGATCACCTTGTCCATCGCCATCACTATCGCGGTAGAAGGTTGATAATAATCCTTCATCTACCAATCCATCACAATCATTATCTATTCCATCGCAGACCTCAACTTGTATCGGATTGACAGAACCGTTACTATCGAGACAATCTCCCGTAGAGAAATTATTGGTGCTTGTATACAAATCTTCAATTTCATCTGAAGAAAGTGCACGACTATATACGCGTACTTCATCTATACTTCCATCCCAATATTCACTTCAAATATTTGGATCCCACCCAATACCAAATTGTGAACCTGTAGAGGCAGTACCAATTTGACTGACTGTTTTTTCTAATACCCCATTTACATATATATAAGTTAGCGATCAAGTATTTGTGATTGCTATATGCTGTCGCGCTCCGATGTTGAAACCTCAAACATCTGAAAGAGCTGATGCAGGAGTTGCTGAATTGTTATACAGAAATACCTGACTATTCGTCACCCCAGCATAATATGTACCTGCACCAGACCTATTGCTCAAGAAAGATTTTTGTCAATTGTTTGCTGTTTTTTTAACCCAAGCAGATATTGTCATACTTGCAGGTATACCTAACGCCCCTCAAGTTAATTTATCTGATGTGCCATTGAATTGAGCTGTATATCCTACTTTACCTCCAGTTACAAATGTAGCACCATTTGATAGAGCATTATGTGTACCACCAGCACTTTGATCAGTTGCATCCATATGATCAAAACTCCAATAAGCTATTAATCCATCAGCAAGTGTCGTTTGTGAATTTGTTGAACCAATCAGCTCTTGTACTAAATACCATGTTGCCCCCGGGTCAGTACATTGAGTCATAATTGCTCACGTTGAAAATCCATCACCATCTGCATCCAAATACCATATCGTCAAAGGATTTAGATATGCAGCGTTATCATCGCACTCTCCAGTAGGATCGCCACTTACCGCTTCTCCGCTGTCATTACAATCTGCATCAGCTGAAAGTACGGTTGCGCTGTTTCTATAGGTATCGTTATCTGCATCTGCATAACACAGTTCCTTTCCATCACAACTTTGATCGACGTTGTCTCCTGTTACTTCTACCGCTCAAGAATAAATCGTATTCACGGTATCGTTACAGTCCCAACTATTTCCTGTATACCCACTTGGTGCGGTACAAATTCATGCACCACCAGTAGTCACTGAAACATTTCCTTGTCCATCGCTATCGCTATCACGATAGTACGTTAATGTTACGCCCTCATCTATCAGCGTATCACAATCGTTATCTACTCCGTCACATACTTCTGTTGCACCTGGATTGATCGCTGCATTCGCATCGTTACACTCTCATGCTGGGTCTCCAGCAACTGCTTCTCCACTATCGTTACAGTCAGTATCAGAAGAAAGTACGGTTGCTCCATTTCTATAGGTGTCATTATCCGCATCTGCATAACATAATTCTTTTCCATCACAACTTTGATCGATATTGTCTCCGGTTATTTCTACCGCTCATGAATAAATTGTATTAACCGTATCGTTACAGTCCCAACTATTGCCTGTATAACCAACAGGTACTGAACATGCTCAGGTGGTTACTGAAATATTTCCTTGCCCATCGCTATCACTATCACGGTAATACGTAGTCTGTACTCCTTCATCTATTACAGTATCACAATCGTTATCTACTCCATCACATACCTCTGTTGCTCCTGGATTGATCGCCGCATTTGCATCGTTACACTCTCACGTAGGATCTCCAGCAACAGCTTCTCCACTGTCATTGCAGTCCGTATCAGAAGAAAGTACTGTTGTTCCATTTCTATAGGTATCGTTATCTGCATCTGCATAACACAATTCTTTCCCATCACAACTTTGATCGATATTGTCTCCTGTTACTTCTACTGCTCATGAATAAATCGTATTCACGGTATCGTTACAATCCCAACTATTGCCTGTATAGCCAGCAGGTACTGAACAAGCTCCAGTAGTTACTGAAATATTTCCTTGCCCATCGCTATCACTATCACGGTAATACGTAGTCTGTACTCCTTCATCTATTACAGTATCACAATCGTTATCCAATCCATCACACACTTCTGCCGCTCCAGAATAGACAGTGTTATTACTATCATTACAATCCCCATCAAGACTAGTTAGATCTTCTGGCAAATAATAATTGGCACCAGGATTGCCACATTGCTTTATTGTAGTTCCATCGCTATAGCCATCTCCATCTGCATCGAGATACCACGTTGTTCTAGGATTTACTGAATTATTAGAATCTAAACAATCCCCAGAAGCATACAAATTTGTACTCACATAGAGATCTCCAATTTCGGACGGAGAAAGAGCGCGAAGATAAATACGGAAATCATCTATTTTTCACCATGGTTGACCTCATCCAGCATAATTACCGATAGTTGCAACATTGTTGCTACTGACTGCATCTGATTGACCAACAAATATACCATCTATATAAAAATTTGTTACTCCTCATGTACCGACTGCAGTTACGAGATGGTATCACGCAGAGATGGAAGCTACATTATATGAACTTGTACGGAAATTCCCTCCATTATTATCGTACATTCATAGATAGTTCGATGGGTCAACTAATACAGGATGATCGTATGCTCCTCATCTTACTAACGTCCTCCAACTACCTGCATTCAAAGGGAATTGAGATCGTGCGCTGATCGTATAATTAGTATTAGAAAGATCTACCGGATTTCCAACATTGATCATATCAGATGAACCAGCAAAATATATTCCTCCATTTATTTTAGAAGGCGTATAGTATGCAGATCATCCAATGGTTCCATTATTACCATTTCCACTTCTATCCACCAATGTTCTATCGTCAAAGTCAAGGTATAACACTAATCCTGAACCTAACGAAGTTAATGTATGAGAAGTCCCAATCAACTCGCCTGGTAGATAATAGGTTACTCCAGGGTCCGCACACTGTGTCAATGTGGATCAATCAGAAAATCCATCTGCATCCGCATCGGTATACCGTATAGTAAGCGGGTTTATACTGTAGAGCGAATCATCACAATCTCCTCATCAAACAACTGCTCAATTTCCATCCCAACCTCATCAGTCAATATTACATTCAACATATCAGTCTACATCATTGTCTATTTCATTTCATGGTAACGACTGGCCACAATTATTTACTTGTCCATCACAAATTTCCGTTGCTCATGAATATATAGTATTTTCAGCATCATTACAGTCGTAACTATTTCCTGTATATCCAGATGGCGCTGAACATGCTCAGGTGGATAGTGAAACATTACCTTGCCCATCACTATCGCTATCACGATAATAGGTATTTGTTACGCCTTCATCTATAAGCGTATCACAATCATTATCTACTCCATCACATACCTCTGTAGCCCCAGGATTAATCGCTGCATTCGCATCATTACACTCTCCTGCTGGATCTCCCGCGACTGCTTCTCCACTGTCATTACAGTCTGCGTCTGAAGAAAGCACTGTTCCTGTTAATCTATACGTATCGTTATCTGCATCTATGTAACACAATTCTTTCCCATCACAACTTTGATCGATATTGTCTCCTGTTACTTCTACCGCTCCAGAGTAAATAGTATTCACCGTATCATTACAGTCCCAACTATTGCCTGTATACCCAGCAGGTACTGAACAAGCTCCAGTAGTTACTGAAATATTTCCTTGTCCATCGCTATCGCTATCACGATAGTACGTTGTCTGGACGCCTTCATCTATTACAGTATCACAATCGTTATCTACTCCGTCACACACTTCTGTTGCACCTGGATTGATCGCTGCATTTGCATCGTTACACTCTCCTGTTGGATCACCTGTAACCGCTTCTCCGCTGTCGTTACAGTCTGCATCAGAAGAAAGTACTGTTCCTGTTAATCTATACGTATCATTATCTGCATCGATGTAACAGAGTTCCTTTCCGTCACAACTTTGATCAATATTATCTCCTGTTATTTCTACTGCTCATGAGTAAATGGTATTTACTGCATCGTTACAATCCCAACTATTTCCTGTATACCCACTTGGTGCTGTACAAATTCATGCGCCTCACGTAGTCACTGAAATATTTCCTTGCCCATCACTATCACTATCTTGATAGTACGTTGAAGTTACTCCTTCATCTATCAACGTATCACAATCATTATCTACTCCATCACATACTTCTGTTGCTCATGGATTGATCGCTGCATTTGCATCATTACACTCTCATGTAGGGTCACCAGCAACTGCTTCTCCACTATCATTACAGTCCGTATCAGAAGAAAGTACGGTACCAGTTAATCTATACGTATCATTATCTGCATCGATGTAACATAGTTCTTTCCCATCACAACTTTGATCAATATTGTCTCCTGTTACTTCTACCGCTCAAGAATAAATCGTATTCACGGTATCATTACAGTCCCAACTATTTCCTGTATACCCACTTGGTGCTGTACAAATTCATGCACCACCTGTACTCACTGAAATATTTCCTTGTCCATCGCTATCGCTATCACGATAATATGTTGAAGTTACTCCTTCATCTATCAGCGTATCACAATCATTATCTACTCCATCACACACTTCTGTCGCACCAGGATTGATCGCTGCATTTGCATCGTTACACTCTCACGCAGGATCTCCTGCAACCGCTTCTCCGCTGTCATTACAGTCAGTATCAGAAGAAAGTACGGTTGCTCCATTTCTATAGGTGTCATTATCCGCATCTGCATAACAGAGTTCTTTCCCGTCACAACTTTGATCCACATTATCTCCTGTTACTTCTACTGCTCAAGAGTAAATCGTATTCACGGTATCATTACAGTCCCAATTATTTCCAGTATAGCCAGCAGGTGCAGTACAAATTCATGCGCCTCACGTAGTCACTGAAATATTTCCTTGCCCGTCGCTATCGCTATCACGATAATATGTTGAAGTCACGCCTTCATCTATCAACGTATCACAATCGTTATCTACTCCATCACACACTTCTGTTGCGCCAGGATTGATCGCTGCAATTGCATCGTTACACTCTCACACAGGATCTCCTGCAACCGCTTCTCCGCTGTCGTTACAATCAGTATCTGAAGAAAGTACGGTACCAGTTAATCTATACGTATCATCATCCGCATCGATGTAACAAAGTTCTTTCCCATCACAACTTTGATCGATGTTGTCACCTACAACTTCTGTAGCTCATGAATAGATTGTATTAACCGTATCGTTACAGTCTCGATTATTTCCTGTATAGCCACTTGGCACGGTACAAATTCATATTCCTCCTGTACTCACTGCAATATTTCCTTGGCCATCTCCATCGCTATCACGATAATAGGTTGAAGTTACTCCTTCATCTATCAGTGTATCACAATCATTATCTACTCCATCACACACTTCTGTCGCACCTGGATTGATTGCTGCATTCGCATCGTTACACTCTCACGTAGGATCACCACTTACTGCTTCTCCGCTGTCATTACAGTCTGTATCTGTAGAAACTACGGTTGTTCCATTTCTATAGGTGTCATTATCCGCATCTGCATAACATAATTCTTTTCCATCACAACTTTGATCGATGTTGTCACCTACAACTTCTGTAGCTCATGAATAGATCGTATTAACCGTATCGTTACAGTCTCAACTATCCGGGACGAATCCGCTTGGAGGCGTACAAATTCATGCGCCACCCGTACTTACCGATGGATTACCGTACGTGTCACCATCACTATCACGGTAGAAAATGTTTGTTACATTTTCATCTATCAGGGTATCACAATCGTTATCTAATCCATCACATATTTCTGCTGCTCATGGGTGTATCGTCGCATTTGCATCGTTACACTCTCACGTAGGGTTACCCGCAACTGCTTCTCCACTATCGTTACAGTCTGTATCAGAAGAAAGCACAGTCCCAGTCAATCTGTACGTATCGTTATCTGCATCGATGTAACACAATTCTTTTCCATCACAACTTTGATCGATATTGTCTCCAGTTACTTCTACTGCTCATGAATATATTGTATTATCCGTATCATTACAGTCCCAACTGTTACCGATATAGCCAGCAGGTACCGAACATGATCACGTAGTTATTGAAATATTTCCTTGTCCGTCGCTATCGCTATCACGGTAGTAGGTATTTGTTGCACCTTCATCTACCAAGGTATCACAATCATTATCTACTCCATCACATACTTCTGTTGCGCCAGGATTGATCGCTGCATTTGCATCGTTACACTCTCCTGTTGGATCACCACTTACTGCTTCTCCGCTGTCATTACAGTCGGTATCAGCTGAAAGTACTGTTGCTCCATTTCTATAGGTATCATTATCTGCATCTGCATAACAGAGTTCCTTTCCGTCACAACTTTGATCGATGTTGTCTCCTGTTATTTCAAATGCTCCTGAATAAATCGTATTAACCGTATCGTTACAGTCTGTACTATTTCAGGTATAGCCACTTGGTGCAGTACATGCTCCTGTAGTTACTGAAATATTTCCTTGTCCATCGCTATCGCTATCACGATAGTACGTTGTCTGGACGCCTTCATCTATTACAGTATCACAATTATTATCTAGTCCATCACAAATTTCAGTCGCTCCAGAATATGATACTGAAGAGTTATCGTTACACTCTCCTGTAGGATCTGTCGCAAGCGCTTCTCCACTATCGTTACAATCAGCATCTGCTGAGGTGAAGGTAGTAGTTAGTCTATATCCATCATTATCTGCATCGACATAACATTCTTCATGACCATCACAACTTTGATCGATGTTATCTCAGGTAACTTCAGCTGCACCAGAATAAGCAGATGATTGCGCATCATTACAATCTCGATTGTTATTTGCATATCATGTATACGATGCAAGACAGCTCGCAAATACTCCTTCCCATTGCAACAACCCATTGAATCCACTTACCAGAATTGCGGTTTGTCTATTTGTGGCTGCTCCATCACCGTCTCCCAATTGGAATCCACCGTCAGCACCTCGACATCGTACAGAGCCTACACTATTCATTGCACATCCGTGATGCTGTCCATAATCTGCTAGCACAATTCAAGACACTACTGCTACTTGTGATGGCGTATATTCAGAAGTAGTGTCTGCATTTCCATCTCCCAACTGTTGAGAATTATCTGGTCATCGACACCACATTGTTCCATCGCTTTTAAGAGCACAGGTTGGATATCCTGCGTCTAAGGCTACTACATTTGTTAGTCCTGTTACAATACCTGGTGTATTCATTTCAGTAGTATCCGCATTCCCATCTCCCAATTGTTGTGAAGAATCAGTTCATCGACAATATACTGAGCCACTACTTACTGAAGCACACCCATGATTAGATCCCATTGCCACACTTGTAACATTTGATAGTCACGATACAGCACCAGGCGTATATTCAGACGTAGTATCTGCATTTCCATCTCCCAGCTGTTGAGTTCCATCCGATCCCCAACATAGTAAACTTCAATCTGATGTGATTGCACATGTGTTACTTCCCCAAGCTTCAATCTTCGCTACATTCGAAAGTCATACTACAAGAACAGGAGTTGATCTAGAAATTGTATCACTATTTCCATTTCCCAGCTGTTGAGAGGAATCTGATCATCGACACCGTACGGTTCAATTATCTTTAAGCGCACATGCATGGTCAATTCATAAAGCAATTTGTTTTACATTTGTAAGTCCTACTACCTGTATAGGAGTAGGTCTATTTGTAGTATCTGCATTTCCATTACCCAACTGTTGTGTGGCATCTGATCATCGACACCATACTGTCCCATCATTTTTAACTGCACAACTAAAGTACCATCCAGCATCAATACTTTCCATATCTGTTAATCAGGTTACAGTTATTGGTGAACTCCTTTTTGTAGTATCACCACTTCCATTTCCTAGTTGTTGTGAGCCGTCATCTCATCGACATTTAACAGTCCTATCACTTGCTATACCACAAGTATGATTAAGTCATCCCGCAATCGTTTGTAAATAATATGTTCATGTATTGCTACCATACCCGTCTGAGTCAGCATCTATGAAGTAGCTATAATTAACAAATCCCTCGTCAATATCGCCATCACAATCGTTATCAATCGCATCACAAGTAGCATCTGTTGCATTTGGAGATAATGATGCATCATTATCATCGCAATCATCGATCTCTGCCCAAGAACCATCTCCATCCGTATCAGTACACAATCCTGCATCACCGACTCAAAGAAGTCCTAATGATAATCAGTTGTTGTAGGAAGCGGCAACTTCTCATGTGGTAATTGCTCTGCTATATAGTTTAACTTCATCTATTCTTCCTGCATAATCAAATGCACCATATTCTCATATTTGCAATGGCAATGCAGACGCTGCGATTACACCAGTATATGCTACCCCAGTGTAGAATACTCCATTTCTAAATACTTTTAATTGCAACCCATCATAGGTGCAAACCATATGAAACCATGTCCCGTTTGGAGCGTCAGCTGCAGCAATTTCTCCAAAAACCGCTACTTCATTTAAAGTACAACTATATGCACCACCGTTTCCTCTATAGATAGAATACTTTCAGTAATTACCTGACCCTTGTTTATTTAAAAGAAATGCAGAATTAGTATCAGTACTATTGATCCACATATCTATAGTAAGTCCTGTGGTGAAGTCTAAATCATTTGAATCAGGGATTGAAATGCTGTCGTTTGATCCGTCAAAATATGCGCCACTCAAGTTAATACCAGCCTGTGTGAAATTTGTGTTTCATACTAATGACCCACTATGACCATTGTTACTGAAGTCGCTTGCTCCTGTATTGAAATTCCAATACGCGACAAGATCATTGGTACACATTCCAGTTGCGGCCTGCGTATGACCATAAGAAAATAGATACGCGCACATCACGAGTAATCCAAGTATGCACTTAGTCATACTTTTCCGTGAGATACATACAGTTGGAACCATGTTTTATTTTTGTTGGGTATAAAATTTTTGGTTTATATGATTATAAACAGGTAGGTAAATGCGTCAATAAATGGCGTTCATTTGGGCTTTTGAGGGCTAAATTGTAATTGCCAATTATTCTATATATGGTATGGTATGCGTATATTTTAGATTCATTTATTTTTTGTGTTTTGTAAAGGGTACTCTGTCGTAAAGAGGAAACAAATACTTTTGGAGGAGATAAAAAGCGCTCCGATAAATCGGAGCGCTTTTACCATGCTGTTTTCGGTCATATACTACCTACTATTAATTTCCAATTTTTATTAACAATTGATCAAACAACTCTTTCGCTCAAGGAGCCAACCTATCCCATTGTCCAGGCTCTGTCGTAATAAGCACAGATGCTCCTTCAAATAAACGCCTATTTTTTTCTTCTTTCTTAGCTTGTAGTTGTGTAGGAGAAAGTTGTTGTTCGCTATAATTAATAAATAAGTCAGTGTTCTGTTCAGTAGACCAAAGATTGAGGGTCGCTCTCCTATTGTTCATGAACGTATCGTTGATACCAGGACCGATTAAAATACCATCTACATGCAGACTACCACCATCGCATCGTTGTGTAGCAGCAGGATCATCATTACGTATACGCGATGTAGAGAATCCTCCATCTGTAGCAAATATACCTCTTACAACATCTACTTCATCACAACTATTATTTGTAAACGTAATCGTTCCATTTTTTACTATATACACTCCCTGTCCATAGAGTGATCCGTTTACTGTTAGATTTGCATTTTCTACGAGCAAGGTAAATGGTTTATCGTCGATCAACATTCGGTTACCAATTGTAATATCAGGATTCCGTGTTGTTCATCTAAAGTAGTAAATTGGTTGGTTTATTACCTTGAGGAGATTTTCGGTGGTGCCTTGCATACTGGCTGGAGAAATTGCACTATTACGATATGTATCCATAATATTCCCAATAATTTGTTGTGCAAAGTCATACTGATACGTAGCTTCTATAGCATTTGCTCCTCCAGACAAAAATCCTTCATCTGCAAGTCACTGTCCTCACTCATCAACATAGACCTCATTCAATGGTGTATTTTTAACTGCTGCAAGACTTACTCATTTTTGTAACAAGTATCCATCCGTAACGGTAAATGGAATAGTACAAATCGGTCAAACATCTGGCTTGTAGGTTATTGTTTGTGGTTGAAGTTGCCCATTTCTATCTCTTCCACAGAACGTATACGTCGTAGAGTTTATCAATGCGCGATATCTTCACTTTCTTTGTGCATTCCAATCATGTAGGTCTTCAATTAACAATGTCCCCAACACGCTCTCTTCTATTACATCATGACTCGTAAACAAATCATCCCACAGTCCCGTAAACTGTTCAGTCAAAGCGTTTGCAACAACACAATCAATCCCCGTAAATGTTTGAGCATTATAGGCAGTTCATGCTTGGGCATTGAAGATGCTGATAGTACACGTTACTGATCATCATGGGATCCAAGTATTTGTTGATAAATTATTACATGAAGTTGCATTCAGATCAATATCATCAACAGGGAGCAACTGCCATCGCAGCGGTAAGATTTCGTCTGACTGTATTGCAACAGGATCTCCAGATTGACATCGCATTCACTGCGAAACAGGCACTGACAAAGGCGGTTCAAGTTTGCACGTCGAATCACAGCCATCACCACTTACATTGTCTGCGTCATCGCACTCTTCTCCTTGATTTGCTTCTGTGACTCCATCACCACATCGATACTCTTGCTCTATACACTGAACGTTCTCCCCACCATGCAATCATGCACAATATCGTATCCGTTGATTTCATGTATAGTTGAAATCTTCTTCGCTACCTGTTGCACACAATGCTCATGAGAGAGGTGCGTTTGGAGTTCCATTTCCAGTAAAGTTATACATACCTCCATAAATATTACATGATCCATCAACTGGGTTAACTGGGTTTGTCCACTCACAACTATTATTACAATCATCGTCATCAATAGAATTTCAATCATCACACCCTTCATCGTCAGCATTCAACCAAATATTATCTGCTCCATTTATATCTCTATAGCCATCACCACAATACTCCAAGGCACAACTATTTGTACATCCATCTCCAAGTACGTTATTCCCATCATCACATCCTTCGGTTTGCCCATGTCGGTTCGGTGATTGTATAACTCCGTCTCCACAGTACGTATATTCACAAGAAGAAGTACACGTGTCACTAAATCTAGGTTCACAATTTCATACACCCAATGATGTACAGATGGTAGGATCACTAGTACAATTTGTAGTGAGGTCATCACAATAACTTCACTCATCACAATCTTCTGTAGGAGAAACTACTCCATCACCACACGATGTACAGATTATCTCCTGTGTACATCCACAATGAATTGCTCAGAATATATGCTTGTATATAGTCTCTATACTATCACCATCATAATCTTGGAAGTGGAATCCGTCAGTACAACTGGCTGCATTTGTAGGACAACCCATTACTTCTGCTTCACTCAATGTGAGATTGTCAGTACTTGACGCAGCTCACAACTCTAGACGAATATACCTTCACGTCCATAAAAATCATGTAAAGTAGGTAGGTCTACCTGCCTCTCACGTATGATATGAGTGATAGATAGTGCTATCGTTCTTAAGTGTAGTGATATTATCAGTCGAGAATGTTGAAGGCTTAATCCACAACCAGAATTTAGAAAATTCATTTGAATTACTTGCGACACGATTCCAAACACGGACCTGATCAACGACAATTTGTTTTCCTAGATTCACCTGCCACCATGGGGTGGTGGTGCTATTCGCAGTTGCACTAAACTCGTCTCAGTCTTTATTTGCATTTACTCCGAAAGAAGCAGCATACGTGCTTGACGGAGAAAAAGTTGTTTCTTGTGTAGCAGTTTGATTTCGTGCCCAGTTTAAATAGGTAGATGAAGATAGGTGGCTCATATACTCTATCCCATCATCTGTTTGATCGACTGCAATAGTGTAGACTTGCGTACCAGCTGACCTGAGTAAATCTGCTTGGTAATCTCCTCGTTCCTCTGGATCATAGTGATTGTCAGAAGAAGATGTAGGTAGTCCATCTGATAATAAAATAACATGGTGACCATATCAGGAGTCATTACTTGCGAAATATTGTTTTGCAAGTTGCAGTGGATCTCAAAAGTTTGTCCCTCCTCATGCATTCAATGTACTAACAGCCGTTTTTACTGATTGAATATTTGTTGTAGGAGCAATTACGCTCGTTGCAGTAGCATTAAACTTGATCAGCCCAACTTTGGTAACAAATCACGTATTAGATTGTTGTCTGTCTAATATCAAATCTAGAAACGCATCGGCACCTGCTTTCGCATGTACCAGTCTATTTCAGTTTCCCATACTACCAGATACATCAATCATCAAATATAGTGAGTTGTTTCCAGTACCTCCATTACATAGATCATAACAATACCCACAATTATCACCTGGCGTATTACAAGAGTTATCACACACACCTCATAACTTACCATTCAACATCGTTCATAAATCACATTGTTCATCATCGCTGTTATCTGCGACATTGTCAGACCCATCTAAATCTGTATATCAGTCACCACAATATTCTAGTTGGCATAAGCTAGTACATCCATCACCATTGTTATGATTACCGTCGTCACAAAATTCATCATCATTGTTGTCTTCGATATCATCAACCCCATCAGGATCAAGTGTCCCATCACCACAGCTCTCCATACCGCATACCGTATTGCATCAGTTAATCAAACGAGTTTGGCACTCACTAGGTCAAGTCTGACATATGTTTGGATTAGTCGTACAGTCGGTACCATTGTCACAATATTTTCCTTCATCGCAAAACTCATCGTCATAATCTCCATGTTGATCATTTATCCCATCAGCATCGCGGAAGCCATCACCGCATACCGAAAGTTCGCACAATGGATTACAATCATCAATCAAACGTGGCGCACACTCTGTTGGGCAAGCTGCAGGATTTCATGTGCAGTTGGTCCCATTATTACAGAAACTTCCCTCATCACATGTTTCACTATTTCCTATGATTCCATCACCACAAGAGATTGAATAGTCAAAGCTAGTTAGGGGTGTAAATGATTGGTTCCCTCCACGATCACTTATTCATATTTGACAATTAGTATAGTCACCTTCCGTTACCGGATAGATCGTAATAGTCATCCGCCCATTTTCTATAGCAGTATCTAACGAAAATAGTTCACCACATAGTCACACACCAGTGAAACTAAATATCAATCAAGAACCATAGGTATCTAGCATGTAGCTATTTTCTTGTACGTCTACATCGATAGTAAATCATCATGCTATTGAGCTTTGAATAACTCATGTCCATTCTATAGTAGGGGCAGTGATGTCGTTTTGATTGCTTCTGTTTCCTGTTTGTAACGCGTTGTACCAAGTGAGGAGAGATCATTGCATAATTGCGTTATGGTCTATATCACGATCAAGCGCATTATGGTCAATGCTGAAGTTACTAAGTGTCTGTAACGCAGTATATCCAGTAGGAACATTACCTGTAAAACTATTGTGCGAAAGATTTAACGTACGCAGCCCTGTAAGACTATAAAAAGTATCTATTCTTCATGCAAGCGCATTATTGGAAAGATTGATACCTGATAGCGCCGTAAGATTTACAAACCCTGAAGGTATTGCTCCACCTAGGGCATTATTGTGAAGGTCGATATTTTTGAGTAAGGTCAATGATCATAAACTAGCAGGCAAACTTCCATGTAAGGTATTTTGTGAAAGGTTTATCTGATGTAAACCTGTAAGATTTCAAAAAGAAGTAGGGATTGCTCATGAAAGACCGTTCACAGAAAGATCTATTCACGTAAGAAAACTTAAACTACCTACTGACGAAGGGATAGTCCCACGCAAGTTATTGCTTCCAAGCGAAATACGCGAGATGCTAGTGAGGGCACTTCATGATACAGTTTTTGTTTGTATTCCATGCCAATTATTTACAACTGGGTCGGTCAACCACCCACTAGTATTTGTCCACTGATTTCCTGACATAGAATTATACATATCTACAAGGACAATACACTCTTGCTGTGAAACAGTAAGTGCAGGATTATAACATATAGATCAGTTACTAAAATCATAAGCAAACGTAGGGAGTGTAATCGCATTAGATATATTACCTCCGTGATCTTTTACGGTCATAGTACACCCAGCATACGCCCCCTGTTGTGATGGAATAATCCTCACTCAGGAATACTGTCCTGCAACTCTAATAGGATCAGCTAGAAGTGATGCACAGATTGTTGAACCACTGAAGGTAACTCTCAGCCCTTCATTAAATCCATTGATCATATAACTTGCTTCTGTCACATTTACACTGTAAGTGAAAGTACCCGTAGTCAACCATGGAATAGTTCATGTACCTACTAGCACAGGCGGGGTTATATCTCCTTGATTACTAATATTCTTACTTCCAATCCCATCCCACCATGATTGTATTGCAGAAGGGATGATAGCAAGATTATCTACGTTACGATCTAAATCATTTGCTTGGAGGTTCACAGCTCCTAGTAACGTCATCGCTGTCCAGCTTTGTGGGATTGATCCAATAAGTTTGTTACCATTTAATGACAATGAACTCAATGCAGTGAATCAACTCCAACTACTCGGAAGTGCTCATTCAATCTGGTTACTATTTAAGTCTAACAGTTGCAAAGAGTTCCAATGCATACCCTGTGGAAGCGATCCAGTCAAGGCATTACCTGGCAATGAAAGCACCAGCATACTCGTCAAACCAGACCAGTTTGTAGGTATACCTCCACGGATATCATCTTGTTCAGCGTAAAAATATTGTAGTTGAGTCCGTGTAGTAGCATTTGGTAAGTATCCTGCTAGTGCACTGTTACGACTCACATTCACATCTTTTAGATAAGGTAAGTCACTCATTTGAATAGGCAATGCTCCTTTTAAGTTATTTCCATTCCAGAAGACTGGCGCTCCATGTGCATCTGAAGATGAGTTACTTCTATGCAAAAATAGCCCATCAACATGTTCTACTCCTTCGTATACATTTGTCCTTACCCCATACCAACTTTCTATATCAAAACTCGTTAACCAATTAGTCTTTGTTGTCCATGTGCTTCATACTGTCCCACTGTAGATAGAGAATAATGCCCTACACTCACTTTCTGGAACGGTAACACTTGGGTGATAACACCGATCATCGTTAGTAGTACCAAATGCGAACGATCACAAAGAAAGCGTATTAGATCTAAGCCCAGCATGATCGGTCGTATAGAGTCCACAGTTTTCATATCCTCCAGTTAGAGTTGGGGTGATAGTTATAGTAGCCGTACCTGTATTTATGGTAAATTTATCAGTTGTTGTTAACGCACTACAGTTTGCTCATCCAGTAAAACTAATAGCCAGCCCAGCCCCTCCTGTATTTACCGCATAAGAGTTTTCGTTTATAGTGACCTGGTAAGCGAGAGATCCAGTCAATAATGCTGGTACAATCGTTCATCATGATCCTACAACTGGAGAAGTTATATCTGATTGTCCATGATAAAATTTTGACGGTACTCAACTTAGCCACGTAGTCAGTGATGCAGGAATTACTGCATAGTTTGTCTGTGTACGATTTAACGCATTGGAATAAATATAGAACTGTTGAAGCGATGTAAGCCCTACAAATGTTGATGGTATAGTCCCTACCATCCCTGTATTGTTGTACGCGTGGAGATATTTCAAGGTATCCAAACTCCCCCATGCAGATGGAAGTGAAGTCAGTCTATTCGTATATATCAATAACCATTGCAATGCATCCATATCTCCTAGACTATCAGGGACAGAAGTTAGTTGGTTTGATTGTACATAGAGCGTATCTAGATCATCCAATGCTCCGATTTCAGTAGGGAGTGTCGTTAGTTGATTTGATTGTAAATACAATATATCCAAAGTCGTAAGTCCATTTATAGAAGCAGGCAAACTAGTCAATGTATTTGATTGTAAGTCCGCAAGTGAAAGACTATATAATTGTCCGAAAGAGTCTGGCAACGTACTCAATAGATTATGTGATGCATAGAGTGTTGTTAAACTATTGAGCCCCGCTAGTGATGGAAGTGATGATATTACATTGTGACGAATGTCTAAATTTTGTAGGTTTGTAAGTCAATCGAATGTAGAAGGTAATGCTGTAAGATTATTATAGCTTACATCCAAGATAGTAAGAGTTGTGAGATTACTTAATGTTGCAGGTAAACTCGTAAGTGTATTGCTTCACATATACAAAATACTTAGTGCTCCCATGTCTGTAAATGACGCTGGCAAGGTAGTAATTCCATTATCAGAAAAATCAGCAAATGTAAGTGCATCCATTGCAGACCACGTGTTTGGTAAGGTGAGCAAATCATTATTATTAATGTCCAATACCTGCAAAGCAGTAAGATTCCCAATTTCATTTGGGAGCTGTATGATTGCGTTATTAGCTAACGAAAGAGTTACTAGAAAAGGTAAGTTTCCAATAGATGCAGGTATTGTCCCAGCGACTTTGTTTGTGTCGAGCGCAATATTCACTACATGCATCTGCCCAGCAGAACTTGCAAGCGTCACTCCCTGTCGGTTTTCTACATCGGCATCTACCAACCATCCACTATGATTAGTCCAACTTGTACCATTCATCGCTACATAGAAATCATATAACGATTCACATTCGCTCAATGGAATATTGGTAATGGTAGTCGTACAGAAAGTAGACGCATGTACATGGCTAGGAATAAGCGCAATTGCAAATAGTGCAATTCCAAATAATCACGTAAGAAATTTTGTTCACTGCATGAGAAGTAGGAATCTTCACGTATGTAAAAGTGGTCGATAGTAAAGTATACTCTGCTTTCCTCACAGATGCAAAGAGTCGCGTGTCCCTAAGCCTAATTAGAGCTTTTCAAATACAAAAAAGAGGATGTACTATGTGTACATCCTCTCTATATCCTATATTGCCAAGGTTATGCAATATTCTCTATTTATAGACTACCATTATTTGTGAAAGTTCATCTGCTCCTGGAGGGAGATGGTTCCACAATGAGGGATTTGTTTTTATCAAAACTGACGCCCCATCAAAGACTTTTTTCTCCTGAGAAATATTCGCAACATTAAATCGTCAGCGTAATACTGATCTCCTCGCACTGACAAAGTTCACATCAGTAACTCCAGGACCAACTAGCATACCGTCGACTACTAGTCCACCATCATTACACCGCTCATCAGCTGATTTATTACTATTTGCTATGACTGGTGTAGTAAACCCACGCGTTGTAATAAATATTCCTTGAACCGTATCGCGCAAATCACAATTTCCGTTTTCAAATATCACATGCCCGTCTGGAACTATATACATTCCGTTTCACTGTAATCCTCCATCCACGACTAAGTCAGCGTTATTAACAATAACTGTGAACGTCGATCCATCATTGTATCCTCCACCTACAATTAAAGGTTTGCGATCAACTCCTCCATCATAGACATAGATATTACTGCTAACAGTTTTTTTGAATGAAGCGGTTGATAAGTAGGTTAACGAACGATCTTGTATTGCCAAACGTGTATAACGTTGTACAAACGGATCGATCAAGTAATCGATTTTTCATTCCTTATACTCTGAGAGTTTCGTATCACTAATTTGTGATAACTCTGTTTGCGACACTACCACATCTCCATTTAGATACTTGTAATCACTCAAGTCTGTATTTGGAAGAGTCCCCAAAGCACTTCCTTGATTCATCAAATAGCCATCACTTACTGCAAAGTTCATAGTACAAATTCTATCTTTCGAAATTCCATCGTACGTTTCAAATTGTACTGCAGTACCATTACACAATGCGTAATCTATCTTTTTAAGTACCAGCTGGAACTCTCCAAGGGTGTTTTTAATATTTCACTCCGTAATCTTCACATAGTTTCTTCCCATAGGAGTGGACCCTGTACTGTTTGCTCCAGGAACATCATAAAATGCAGTGATACCATCTTCCTTCCATTTATCCTTCAAGCAAGGCAAATCGCTTAACAACATAATCGGTTGAGGACTCGAACCATTATAAATTTCAAATGTACATAACAATGAACTACCAGGGATTTGAGCTCCTCCATCGAGATCGTTACAGCTTGTTGCGTCTGCGTCTACCATATCTGATAGCTCGAGATCCCATCGGAAAGGCAGGTACTCACCTAGCTGAATAGATGGTGGGTCAACCCATGCACATAAAGGTTCATCACCATTGTTTGAAACATGTACGACTCCTCAGTCTCATCCACTGTCTCAGTCGCCACCATTTGTATTTTCATCATCACAACTACTACTACATCCATCTCAATTCGTATTATTTCAATCATCACACTCTTCTCCTGCATTTACTACTCCATCTCCACAACTCGATCCACCTCCACACGTACATCCTTCGTCGACTTCATCATCACAGTCATCATCAACTCCGTTACAACACGTTTCAATAGAAGAAGCACAACTTCCATGATGCGCCACACCTACAACATCAGTACATGTTTCAGTACATTCAGCACCAAGCACAATATCTGCAGAGTCACCCAATCTAGTTACTAATGCTGTCTGTCCTCCACTTGGCGCACCAAATGTACATGACTGACTCAACGCATAAGAAGCCATATACGCTATGATGTCTGATGCGAGCTGATCTGAGAATGCTTGTGCTGATAGATCCAAATAAGTTGCTAGATCCGTATCTGTCACAAATCATGTCTGTCGTCAAAATCCACACGTTCCTGTAGTAAATTCTAAGTAAGCACCACTAGTTGCAGAATCAGCTACGATTTGGTCCATAGTCCCTTGTATAATTGTCGTAGCTTGTGTAAGGTTCATCGCTTGTCCATTACACGTAAGTCCACTGTCTCCATTGACCGTACAGATTACATCATATGCTCCTTCAGAAACAAATAGTATTGTCCCTGTAGCAGTATTTCATGTAGCAATGACTGCGCCTCCACTTTGATTTGTTGCAATAACGCTATAGACCATTCCTGATCCATTACCGGTTCCAACACATGAATAAGTCGTCGTCAAAGGATCATCTCCAGAATTTGGGCTTACATCAAAACTTGTACAGAAACTATTTTCTACACATCTTCCAATATCACACACCTCGTCGACTCAACACTCACTATCATCTATACAATCTACGATATCTATACAAGCTTCATCATCATAATTTCCATCGATTAGTATCCCTCCTATGAGTAACTGTGCTGTATTACAGACTTGATCTCCTAGAACTACACAGCCACTTGCTCCACAGGTAATAGTTCCTGTAAAGATGTAGGTCTGACTTTCTCCTGCGAGCAACGTAATCCCTGACCAACTATAAATAGTATTGTTTCCACTTGCTGTTGCTGTGTCGTATGGTGGTGCGAAACTACCCGTTAAGGTATCTGGTAAAATGTCTAGCAACTCTACTCCTGTTCGATCACCACTGGTCGGATTACTAATTACGATCGTATGGACCACTACGTCACCTGACTGCCCTTGTGAAACATTTACTGACTTATCGATTGGCGCACAAGGCCATCCATCAGGAACGCACGCATCTGAGAACGCACAGAAGAAACTTCCGGCATCGCAAACACAATTTGCATCACACGCTCCGCCAAACAATGTTCCACCTGTACCGTCACACTGTTCATATCCATCATCATTTATTCCACCTGTTCCAGTCTCATTTGGAGATTGTACGATACCGTCACCACAGAATGTAGTTGTACAATCATCAATATCAGTCACACACACATCGCCATCAGGACAAAGTATGGTACTACCAGGACATTCACAAAGCGCTGATCACGATGTACTCAACTGATTACAAACTGGCCCATCGATACTCATATCCCAACCACTAGAAACTGTTCCCGTATACGTAATTGTAAAGTGATAGACAGGGAGTTGATTATTTTCTCCACTGATAGTTATGCTTGAGGAATTAGGAATATCTATCAAAATTTCTAATGATCCACTACCGACTTCAACTACATCGTACTCTCCGGTTGTCGCAGGATGATCAGCTCCAGTTAATGTATCTATGAAACTAAATGATCCATAATTTCCAGGGACAACTCCACTTAGTTGATATACAATAAATCCAGTTCATTCACCTACTATAGTTTTTTCAAAGTACGGTGTACACGCTCAGGTAGGTGCACAGACTAGTCCACATTCTTCATATCCGTCTTCACATACACACGTTGCATCACCAGTCGCAGGTGTGTCTGGATTGTCAGTTACAAGATACGGATTACCTGTAATTCAAGTTCCGAAGCTTGCCTGATTACAGGTCCGTTCAGTGGAACCACTTGTAATAACTGCTTCATAGGTAAGCGTAAATATAACTCATTGATTTATATCTTCATTGTTCACTTGAATATCCAACTGATTTCCTGTCCATGTTACAGGGCCTAAACTTCCTGTCCCTTGTGTAATATTTAAAAGCACTGTTCCCGTAAAGGATGCATTTCCTGAGAGCGTGTCTGATATATACACAACAGTATATCATGCATCTATAAATCCATCCACGGTATAGGTAACGAGATTCCCGCTAACCACAGCAGTCTTATCGCTCGTCCCGCCACCACAGTTGTCTGCAATATTGTCTAGATTACCATCTACAGCAGGTGTCCCATCAGGGCACTGACATTCAGTAATTAAATTACCGCCCGAGTTGGTGATGAATAAAATAGATCCTGCAGGACATACTTCACAGATATTATTACATCATGTTGTATTACATGTATCACACATACCTCCGACAGTTTGGTTATTGAGAGGTTCAGTTGATCTTTCACGTACGTAGTCAAGATTAGGTGTTTCGAAAAGAACTTGATTACTAGGGTTTGCAAAGAAACTAGCATCTTGCCAATCTAATGGATCCAACTCATACGTTACATACATATCGTCATGACATGAATTTGTTGCTTTATAACAACTCAGCCGATGTCTTCGTGTTCTAGTCTGCACATCAAAACTTACATCAGAACCTACAACACTAAATGAAGGTAAAAGTAAGTTATAATTTTGGAAATCATCTGGCAGAGTGCCATCATATTCATCAGATGCTTGTATGCCTGAGAGCGTCGCGGTTTCGATACATGGTTGAGCTCCAGCACATGCACTAACATCGATTACTATATTTACTGTCGCTCCTGTAACGGTATCTGAAGGAAGATCAAAATTAAAGGAACCTCCTACGATGGTTGTACTAATAGAACTGGTTCCATATTCGATCACTGCAGGGTCTGCAGCGAACTCATCACTATCTCCACAGGTTGCTTCTACGATACAGGTTGCATCGACGATAACGGTATTTGCACTTACTGTCCATACAAATCCTGTTGCATAGATCTCCCCTTCACATGTACGAACGCAACTATCAGTTAAGGTAAGACATGCATCATCATACTGAGTCAATGCATCGAAGTTGTTTGAAGGATCTGAGTCGTTTACATTATTTATATCTCCAGTAACATACGTAGTAGCCACATTACAAATTTGCTCACCCGTCGCATATCCTCCTACGCCATTATCCAATGTTGCGAACAAATCAAATCATGTCGTTTCGCCTGGCGCCATTGGTCACTGAATCTCCCAGACAAACGAAGTCGCACCAGGAAATGCAGGATCATCACCATTTGGAGGTAAGAAGGTTAATCCAGAAAGAGGTGCTTGTGGATTTTCTTGCCAAAACGCAGTTACCCCCACAGGTAGTGGATCAGAAACAATTACTCCGCTCGCAATAAACGGTCCATTATTTGAAACTTCAACGTGATAGACAAACCAGTCACCGTCAAATACTTCTCCATACGCAATATTGTCAGGATACGTACTTGCAGGCCAAGTAGGTTGGACGAATTTATCCATTTTGAGATCGTATCCACTGACACACGTTGGGTCATGTAACTCAGGAGTGACACTAGGCTCATCTGCTGTATCTGGATCATCAGAGTATGCTCCAGTTAATCAAACGCCTGTAAAGAGGATCGCTTCATTACATACTACTGGAATACCTATGGAAGTAGTTAATATTCCTTGGAAGGTGAATGTAAACGTTCCACCCGCACCAGGGCTATTTGGATTATCAATCGTCATTATAAATCCTGTATTTGGTCCAGGGATAGTAGGTCAAGAATTTAAAGTTAATCCGTCAGGACTGTTGAAATTCCCTGCGATAACTGTAGCTGGCACTAAGGTACCACCTGTAATATAATCTTCGATATCGACACTCGCCGTATCAGCTGCAACATATCATCTAATCTCATACGAGATAACTCCTGTTGAACTTACTGTCGCTTCTTTTATTAAGGTGTTTTTTATCTCACAATATCCTAATCGATTTTCAGGATTTTGTGGATCATATAAGGTATAGACCCATTCGTATCCTTCATCACAATCGAACTCACAGGCATCTATAGTAGAAATACAATCTTCATTTGGTATAGGTGTCTGATTATCATCAGCCGGTAGTAAATTTTCATTACAGTATGAAGCATTCGCAGGAAGTAATGCGTCATTACATGCATTTAGCAAACAGTCATTTCCATCCCACGTTGTTCCATCAGGACAGGTAAAGAAACAGTAATCAGGTGGAGCGGTTGTTGTGTTACAATCCCCTGTAAAGTTTGTTCCAAATGAAGTCTCCGTTAGAGGTTCTAACGTTCCAGCACATGCTATTGCATTATTTGGAAGGTTCGTACACAACGAGCTACAGGTGCTTCACGTAAAGTAAAATCCTAACGCACAGTCAAAAGTACATGCGTTCAAATCATTACATCCAGAGTCAAAATAATATCCTGTGGTTACACCAGGCGCATCAGTATTACATGCGATGGTGTTTGGTGGTAAGTCTGTACAATATGCAGGAGGCACCACACAATTTCCATTTACAAATTCAGTCCCGACAGGACATGCACACGTAGCATCATAATTATCTAGTGGCGTATCAGGATTGTCAGAATCGAGCAAGATAGAATACGTCTGTCCTAATGCTTGCAAAAGCGCTTGATTACATACTGGATCAGTTTCACCCGTGATATCAGCTACGAATGTAATGGACCACGTTTGTTCTGTTGTACTATTATTGGTGATCACATAGCTAAATGCATTTGCAGATTGGAACGGACTACCATAGGTTACATTAGTTGACGTATCTGGAGTAACTAACAATAATGTCCCAGCTGGCAACATATCACTTACTGTGTATGATTGTCCAGTACCAATATTTCCTGAAATTCTCCAAGTTACCGTCGTATCAGTCTCTTGAATTAACTCTTTATCAAAATTAGGAACAAAGACACAAATTCCCGTGCTACCATAGATTGCCTGGGCGTATGCAGATTGCGTCAGCCAGTCTTGATACCGCGTGATACCACCTGGATCGACATTGTCATTTAACTCACACACATTACACACGATACCTTGTGCAAGCACATCGACCTCATAGGTAATGGTAAATGCTGTCCCTCCCGTAAAGCCGTTTTGTTCTTCTACATCGATAGCAAATGATTCCACGTTACCTGCAATGTTCGATGTCCAAACAAGGTTACCTCGATTTATACCTGTATCGCTACTACTTACTAAAATAGATCACGTATCGATAGTCGCAATCCCAGTACCTGAATTTAACGAATCATCAAAATGAGCTCCTGTCTCTCCTTCAGGTATAAATGCTTGGACCGTATAATAGATTTTTTGATTCGAAATATCATACGTCTTACTAAAAACTTCTATGAAATTATCTTCACACAGATCAAGCAATCCATCTTCATCAATATCGAGAAGATAGTCTGGATCAGACGAACACGTTCCACAACTATCTACTGAGCCAGATTCAACGACGGTTTCGGAGTGGTTGTCCATGCGAACTCAATTTGCTCACGTGGTTCCATCTGGAGTTTCTGAAGGGAATACATATGACCCGCTTTCAACAACTACGTTAAAGTTCGATGCGGCATGATCAATCATGTCTATTCAATAAAGCACTCAACTTAAACTATCCCATAAATCATTTGGATCAGGTGGTTGTATCCCTGTAAATGTTAGAATATCATATCAAATACCAATTATAGATCGTTGTGCATTAGCAATTTCTAAGCTCATAGCTTGCCCAGGGGTAGATCAATCAACGTTATACGTCCCGGCAACATCTTGATCATCAATTCCAATTCGTGTTCATGAAGTATTATTTACATTACGGAATGTAACTCACCGAACTCATCAGCTTGTCGCGTCTGCAGCACTCAAAAAATCACTTATACCAAATCATAATCCAGTAAGAGTAGATGTGATGGCAGTATTCACACAAGTTCTCCATGGACTTAGCAAACCTCAATCGTAAACACATCACGTTAAAGATATATCTATTGGCGTAGGTTGGATAATTCCATCAGTACTTTCACGCACACGGATTGATTCAATAAATCAACCACTTAATAAAGCACCACTAAGCGAATACTTATGCATATATGATATAGAAGTTTGCGCTGTTCAAGTTGTAATAATTGTTCATGAACAAGTATTCACTACTGTCCTGTCTAACCGGAATGTAATTGGTAAAGTGCTATCGTCCGTGAAGTCCAATACTGGAACAATAGAAATAGTATAATCACACTGCTGATCTGAACATTGTTGTGCATACGTGAAGCTGCCAAGAAGTCAAAATACGACTACCACGAGGAAGCTTACAAAGATACGTGAACGTCAGATAAGTCGTTGCATACTCTTTTTGTTTTATAAAGTTATCGTTATAGTTATTATAGAAACAACCATCCATGTAAGCTAAAAATAGGAGATATAGCGATAGAAATTGATTGACATAATGTTTAGAGTATTTAAAAAAGGTGTCCCTATGCAGGAGCGCCTTTTTGTTGATGCGTATGTAATTGAAATTAAGATGTTACTATCTACTGTGCATCTCTACCAGGAGTTATTTGCCCACGAGAGATAATATCATTGGTTATCTGCTGCTTGTTCACCTCGAAGAGCTGAATAAGTTGTTGCAACGCAAGCACTAATTCTCCTCTTGTAATACGTTGAGTAAGTTTCGTACTTGGCCCTGCTTTTACAGAAGTTGAAGGGAGAAGATGCGCAGTTTGGAGAAGCTGTGTCAAGAATTGTTGCAACTCTCCTCTCGTCACAGAATGATTCCACGCAACAGTGCTCATTGTTATATCAGTAAAGTATCCAGCAGTTTGTAACGCATTCAAATAGATACTTGCTCGGTTACTTCCAACACTACTATTTTCTTTGCTATCTAGACCGACTGCTAATGCAAGTGTTTTGAATAACACTCACAACTGCACTACTCCATCTTCATCAAAGTATTGTTGTTGATTTGCAAGACCATCGAAGATATGTCTTTGTGCATTCACATAGGTAAGTGCTTGTCATACACGAGAGGTAGGATCTACATCTATAAATGCTCATGCTGGCATCGCATCATCTGCAGCTTGATGAGTTTGCGTAGTACAACCTATACCATTACGTCTACAAAGCAACTCTGCTATTCCTGTTGAACGTTCACCTACGGCTACTCTTTCACGAACTGCTGGATCATTAAATCCGACGTAACTACTTTGTAATATCTTTCTCAATGTGACTGCTACACGACGAAGATCATACTTATCTGCAGCTCATTCAAACTGTGTAAGATCAATTTCCATATTATTGAGTAAGCCCAAGCGAGTCAATATTTGCATCATCGCTGTGATAAGATCTTTCTTCATAATCACCCCATCTTGGAACTGAAGATCATCAAAGAATCCAGCATCACGAAGTAATTTAAGAGCTGTCGTATTAGAACCAACTTGTATATAAAGCGCTCTCGCAAACGCGTCTGTAAGATCTTTTGGTGTAATACGAATATTTGTATCTCACTTACTATCATCTTCTATAGTCGCTAACGCATCTTCTACTGTTTGTGTATTTTCGTTTGTTGCATCGGTTGCTTGTTCATCCCTCTTGTAAGAGATCTTACAATCTGCCGCGTCTTCACAAAAGAGAATTTGTGATCTTTCACCTAAGTCGATATGTGGATCACCTGAAACTCCTGATGCTCAGTCGTCGTCATGAGGAGGAGCGATTGGATTAACTGGGTTGCATCCAATTTCTGTTTGACAAGTAACCTCAGTCCCATTAGCTGTCGCAGTATAGAGGATTATATCTCAACTATGCGCATAAATTCAGTCTCGCTGTGCTGATACCGCATCATTAGAATTAGTAGATTGTATTGTGAGCGCTGATTGCCCTCCAATAGTAACTAGGCCATTTGATAGATTTCAAAAGTTCCACCGATGGATAGTATATCATCAACAGTCTGGATGAACTTCAATAGCGCATACAGCATCATCTCCATTTAATTGGCACGATGAAGTACAAAAATTGCCGTCTGGAGTGACCCCTCCCTCAAGCCCTTCATCACAAGATTCTACTCCATTATTAGAAGGTCAACCTGTACCCAATCCATTAGGTGATTGAGTTATTGAATCTCAACAGAATGTGAGTGTACAATCTGAAGTACATGTACCATTCGGATCATTATCGCCAGCTTCATCACACTCTTCTGGAGGTGTTTGAACTACTCCATCTCCACATACTACTTCTGTTTCACAAATATCACTACATCCGTCTCCAGACGTGGTGTTACCATCGTCACACTCTTCATCGTCGCTAATCCATCAATTTGTTATATTATCTGTAATTCAATCTCCACAATAATGGTTTATAACTGAACATCCAACTTCATCTGCACATGTCCAATCCCATTCCTCAGGCTGAGAACTTTGTGCAGTAGGTCATGTTGCAGGATCTCAAGAGTTGGTACATAATTCTCATGTCGGAGTAGTAGCATCCTGTGTCCAGTACGGATCTATATCTCCGCACTCTTCCAATATGATTGCAACACAAATTCCAGCATCAAACTCGAATCCTGGATTACAGGTAAAGTCACATGCTACTTGGTCATCACACACATCTGTTTCAACATAATATGTAGTGTTGTTCGATGGTATTGGCAAGTTTGTGCAAGCCATTGCGTTATCTGGTACTGTTCACTGACATACGTTTTGTTCACAGCTACTATTGTTGACGTTCCAGGTATATCCCAAGTCACATGCACATGAAATACAATTTGTTTCTCCATCACACTCTTCTATTCCATTTATTAAACCATCTCCACAATACAGTTCACTTGCTGTACAACCGTCATTCGCTCCTCCGTTTGCTCATGCACAATCCCATGATCGTTTATGCGCATTTGTATCAAAAGAAAAATTGATTACATCTCCCACATCACACAGTTCAGGAGATCAACTTGTCAACGAATCACCTCCATTATCTGCGTCATAGTTATTATTACTATTTTCTGCTCCACAAACGCCATCTACAGGATCAGAAGTACATGTACCAGTCACAGTTGGAGCAAAACCAGGATCACATTCACATGCAGTACTACAGTCAGATGATCCATCGCACTCTTCTGCAACATCTTCTCCATTATGATTCTGTCGAATGTTATCACCACAATAGGTAAATTGACATAGGTTATTACATAAGTCGGTTTCAAATAAGTTCCCATCATCACACTCCTCTCCAGGTTCTGGATCTCCTCAGTTACCACAATTTACTACAATATTATATGGTCAGATTATACATGTATCCGTTACATTAGAATCGAAAGGGCTAGTCACAGTTGCTGTAATTGAAAAATTATTATAGTCTCCATAGGTATATTGAGGGCTAGGATTAGAAATACCACCCGCGTCCAACGTAACTGGATATTGTGACGAATCGTCTCATCGATTGATAGTTGTATCTGCCCATGGATTTGATGATGCATCGATTTCCATCTCAAAAAGCGTTGAAATGCCATAAGGTCATCCGTCATCTGGAAGCGTTTCAGTAATTCCATCACATACAACTGGAGATGCAGTACAATCTTCCTCACATCAAGGAGTGAGGTCATATCCTCAACATACCCCTACACTACAGGCATCAATTGAACTACAAACTTCTCATGGTACATCATCACAGAACCTACGAAACAGACAGATCTCATCTCCAATACTAGTACAATCTGAGTTACCTGTACAACTTGATCCATCATCACAGTAGGTTGGATGTTCACAGTCTTCTGATCCTGCTAAATTTCAGTCTCAACATACGGATGATGCTAAAACACACAAACATGTTGCATTCCATGTTCCATCATAATTAGTCCCTGGTCCAGGATCACTCGAATCACACGGTGTCCCTACCGGATAGTCACACATAGGACTATCTACATACTCTGCTTGACAGTTTACAGACCCGCTAGGAGTAGCACACTGCCAGATATATGAAGGATCAGTTACTAGTTCAGCATCATAATTTTCTCCGCTTGGGGGAATCACTCATGAAAATCCTGACAGATAATCAGAATCACTACATAGAGTACTATCATTTTCGAGTAGCTCATCAAACTGTCCTCCATCAGCAGGTCCACAGACTGGGAGTTCATATGCATTACAATCTACTACTGCTCCACCTCCTTCTCATGCACACTCCCATGTTCGACCTTCTCCAGCGGTATACTTATATGTCCCTTCATCAAATGATCACACATCACAAAATGTTTCTTCAGCAAGATCTACATCATCATAGATAGGCTCATCATACGTCCCAGCAGTAAGCCCTGTCATAAACAAACTTCCGCAATCACCATTGGTATAGACAGCCAAGTCACCCGTACAGATAGCAAAGGTGTTTGTATCAAGTGGACTGTAGACAATTCCCGTAATAATGTAATTGCCAGCAACATTGAATGGTACACTATTACGAGTACCGATACCGTAGTTCATAGCTACATTATAAGACGTTGAGTATCACGTATATAATGTTGCAGTATTACCTGCTACTCGTGATTGAGATAATATTTGAATACTTATCGAACTTCAAATCGCTACACTATCTGAGGGTAATAATATTTCACATGAAGGAATCTCAAAATCGCAGGTCGCACCACATCAGTCACCATTGTAATTATTTCCATCATCGCACTCTTCTCATGCGTCTACTGCTCCATCTATTGCTCCATTTCCACATGACTCGAAACCATCACATACGCACTGATAACGCATTCATCAAAGTTCACATACATTTGGTGCACCACCACATGCATCAGGGTCTTCTGTATCACAGATAGGTTCAGAATATCATGGATAACAGACTCCAGGTCATGGATTCATACATTCACACATACCATTCCTACATCATCCACCATCTCCACATTGCTGATTACTTAAACATTCTCTACCAATATATTGCGAATCGCTACAATCGAGTAGTTCTTCACATACCCCATCGTAACAGTATCATGCTGCACCAACATCTGGCGCTCCACAATATGCGCTACTAGTACATACATCATCTACGTAAAATTCTGCCGCACACTCTGCGCTATGCGTAGCAGTAACTTCTACTGAGGTACCACAATATTCATGGAGCCCCCCAGGACATGTTTGTGTCGTTCAGTTCCGATAAGATAGACTATGACTCAATTGAGAATTATCTCACGTGAAAACTATTATCCATTCATCGTTTGGGTCATCATACCTAATAGTAGCTATCCCATCATACCCTGTGTCTAGACCGGGATATTCTATAATATTGTCGTTAAGATCATCTTCAAAAGCTTGGTTATCTGTCGTACTAAGAAAATATCCACCAGGTTTACGTACAATATATCACTCTGGAGAAATTGATACAAATCTAGCAATTTCAGTATTGCTTAGATTATCTGGGATAGTAATGGTCGTGCTACATTGAGCATATACTCCTCATGCAGCTAGGCAAAACAGTCCAGCAAGTAGCACTGTTCCTGCTTTGATAGACCCATTTTTACTGTTTGCAAATTTCATTTTTGTTTTTGTAGGTGGTAAATACCTATTTGTGAATATAACTAATAATATCTTATATTTCAAATTTGTCAAATATTTACATATTAGCTTTATACATATAAAATATGCGATATGTCGACTGTTGGTCTTGATTTTGGATAATTTTTGAGTATATATCTGCAATCTTTTAGCTTTTCTTAAGCTAGTATGACTTTAAAAAACAAACTACTTATCGGTGCAACTGCACTCGGTCTATGAACTGCAGCAAATGCTCAAACTGAAGAAACATTTTCTTGTGGGCAATCTCACGAACTTGCTGAAAATCTCAACCACTCTCTAACGATGAGAGGTGGTGAGTACAAGCGAACAGATTGCGACACCATACGTACCTACTTAATTAGTATTCTTCCATCTCCTCGTGCTGACAATCGAGATATGTTCTATGAGTGATTGCAAAATGTAGTAGATCAAACTGATGTAAAAGCTATTCAGAATCTAGGAATAGCGCAGATGAATTGGGCTGAAATGGTTCCTTGGCTACAAGCAAATCTGAAAACAGAGAATATTCATCCTATATTTGCAAGTTTGGTATATGATCAAATGCCAATTGCATTGGCAGATACATTAAAAAATATAATTGAAAACCATTCGCCTGACGTAATATATTTGGAAGTGCCATCAGATATGCCTTGAAAGAATTATGCAGTTTGATGACCCTGACGCGGCATGATAATTATTAAAAGCTATAATAGCGATCCTATGTACAAAGCGGCGGTTGGTCATGAGCTTGGGCACGAAATGTGACAATGACCTCACGACGATTCTATGAATAATATTATGAACTCTTCATTAAGTGGGAACACTAGTCCTCTCTTCACTGAAGAACATAAACAGCATATTAATGATAGCTACACCGAACATCTCATAGCTACCAACCCCGACAGAAACTGTACAATCACAGGCATAGAAGATATACAGTTAGACGCAAACTCATTCAGGGTCTACCCAAATCCTGCCGTGGCTTCAGACATTACCTTTGAATCAATTACTGAACCTATGAAAGAGGTCAGAATATATAATCAGCTAGGACAATTATTTACATACGTTCCTCGTGATCAACACAACACGCACCTCTTGCAAGTATCTCTAGATGGATTATCTGCTGGAATGTGGTATGCAACTATTGTAACTGATAAAGGCAATACGACCAAGTCAGTAGTTGTCTTGAAATAATTAGCGATTACATAATAAAGAAATCCTCATAACACTACCAAAAAAGTTCTCCATCCAGAGAACTTTTTTTATACGAGATTGTTTGCATCAATAATTCTTAGCTTCAGTAAATCTCATATCTTAAGATATATTTTCTCTGTACCACAATTTCTCCATTAATCATACCTCCTCATCCCCTTCAGATTATACAGCGTCAGGAACATTCGCACGCCGAAATAAATAAGTCACAAGAAGAATCTAAACTGTCCTGAAAGCGGTAAGAAGAACACAAAGTAGAGATTGCAAACGACGGCGAGAGCATTAGCACCAATTCGATACAAGTAGTCGTTGTGTTGCAGGATGTTCGTGCGTTGAAGTCGTCAGGTCTGAAACATCGCTAAACTATTGAATAAACTCCAGATCATACCTAAGCCGACAATATAGATCACATCATTACCAAATAGGTTTATAATTGTGAGATAAATACCGAAGTTGATCAATATGAATGCAACCAGTCTTTGCATCGCATTATAAAACCCAATCTGTCTAAGCAGTAAATAATTTACAAAAAATGAAATAATACCAAACCATAACAATATTTCACTAAACACTACTTCACCATTTCCCATATGTTGGATGAAGAAAACGATCTGTCAGATCACCAACGCAATATTAAAAAAACTTATCGTAAATTTAGTAGGTGCATTCAGACGATTAAGAAATTGTCGAAGATCTTCTAAGATATGAGCATCGAGCGGAAGTTGCAGTTTAGTTTTGTATAAACTTCTGCCCGAGAGAATCGATTTAAATAACTCCTCATCTTCATCCACATACGGGTCGACCATACTCTCATATCGTCTTCCTACTCGCCAGATACAACAGTATAAGATCATCAAGTAGACCTGCCCTAAGACAAGAGAGAGAGCCAAATCATCATTGGTTCGTCTATAGATCAGAAAAAGAATACACAAATTCACGGTGATGAAAAGCGGATAGGTCATACTATGATGAATCCTTTTCCCTAATGCTCCTCCTATACAGACAATAAACGCATAGATCGCCATAGTGACAGCTACTCGCGACATGATCACATTCGCATACGTCTCAAAATCGACAAGTGCCCATATCGATCAGAAAAACACAAACGACGCTACATAGTATCACACATGAAACATCTCTTTCCCATCAGCATACTCTAAGAAGTAGGAAAGAATCCATAAGGCTATATTGATAATCACTAATCGTCAGCTAATTGTCCAAGCATTGAACGTTCGTATATCTGCAATTCCTCGTCCACCCAACATAATGCAACACCAAGCAAATGCGAATGCATGACGCGACAGAAATGCGGTCAACGCTTCCTTGGAGATAGGTTGATCACTCTCTGCACTTTCCTGACTATAGAGAAAAAATATGACCAGCCCAAATAAGGGTATAAACGACAACCACCACACACCTATAAATACGAAAAATGAGACAAAGATCAGGTGCCATATAAACAATAGTCCAAGCATTCACTGAAGAAAAATAAACACACGTTGCGAACATAGCGGTTATAGCTACAAAATGCAACTCGAAATCGTCCAGCTCCCATCCCCAAGCGACTTCCAGTCATGTATATCAATTCTCTTATTTAAGAAAAAGTAAAGAGTTAATCTATACTATATCACATATTTACTATAAGACAATTACTTGGAAACATAGTCTGTATAAGGCGTTACTCAACGCTACCAACAAAAGCCCTTGAAAAATCAGAAAAAATCAGTATAGATACCACCTTCGTAGTGTATAGTATTTCCTAATATATTCTTTGCAAAAGAAGATATCTTCAGTGTAAGGCGGCAACAGAAATAAGCCGTCTGCTGGGAGAGCACTTCATCTATTTGAAGTGTATAGTTTTTTTTGTCGCTTCCTATTTATACAGTTCATCTTTGGTTTCATTTATACGGTTCGTCTATGGCAACTCCAACTAGCATACTAGATACATACTTTGATGAGCACACGATGTCTGTGCATCTTCAACAAAGCCAACCGATTGTGATGAAGAAAGGTAGGCCTTGAGGATGGATGTTACATACCAGCGATACAACCTTAGAAAAGCAAGCATTAGAAGAGTTAGTCGCCCAGATATATAAGGAGACAGAAGCCCGTGATGATGCGTTTATTGAAATTCAAAGAAGTGCCTCTACTGTTATCCAGTTGTGAAGATATAGAATTGTTATCGTGAGACCTCCTGTCTCAAGCGCCTTGGAACTTACTATAGTAAGGCCTATCGCGAAGCTCTCACTCCCCGACTATCAGCTAGATGAAGCGACAAAAGATCGACTCCTCCATGATGCCAAAGGTATCCTCATCGCAGGATCGCCAGGTGAAGGGAAAACGACCTTCGCACAAGCCTTAATCGAAGAGAAAGCCAAACAAGAGATAATAATCAAAACTATAGAGTCACCTCGTGACCTCGTGGTCCCAGGTAATGTTACTCAATATAGCTTCTCTCATGCTCCACACAACGAGATAAGAGACATTCTCTTACTCTCTAGACCAGATCGGACCGTCTATGATGAAATTAGAAATAAGGAAGACTTTGTTCTCTATAAAGATCTCAGACTTACGGGAATTGGACTGATCGGCGTGATGCATGCGACACAAGCGATAGACAGTCTGCAAAGATTCATCTCTGCGGTTGATATGGGGTCACTTCCTCAAGTAATCGATACGGTCGTCTTTATCAAAGCAGGTAAAGTCCATCAGATTCTTGCACTCGAACAGGTAGTCAAAATCCCTGCAGGTATGGAATCAGCGGATCTTGCTCGCCCAGTCATCTTTGTGAAAGCATTCCCTAGCGATACTGTCCTCTATGAGATCTATAGCTATGCTGACAATGTGGTCGTCATGCCAATGGATCAGATCGAAGCGATGCAAGAAGAACGTTCAGCAGGAATCAGGCAGTACGCCAAGAAACAGCTCGAACAAGAGATACGTAGTCTGTTATGAATCAAAGTATCAGTTGAAGTTACTGGGATGCAGTCGATAATCCTCTACATACCAGAATCAGAAAAGCCAAGGGTGATAGGAAGACAATGATCCAATATTGAAGAGCTCCAACGCAAACTTGATCTCCATATCAGTGTCAAAACTTCCGATGAAGATCCTAATGATTCAGACGCAGGTTCATCATACAAACCATACGATAAGCCGAAAGGAAGACGTAGTAATAAATGAAAAAAAGGAAGGTCGTACTAAAGTGGAAGGTGGAAAATAGAAAGCGAATATAACTAAATTTTCCTCTTTCAACTCCGCATCTTCAACTCTGCATCTTCAACTCTGCATCTTCAACTCTCCACTTTCAACTGTTACTAGAAGTTTATTTAATTTATCAAGCACACTCCTCATATGAACCACTTCCACAATGCCAAGATCATCGCTACTATGGGTCCTTCTATCGATAAGGAAACAATTTTGGCAAAGATCATCAACAATATAGATGTCTTCAGGATCAACCTCTCTCATGGAGATGAGGAGACAAAAAAGAAGTACATCGACATGATTCTCAAACTTGATAGTAGCAAAACTATTATGCTAGATACGAAGTGACCAGAGATCAGAGTGAGAAACAAGGACGAGGTTTCACTCAAGAAAAATCAAAAGATCAAAGTCTGCTATGCAGAATTTTTCAAGCAAGAAGACGGTATACTCTTTATCGATTACCCAAATATTCACACGATCACCAAAGGTGCAGTGATGTCGATCGATAACGATACGGTAAAAGTACAAATCACCGGTCAGAAAGATGACTACCTCCTAGGGACAGTCACTATCGGAGGGACAATTTTGATCAATAGATGAATTGAATTCGAAAATTATATTCCAAAACTCCCTTTCTTAAGCGAAAAAGACAAGAAACATATCGTGCGATGAGTCGAACATAAAATCAATGTGATCGCTATCTCACACATTAGAAATGCAGAAAATATCTCTATGGTAAGACAGTTTCTCAGAGATATTGGTGGAGAAGATGTTAAAATTATCGCAAAGATAGAGACCAAAGAAGCAATTGATAATATCGAGGAGATTGCGGAAAGTTGTGATGGAATAAGTTTGAGTAGAGAAAAACTTAACTTGTTGATCGATCCGAAAAAAAGCGAGAAGAAAAAATATGAGATTATTCAACTGTGTAATAAATTTGGTATTCCTCTCATTATGTATGCAGGATTAGACACAAGCGGAAGCCAGGCAAGTGTCAAAAGGACTATCGCATCAATTGTAGAAGAGATAAAGGCAGGTGCAGACGCATTCCTCCTTGCCAGAGAAACTGCATTGGCAGACGATGCAATCGATATAGTCACTATGCTCTATGAAGTGATAAATGATTCAAAAAATAAAACATCGACCGACTATATGTTGAGCGATCTCGATTTTACAAATAATCCAATCACTGATTACATCATCTATAGTGCCTATAGAGCTTCGAAAGAACTCCCTATCAAAGCCATTATCTGCCCTACCGAATCAGGATATACCCCTGCAAGGCTTTCTGCTCTCAAACCTGAAGTACCAATTATCGCATTCACAAAAAATGATGACGCCTATAGATATTTGAATCTCTTATGGGGAGTAAAAGGATATAAGATCTCTAGTACGTTCGAATATGACAATATCAAACAGATCGGAAAAGAGATTATCAGAATCCTCTTCAAGGGAAACATCTCACTCGACGACAAAGTATTGATCGTCCACAGTAGCCTGCAACAAAACGTTCCTCATATGATCAATGGTATTGAACTGTACAAGTTTAAGGATATTTAGTAGTTGAGTCTGCTAGCAACAATCGAGTTAGCTGAAACTCTTAAATTTATAGAGCACGTATAAATTTGTTCGCTCTTCAACTAACCCAATGATTATAAAACACAGAAGACGCGCTACTTACCTATTCTATTTACTTTCCTATTCCCATGAGACACGAAGAGTGAAAACTACTCCAAGAGATGCTCGAAAAGGCTGATTCCATAGCCATTTTTTGACATAGGAATATAGATGGTGACTGTGTAGGTTCTTGTCTAGGGATTGGGACATTGTTAACCAATCAAGGGAAGACGGTCAGCTATTTCTGCCCTGATCGTCCGATGGAAGATTGGGAGTTCGTAGAAAAAATTAATCTTTTCCAGACACAATTTGATTACACCAAGACATATGACCTTCTTATTTTCCTCGATACAGGAAACAATACCAGTCAATTAAAAGATTTTTGGGTTGCGAATCCTGAATACTTTACGAATCACTCATGAAAAATAGTCATCGATCATCACCAAAGCAATCAATGATATGGCGATCTCAACATTATTGATGCATCAGCTAGTAGTGCATGTGAACTTGTGGCAGAACTTATCTTCGATCTATATCCAGACGGAATGACCAAAGAGATAGCTACGCTCCTGTTTATGGGAATATCCACTGATACTGGTCACTTTTTCTATGATGACGACTATGGAAGAACATTTGGTATCGCATCGCAATTATTAGGATATGGCGTTGATAAAAAAAGCTTAGTAAATCACCTCTATAGATCAAATTCACTCACCCAAGTCCAGTTCGTAGGCCACCTCATCCAGAAGATAGAAAAAAATGGAAATGTCCTATATACATGGCTTACGCAACATGAGTTAGATAAGCGATGATTGGATGGACAGCACATCGAGCACATCCTCCCGATTATACAAAGTATTGAACACGATGGTGTTGTACTCTTTTTCAAAGCTAACGAGAACGATTCTGTACAACCACACCTAAGAATCTCATTTAGAACAAAGAATCCAAATATAGATGTTGCTGAACTAGCAAGCAATTTTAATGGTGGTGGTCATCGTATGTCTGCTGGATGACGCGTGCCCATTACAGGGAGCGTACTAGAGACTATCAAGCAAGTAATCGATTCAGTAAACACGCTCCTAACTCAATAATTGCTAAGAAGAGCTAGAGTACTGCATTACAATCTTGATCAAAGATACTTACTAACACTTATGTATATTTACCCGCTCAATCTTCTTCATTTCTTACTTTATCAATAGTATGGCCTGACATAGCAAACGACACAATATCAAACATCGTAAAGCCGCACAAGACGCAAAGAAGTCACAAGCATATGCAAAAGTAGGAAAAATAATTCAAATGGCTGCGAGAAACGGAGCCAACCCTTTTCTCAATCCTGCCTTGGAAAGCGCATTAATCAAAGCAAGACAAGCTGGTCTTCCGAAAGACGTCATTCAAAAAGCGATTGATAAAGGTGCTGGAACCCTCGCATGAGAAGAACTTCAAGAGATCTACTACGAAGGCTATGGACCATGATGAGCGGCCTTGTATATAAAAACACTTACATCAAACAGCAAGAGAACCGGGGCAAACATTAGAACGTTACTCATGAGATGATGAGGGAATTTAGGTGAACCAGGATCAGTTGGTTGGCAGTTTAAAGAAAAAGGAGAGATCTATATCGATGGAAAAGCACAAAAAACAATCTCCAAAGGAAATGAAATTATCACCGTCCTTCCTCTCAATGAAGATGACATCACCAACGATATAATGGAAACAGCAGCACAAGATTTTGAAATAGAAGATGGTATGGCTAGTGTCTTCACTGCCAAAGAAGATTTCGCTTCTACGTTACATGCGCTAGAAAACATGTCACGAAACATTGAAGAAGCAAACTTAGCATTTCTCCCAGAGAACACAATCGTTCTCTCACCTGAGCATGAAGAAAAACTCCAACGTCTTATCGAAGAGTTGGAGGATGATGAAGATGTGGATACGGTGTATCATAATGCGGGGTAAGCAACAATAGATAATGAATGAGAAATAGCCTATTACAAAAATAGAGAGCCTGAAGGAGCTCCTAAAATATAATTCCTCGCTTCGTTACCCGTCTGATTTCATCAGAACGGAACTCAGCTCCGGTATATTTTTATCGCTCTCTTCTCACTCCCTATTTTTTGCTCACTCTCTTGTTTTTCTGATTTAGAGGACTTAATACCTCTCCACCTGCTTGTCACCGCCGCCGACAATATCGAAAAATTGCATTGTTTCTTTGACCCATTTGAGTTCTATATCTCCGGTTGGTCCATTTCTATTCTTTCTGACTAGGATGCTCGCTATTCCTTTTTTGTCGGTATAGGCGTCGTAATAATCTTCTCTATACAACATCAAGACGCTATCCGCATCCTGCTCGATCGCTCCTGACTCTCTCAAGTCTGAGAGCTGTGGTCTTCTATCAGCACGCTGCTCGACTGCACGGGCAAGCTGAGAGAGAGCTATAATCGGAATATGGAGTTCTCTTGCTAACTCTTTGAGTCCTCTAGATATTTCGCTAATCTCTTGCACTCTATTTCCTGCAAATTTTGAATTGCCCGCACTCATCAACTGTAAGTAATCGATCACGACTAAGTCGAGATGTCCTTTTTCAATTTTTAATTTTCTTAGTTTTGATTTCATCTCTTGGATAGTTGATCCTCCTCTATCATCAATATATAAACTTGTACTACTCAACTGCTCCATCGCATCACCAAGTTTTGCAAAGTCTTCTTCATCAAGTTGTCACTTGGTAATTTTGTGCATAGGAATTGTTGCGACCAGTGATAATATTCTATCTACAATTTGATCTGATCCCATTTCCAGTGAAAATAATGCGACTGATTTTTTCCCTTTCATCGCTGCTCTTACGAGAATATTTATTGCAAATGCCGTCTTTCCCATACTCGGTCTTGCTGCAAGGATACTCAAATCACCAGGCTTGAAGCCACCTAAGATCACATCTAAGTCATGATAATTTGAATTCACTTTACGTTCTTCGAGCTTCTCAGGATGATCGACAATCTCCATATACGCTTCGACTCTTTGGCTTAGGACATCTTTGATATGTCTCAAACTATCGGCAAGATTAACTTGCGTCAGATCAAAAATTCTTTTTTCTATTTTTTCTAAGATGGAAGGGACTTCTTGCTCTTCATAGACGTCTCCACTAATTTGCTGACAGGTTGCAAGAATATTTCTCAATACTGATTTTTCTTTTACAATCTTTCCATATTCAGCAGCAATCGTTGGGGTAATAGAAAACGATGCGATCTCATACAAGTAGTCCATCCCTCCAACCACTTCTAGGTTATCTCCTTTGGTCAGTTGATTGGATAAGGTGACAACATCGATAGTCTTACGATCAGACCATAGCGCCTGTAACGCTTCAAAAATCAACTTATGTTCTTTTTGGTAAAAATCAGCGGGCTGTAAGGTTAACGACTCATACAGGTACATTACCTCGTTATCCAAAAGTGCACAGCTAAGGGTGCCCTTTTCTGCTTCTAGATGGTGAGGAGGTAGTCTGAGATCGTCGAGATTGACCATACTGCTGGATAGGGATACATATGAGGTAAAAAGCCAAGGGGAAACCCGAGGAAAACCCAGTGAATCCCAAAAAAAACCTAGAAAAAACCCAGTAAAAACCCAGAAAAAACCACCAGAAAAGGCCATATGTACGGGATTTTTTGTCCTTTTGGATACTCACTATAGGGCTCTTCCAGTCAATTGCAATCGCTCCAGAGAACTTTTACAGAACTTATGCTATAAGATAGGTATCAGGTGCTTGTAGCAACGGTTTCAAGAAGGCTATGTTACTTCACCCACCTCTAAAAAATGATTTTTGGCAATAAAAAAAGCTGAGAAGAAATACTCTCAGCTCCATTTTAATTTTCTTTTAATTGGATCAATAAATTGATCTATCGTAGATTTTTTCAAATCTTTCAAATCAATCGCAATCCCCACTTCAATCGAATCTCCAAAAGATTCATTCCGTGCGGCACCCAAGTATGCTACTTTCTCAAGGCCGGTGATTTTATCATAGATGAACAGTACTGGGGGAACCCCCACCCAAAACTTTCTTTGAAGAACTGAATGGAATCCTCTGAGAAGATTTTTTTCTAGTCCAGATCTCTCTGGAAAAGGTAACTCCTCTTCTACGATTTTGTATTCAGGTTTGACTCTCACCACTTGTGTGTGTCTCCCCTTCCAGTAATTCTTCGCCAGGCCCAGAAAGTACTTATCTGCGCCAATCAATTCATACCCTTTGTACAGCGTAACCTTTCCAAAGTACCCTATTACTTCGGGATAGATTGCTTGTAAGTATGCGAGCCCAAACAAAAACTGGATCGAACGATTTCCCCTTATAATAAGGGTTTATCAACGCTCTTCCCATTTCTGCTCGTACTTCACGTGTAAACTCACTATCAAACTCAAAGTACATACCTACAGCACCTTGGAGGTAATCCTCTTCAGTTCTGCAAATTTGGTATCGATAGGATCCGTAAATCATCCCGACAAAATTACTTTCTCGGACTGCCTGTAAGTCAAATACAAGGAGTTGCTGCATACGAGAACTGAAATCAAACTGGTCGAGATCTATCTCGGCACTTCCTCCTCCTATATTTCGGAAAGCATATTCTCGTATGATTCCCAATAAAAGGACAAGCTTCGGTGATTCATGATAGTTTGTTAAAACTATTCCATAGGCCTGATCAGGAGTGATTATTCCAGCATTTTCGTTTTGCTGGAATAGTCTATTCAGGCAGAAATTGATCTCTCCGAGTAAGACTCGCTTTTGCTTATCAGTAGAGAAGACCCGCTCAATCTCTTGTTCAATTATGCTTTGGTCAATCTCCTTATACACTGGGATCGGGCGCTTCTTCATCAGGAACGCCCGTTTGAAGCGCTCTAATGTCCACCCTCTGTACGAGAGTTTTCGTGAGCGCAAAAATGATTTTTTCATATAGAGTGTTTTTTGAAATGATTAACAGAAATAATAATCTCCAAAATTTGAATGAGGCATAGAAGCTATCTTATAACAATACTTCCTCATAACTTCTGCCATTCTCTTTTTGTCTGCAGTAGTACATACATGCTGATCCAGAAACTGCCACGCTACTTCTCTCGTAAATATTATCGTCACATCACTCTTGGCGTAAACAAGTTCACGCAACAAGAATGCTAGTTCCAATGGAATATTCTTTAAGAGCTTGCTTCGTTGACGAAATCTCGCCACACGATGAAACAGTTCAGAGTTTTGTGTCCCACCAATGTGAGTAATGATCACAGGTACTTGCATCCGGATAGCAAGATCGACAAACGTCGCCTTCCAATCTAAATCACAAAGCACTCCTTGATCATCATACCGCGAATCTAGTCCATACGGAAAGATCACCACGAGCTTCCCTTGTATAAGAGCTTGTTCTATCTCTTCCATCGGGACTTTTTTTCCTTTTGGAGCCAATGTATCTACGGGAATGATATTTTTCTTCACATTCTTGATGCAGATAAACTTGTTTGCAAGAATAACCGTATCTTCACGATTACACTCAATTAACAGCGTCTTCAACATAGCGATCACGTCCGCTTTACCAGGATGGTTGCAAACTATAATTGCCGCACCCTGTTTTGGAATATTACTCCTGCCTTTTATTCTGACAGAGATACCAAGCACAGTTGCCAACATCTCTATAAATAACGGCCCTTTGTACCGTCGTAAACGACGTAATATCCTATTCGCCTTTCCCACTTTCAAAATTGGAAGTACAAACAGAATTTGATCTACAATCCAGATTAACCAATGTGGCCAATCAGGTTTGAACAGTCGAATTGAATACTTCTCAATCATAAATTTAGGTTTTGAACTGTTAACGATTTTTTTAGTGAAGACTTATTTCTCCACCTCACAAAACAGGTTATATCCAATAACAATGAAATGTCAAATTCAATCGTGTAGATCGCCATTGTAGCACTCTATAGAATCAGTATTCTATCTGTAATGGAAAAATATATCCGCCCCATACTCTATTGCATTGTATGAGTATTGATAGGAGTAAGCATAGGTGTTCGTGCTGATAGATGAAATAGTCAATCAGAATTTTCATCTACATCGATTCCTAGTGTATTAACCATTCCTACATGAAGTACGGCACCTGGGACATTTTCTCTCTTCGGCTCACTGAAGATTGCAATAGAAACAGATAGAAAGAAAAACGCCTTTGCGCTTTCTACGACGTTTGACCAGTTGATGATACTTGAAACACCATTTAGGCAACCTGTCTTACCTATGACGGATGAAGGAAAAGAGATTATCGATGCAGTACGTGATCATCATACCAAGACAGAACTAATTTCAAATGAAAGAAATAACGAATTCCTCTGTGCATGATATATCTACGAACTCACCGCAAGACTATGGTGACCCAAAGCTCCTCAAAGAGTTGGGCTTTTGAACCCCAAAGCACGTCAAGCATGTGATGCGCGAGAGATCCCTTACTGTTACGAATATTATGGAGGAAAGATTACCTATGATATGGGTATCAAGCATGGCCCAGCACTACAAAAGGATGCAGAATCATTTTCAGATATTGTTACTCCTGAAGAGATGATTAGATTTTTCGCTGCAGCATTTCGTCCTGGGGCATTATTGGGAGATATAGGATTTCTTTTCCGTAATAGCCATTATCTGTATATGCTCGGCGCATATGATAACTATAATACCCACATCACCAAAAATATGGGCTTAAGTAAGTTTACGGTAAACATAGAATATCCTTCAGAAGAAACAGGCGTAAGTAATGATCTCTTACTAAGAAACGCATTGGGATGTAAAGAAGCTATGCGACCGCTTATTAAGCCGCTGCTTACTCGCTACTCGTTTGAGATAAACGGACAGCCAGCAAGATATATGAGTGATTGATCAGTAATGCTAGTAGATAAAGAAAATAAGATATTAACTCCCTATGCCCTACAAACATTAGATTCCATAACCTATACTGATATCGCCCTTGCACATTTTTACGGCGGAGAAAATGTAGATAGTCTCTTACAGATGTCTTGCCAAGGTGAGTTCTTCCCTATAAATGTCATAGAGATCAATCCGAAGTTTATTGAGAAGTATTAATTATTGCTCAATCTTTTGTTCACCTGTCTTAAGATTTTTTACCATTCGTTTTCCATCAAATTTTGTTCCCTCATCATTTGATAATATAACGTGTGAATAATTTTTCTTAGTTGCATACTCTATTGCTTTGAGAGCCTTTTTGACGGTCAATCCCAATTCAACGTACTTACCTTGTCCTCTAAGATGTTGTGCTAATTTACTCGTTTCAAATTTCATCGACTCATCTAAAAGTGCAATATAATAAACTTCACCTTTTTTCTCTGTAATTGCATCCAGCATCCCTCGACTCTCCAAAAACAGCCTCATAGGCTCATCTCCAGGAGCGAATCCAACCGCGGGAATCTCTTCTTTTGCACCAAAAATACTTGCAAGTCCATTGTAACGTCCGCCCCCAAACATAGCACGGTTATTATCTGGATGTTTATCAAACACCTCAAACACCATACCATCATAATAGTCAAATCATCTCATCAATGATGGTTTGAATACCACATATTTCCCGTATCACAACCCATGTAGCTGTTCCATAAGAGTATCTAATTGCGCTAACGCTTCATTATTTTTCAATTGATCAAACAGTCATGCAAGTTCTTCTACGGATGTTGCGCTCATAAATTTTACGATAGCTACAGTTTGTTGTGGCTCCAATCATAAATCAGTGAGTGAAAGAATAAATGTAGCTTGATCAAGTTTCTCTCGTTTGTCCATCAATCTTACTACATCTTGTTTATGTTCGCTACGAACCTGCGCAACTTCCAACAAAAATGTATCAATCAATGAACGATGATTTATATAGACTACAAATGAATCTTTAGGTGGTGAAAAAGCAAGCATAATTTCAATCCCCATCTGCAAGGTCTCTACATCAGCTTGAAGCGACTTCTCTCCAAACAGATCCACATTCAACTGCCAAAACTCCCTATTTCTTCAACGTTGTGGTCTCTCATTGCGGTAGAAGTTAGCTATGCTAAATCGTCTGACTGGCTTAGGTAGCTGTGGCCAGGATTTGGTTACCATACGAGTGACCGATGGCGTCATCTCTGGTCTAAGTGCTAGATCAGACAGTTTTCCTTCTCTATCACTTATCAGTGTCAATTCCGTTCACCCAACGTCCTCTCCAGATTTTGCACGCCAAATAGCTGCATCTTCGACCAATGGTCCGAGATACTCTTCATATCAAAATTGTAAACAGACTTTTCTCCACGTCGTAAAAATATGATGGCGTATCGTAAACTCTTTTGGATCTCGATCTTGGGTACCTCTAGGGGGGTTGGTAGACAAACTCATCGTTTGAAAGAATATAAATGTATTATTTTTCTATTCTTAGAATAGTATCTAAACGCAAATAAGCTTCTTCTAGAGTTTTATAGTCATGCACAGTGAAATAAGCATTTCAACGAATCATTGCGGAAAGTTTTCTCTCTGTATTAGTATTAAAAAAACAATGTACCTTCTTTCATTTACTCTCAGCATATCCCAATTCGTAACCTACACCAAGAGACACTTGCGTAACTTCGGCAATTATAATATCTGCTTGATCAATAAGTTTTATATCCTCTTTGTAAATATCTTCATCTTTAGTAAGTCTTGCTCGTTGTTGTTTTAATAATACATCATCTCAAATATGTTCAGTTAGTACTTTAGCATACTTCTTTATGTGATTAATTAATGATGAATAAATAGCCATATCATCAGTTCCTCCTCTAATAGCTCATGCAAAATACACTTCTTCCATACTAAAAGACATTTAATAAAACGGCATTTCTTTCTCTAAGTTTCTTTTCAATATTTGTATGTGTCTTTTGATCCACGATAAGTAACTCATTTGTAAAAACAACACCATCTATCTCCAACAATGTCGCAAGATAGACTTCAATATCATCGACTAGTAAGGTAGGATAGATCTGCTTGGTACTTCCTACATCTCCCATCAACATATACTCTTCCAATGCGATCTTCCCAGCTACAAACTCTTGAAATCACACTAGCACAAACCCCTTTCTTGCTAGGTTTACTAACTTTTTTGTAGGATTACTCAAAATTACTTCGCCTGCGTCTAGAAAAAGGTTTTGTGGTTCGATCTCATTGAGTGTAAGATAAGCAGCAAGGGTTTTGATCATAGGTTAATACTACTTAAAAGTTATTCTGCCCGATTTTAGAAGACACTATAAAGTATAATGCTGCACGGACGTGACGTTCCAAAACAGTAGGGGGAAAATTATATCTTTTGTGATTTTCTCATGTGTAATACCCTCCTTCCAAAAGATCAAAAATATTTTTACTCGTTTCCATCGATAGAGTTTCTATTTTTCTAAGAATAGATTCAGTAAGTGCATTATAATCCTTGCTAGTTAGAGCTATTTCTTGCAAAAGACCATCAAACTCTTCATTTTTCATTTTCTGTTGTTCTATTCAAACGGTTAGTGTCATCTTAATACGCTCTTGCAAATAAAACTTTTTTCATACTAGGTTGCCCGCTAAAGACGCAGACACCTTTTTCTTCTGATTGGTCAAACGGAATACAACGTATCGTTGCTTTGGTTGCTTCTTTGATTTTTTCTTCAGTCTCAGCAGTTCCATCTCGATGGGCAAGCACGAACCCATCTTCAATTTTTTGAATGAACTCATCTCGTGTTGCTGCTGTGGTAGTATGTGCTTGAGAAAACGCACTATGTTTCGTATACATATCTTTTTGGATCTGGTGGAGTGTGGAATGAATAGTAGCAACAACATCAGCATGTTTTACTATCATCTTCTCTCCTGTATCGCGTCTTGCTAACTCGACATGTCATGCCTCGATATCTCTCATTCCTATTGCTATTCTAAGCGGTACGCCTTTTAGTTCCCGCTCTGAGAACTTCCATCCAGGAGATTTCTGATCGTCCGTATCGATATGATATCTAATTGGATCAGATCGTTTGACATACTTCCCTGCAATATCAAACGTCATAGTATCTAATCCAGCAATGATTGTCCCAATATAGTTTTCTATAAGCACCATCTCTTCAGGAGTTTTTGCAATTGGAACAAAGACTACATGATACGTTGCAATCGCAGGAGGAAGGATCAATCACTGATCATCGCTATGAGCCATAATCAACGCTCACAAAATACGCGTACTTAATCCCCATGAGGTTGCTCGTACAAATTCAGATTCATTGTTTTTATTTACAAATGTAACTTCAAATGCTTTAGCAAAATTTTGCCCTAAAAAGTGCGAGGTACATGACTGTAACGCTTTCCCATCCTGCATCATCGCTTCTAACGTCAATGTATCGACCGCTCCAGCGAATCTTTCGCTAGCAGATTTTGTCCCTCCAGTAGCGCTAATTGCGAGAAAATTTGTGAGCAAATCTTGGTAGACATCAAGCATTTGATTGGCTTCTGTAATAGCTTCTTCAGCAGTTGCATGAGCCGTATGCCCTTCTTGCCACAAAAACTCAGTAGTACGTAAAAATATCCTCGTCCTCATCTCTCGTCTAACGACGTTTGCTCGTTGATTGATCAATAACGGAAGATCACGATGGGAGGTAATCCAATTTTTGTAGGTTCTCCAAATAATGGTCTCTGAGGTAGGACGTACGACTAACTCCTCTTCTAATTTTGCATCAGGATCAACTTCCAACCCTCCACCAGGAGCTGCTCTTAGCCTATGATGCGTAACTACCGCACACTCTTTTGCAAATCATTCCACATGTTCTGCCTCTTTACTGAGATATGATTTTGGAATAAATAACGGAAAATAGGCGTTTACGTGCCCGGTATTTTTGAACATCTTATCCAAGACTGCTTGAATTTTTTCTCGTAGAGCAAAACCATACGGCTTAATCACCATGCATCATCTCACATCAGATTTTTCTGCAAGTCCAGCATTTTCTACGAGCTGATTGTATCGCTCTGAGTAGTTTTTAGTTCTGGTTGGCAAGCCTTTTGCCATATGTTCGTTTGCTTACGATATAAAGAAAGTCGGCTTATGAGGCTAGTTTTCACTCAGTCGGACGGTTGAGACGAACCTGTGCACACAGGAAGGTGCAACGGTTCTTTCTCACCCACCCTCCTTCCTTCTTAAGCCTCGAGTGTTATTAAGGAGTGAAGGGGGCCGAATAAGGAGCGATCCGCAGCGTAGCGAGGACCAGCGACGCTTCGGCACTCGATCGACTTACAGCATTCATCGCATCTATAATATTACATATCTAGCATATCATCATCGTCGTCATCATCCACAATCACGGTCTCTTCATCTTCATCGACAGCCAATGGTCTTGGCTTTCATTTCTTCTTTCTCCTTTTATCACCAAATGCTTGATATCTTTCAAACTCATCTTCAAGTCCTAACAGCTTTTGTAATCCTTCGTGTTCTTTCAACTTCTGAAGTACTTTTTGTTCAATCTGTCTTACGCGTTCACGTGTAACATTAAACTCTGCTCCCACTTGTTCCAACGTGTATTTCGGTCCATCAATCCCATATCTCATTTTGATAATCTTTGCTTCTCTTTCATCTAACATCGCCAAGATATACTCCAAATTATCTTTGAGTGTCTCTTTTTCCACATGTTGATCTGGTCTTAGAGTTGCTTCATCAGCCAACAGGTCTCCTAGACTATCTTTACCATCATCACCCACTTCAGCGTCAAGCGACACGTTACCAAAGATAACCTCTTCAAGTTTTTTAATTTTTTTGATAGGAAATCCTAGCTCCGCAGCCACTTCTTTTGACGTTGGCTCCCTTCCAAGTTTCTGGAATAGGACTTGTGAAGCCTTGTTATACGCATTTATTTCATCGATCAAATGCACAGGGATTCTTACGTTCTTGGTCATATCTGCGATAGATTTGGTGATCGACTGTTTGATCCACCATGTCGCATATGTCGAGAATTTGAAATCTTTATCTGGATCAAATTTTTCAATTGCTTTGATAAGTCACGTATTTCCTTCTTGGATCAGATCCAAGAATGATAATCTTGATCACAAAAATTTCTTTGCAATACTAATTACCAATCTCAAATTCGAAGAAATAAGTTTCTTCCTTGCTCGATCTTCATTTTCTCCATATCTGATTGCATACGCTAACTCTTTCTCTTCATCGGCAGTCAACAATGGAATCTTAGAGATTTCATTGAAGTACAACTTGATGAAGTCGTTGTACTGTTTGTCATTGATCGTATGCGTCTGATCATATAAGGTAATCTTCCCCAGTTTACTTTCTTGTTGGCCACTTCTAACTTCTTTTACCAAAAGATCTTCGATCGTTTCAATTCTAATACTTAACTTATCGGCCAACTCATAAAATCTTTCCAAGAACTCTACCTGCTTTTCGATATCGTTAATCTCTGAAAGAATCTCGTCTTCCGTGATGTGTTGTTTTTCTAATCCAGATTTTAAGAGCTTTTGTAGGCCAGGCGTAAGGTCGGCAATATCGTCCGCTAGCTTTTCTCGCAGTGCGGATCTTACCGTTGCGCCTGTGGTATCTGTTGTCATTGTTCACCCTCTTACCATACCACGATTCAAAAATAAAGTAAAGTCTATTTTTTACGTATTTTTAATCTACAAGTTCTAGTACAATCAGTTGGTTCCCTCCTACAATATTATTACTAACAATGGTGGTTATCTGCTGCCTCAATGCATCATCACCTGCTGCAGCCTCTTGGCGTATAGATATAAACTGTTGGAGTGCCTTTCTTTCGTCTTGTGTTAAGGTACCGATATCTGCTACGGTAGGTTGTCATTTGAGAATAATATTCATGAGCTTCGCATCATCTATCTGTAGCCCCATCATGTCTGCTAAGTCAGTAACGAACGTACCATCTTTAACTCTTTGCATAGCTATCTCTACGATAGGCGCAACCATAGAATTTCAGAAATATCTCGCGACCGACATTCTCGCTCTAAACAAGGTTAGTTGATCTCCTTGTAGTCCACCGAAGACACTATTTGGCATCGTATACGCATATTTTGCTCCCAAATTATTTGAAGAGATATAACGCAAATACCCATCTTGGAACAACGATGCAAGCATCGTCATCGCCCCATGTGCATCTATCGCATTGGTGACTGAATTTATTCTTCAGAAGAACCTATCAAATAACGACTGATTCCCCGCTCCCTGTACAACAGTCCCGATATTCGGATCGATAACAAGATATTTAACATGACTATCTTGCAATCTTAAGTAGGTATTACAAGTGTCATTGTCAGAAGACATCTCCCACAACCATGATAAGAAATCATCATCTCTTACATAGCTTTGATCTTTAATAAAGTATCTTGCATACGTTCCCGCAACGAATACTCCGTCACCTTCTTTTCTTTCATTTGCTATATCCAACAGATCTCTATAATGAGGAAATTGTAAATTAAACACATCATCACTTACAAATCATCCTGCAGGAGCATTTGCAGATTGTAATGAGTCTGTTAAGTTTTGTTGAACTCAGTAATTTGTTTTATACCAGATAAACGCTCCTCCTCCTCCTTGTGAAGAAATTCTTACAAGATTGAGTACCATTTGGATCCCTCCAAAGGCTATAAAAGCGAAGATAAACAGATAGCTAAGTATTGTTGTTGCCTGCGTATCATCATCATCTAGAAGGTAATAAATATAGAACAAGAATGAAAGAATTGTCCACGCTATAATACCAATTGCATACCATAAAATTCCTCCCCCTACAAACCATCGCATTACCCATCCAAATTGGGTAACAATACTAATTCCTACCAATGGTTGTTTACGACTAATCAACCCATAGATCAACCCCACAATGGTAAAGATATAGAGTATAATCCATACTAGTCCAATATCTGTATAGTAACTGCTTAAGTTCTGGAGAGATCGGTTGAATGAAATATTAAATGGGTTAAGGAATTTATATGGAAAGTATACCTCCTTTTCTCATTCTGTATTTATTATTACTCTTACACTATTATCTTGCATGTAACTATCAAGAGCTTGGAATTGTGGTTCATAACTATTTGCTTTTTCTTGAACTGATCTTGTATCTGATGCAATTAGAGTGATTAGTCCTTCTAGCATTGTTGCTGCTTCTCCAGTTGGTTTTAACTGATCGTAGATCGTGGTCATCTGTTCAACATCAAGACTCTTCCGCTGCGCTTCAGTTTCACATAAAAGTTTAGCATCATGTGTTGGTAGTCCGAAAGGGTTAAACCCATGACATCCAGGTCCTCGCATAAATGCCCATCGTGGATTTAGAAACGGGTAGATATTTCTTCTAACGTCGCTCGCATTTCCTTTCCATCCATATCAAGTATATCTCCCTACATCTTCGCTATTCCCAATATCTGCAAACTTCTTTGTTTTCTCATATAGTTGTTCTGGAGTTGAAAGTCATTGGCTACTAAGATTACACATCCTTGGTCATGATATGATTGTATTTACAGCTGTTCATGAAGTATCGGCTACGTCTCCAACTCATATGCCTGTTGCTTGAGCTAGTAGCTCGAACTGGCGACCCATTGAAAGTCCACTTTTATCATTTGCTACAATACGTGATTCATCATTATTTTTACCCAAGAAGAAGTTCTTTATAAATTCTGTTGCCGATGGATCGCGATCAAACGCAAAATGATCTGCGATACGTTGTGGTAGTTTCACAATCACAAATGTAATAAGGAATACTCACGCCCATATAAGCATATAATGAGCGAATATTTTTGATTTTTTTATAAATCCACGTACTACGTCTGCAGCTACTCCAGCGGTTCCTATCGGTATGAGCCATGCTCCAACGCTTGCAGGTAAGTAATTTTTGATGCCAGCAAACTTCATCGCAGCTAACGCTCCAACAATTAATAACGATCCTCAAATCACTCCGAGTCGTCCAAACCAAGTCCATCGGGCAAATAACCCAAAGTTTACCACATCGAACAATGCAGTAGGTTTAGCTAACGCAGCAATCGCATAGAAAAATCCAGAAAGTCATATGAGATATCTTGCCGTACGATGGTGGTGGTGTGTCGGGAGAATCATCTCATCTTCATGGTGTGCTTGACGCAAAAAGACAAATCCACTATATATTGCCAATATAATCAATGCTAATACCCCTAAGTCTGTTTTGTTGTCGATAAATACCAAGAACGCACCCATTCCACTCATCAACCATTGTAACAATAAGAACCAACCAATCAAAAAAATAAAACCATGTATTTGTTTTGGGTGTGTTCTTTCTTCTCCTTGAAGGTATGCAATTACTTCAGCAACCAACCCTAGCCCGAAAATAAGAACTAAGAATCCACTCCAGAAGTTCATCTCAATCGCAATAGTGTCAGACGAAAGTCAAAGGAAGTTATTGAATGGCGCAAATAAACTAAACCAATATGAAATAAATCCATATCGGAGCTGTGCTGAACCAGCCATTCCAATCGTGTCTCGGTAGAATCAATTATTTAATGCCCACATTTTTGGATAGAACATGTATAAGTGGTTCGCGTCCCAAGCAGTTGGGTAAGGAATGAATGCTAAAGCAAATCCATTGAATATATACCACAACGAAAGAAGGACAAGCAAGAATGTAAATACACGTATCGCTCCCTGTACGCTAAAGATTTCCTCTATCCCCCAGTTATCTTTGCTCATAGCAGAAGAGATATATCCAAATATCAGTCCTCCACTTATAAGCAATAGTATCCATGACCACAAAGTAGCGTCAGCATTAACAAAAGAAAGTATACCATATGCTAACAAAGGCAAACTTACTACTACATACCAGATAGGATGTACTTTTTTGGGAGCGACTGGCTCTACAGTATCACACACAATCTTCCAAATAGATAGAAGTTTCTCTTTAGAGAACCACATCAATAGTCCAGCTCCTGCAAATAATAACCAGTTTACAATTGGGAAGAAAAGGTCTGTGAGAATTAAGAAAAAACTCACAAGTAGGAATGCTGAGAGACCAATTCCTAGATTCAATATCACGTCGAAAATCTTCTCAGTATGAAGTTTGAGCAAACGTTCTTTTATATACGTACCAATAGTCAAGAGAGCGACAAGCATGTATAATGCTAATCCGAGAAGTATCGCAACGTTAATAACTAATTTAATACTTCCACCAAAAAGATCCGCCTTGATAGCGACATACGAAATATTGAACAATGCTAACCCCACAAATAAACTTATTACCACTCCCCATCGTTGCTTAGTTTTTGAAAAGAGCAAGTAACAAGCAGGAATTAACGCAAAGATTAACCCGACCAAGACAATCTTCCAGTTTTGTCGGTTTTTCAACATGTCCGCATAATAGGTATGCTGGAGGTTATATTCACCAAGAAAATGCCATCATAATCGCACCAATAAAAGCAGACTAATTATCAAAAAGAGTTTTTTTAGCATGGTGGAAGATGAAGAAAGATATAAATGATAAGTGACTATTCTTTATCTTTGTAGAAAGTATGTAACAATAATTTTGTAAGTGGTACAATGATCGTCAAAGTAAGGATAATATTTACCATCATCATCGTTCCAAATCATTTGAATACGTTTGTCCCCATAAAGAACAAGAGTACCGCGATCATAAACGATGACATATTCCCATCTTTGATGGCTGCCCAACTTCTATGATATCCATCTTCGATTGCATGGTGTCGTGATTTACCAAGTGCGCGTTCTTCATTGAGTCTTTCGTAGAGTAGTACATTGGCATCTACACCCATACCAATACTGAGTAATATAGCTGAGATACCACTGAGTGACAATGCAGTACCGAACATTTTAATTATGGCAAATAAGACTACCACGAACGCAACGAGCGTCATAAGTGCGATGGTCCCTTTTTTGAATCCGTATAACACTATCATGAAGATGTAAATCAACAACAGACCAATAATACCAGAAAACATTGCTCCTTGTAATGCTTTATCTCACAACGTCGCAGACATTTTTTCTTCATGAGCTAACAATAGGGGCGCAGGAAGCGCTCCTTCGTTGAGATCATCTACTAGTTTTTTTGCACTCGCGTTATCAAAATTTCCATCGATCTGCGCACTTCCTCAGCAAATCTTCTCTCTGATTACAGGAGAAGTAACTAACTGCCCTCACACAAAGATGGCCATCGGTTCTCCCACAATCTGTTCAGTAAGATTACAAAAGATCTCCTTTCCCTTGTCATCAAAATTGATGACTACTACCGGGAGCCCTGTTTGTGATTGACTTACATTTGCATATTTGAAAAATGCTCCATTTAGGATTTCATTTGTCTTAGGATCTTTTGCAGTTACCCGACTTGGCATATAATTGATGAAAATATCTTCCACCGTATATAACGTAGTAACTTCGTTCTGTCCGCTTACACTGCCTGACAAGTTGCTTCCTGTACTAGAAACAAATCTAGAAACCACCCATCCCGACAATACTCTACCTGTATCTAAAGTTGTAGGATCAGCAGGAATTTCTAGATATTTTCCTTCGAGCAAAGTTGGATAGATAGACCCTGGTTCTCTATCTTTTAGAAGTTTTGGATTGTCTTGATAGATAGCTGGAAGTTGATCTAAGGGAACTTGCGTATATGCTTGATAGAAGACATTATCGCTCTGCTTAGGATACGCAGCTGATGCCATTAGTATAGGATTTTCGACTGCTTTTTTGAGTAGCTCTTCAGCGACTACTTGTCTTGTTGTACGAGCTTCTGCTTCATCACCTTTGAACTGAGTTTTGAATTCTAACTCTACCGTCTTTCCGATAATGCCTTTCGCCTCGTCCAAATCGCTTACACCTCCGATTTCAATGACGAGATACTCTCCATCACTGAGTGATTGGATATAACTACTGTAATCACTTACCCCAAGAGTAGAAATTCTATTATCGATATTGTGAAGGATAATATTTTTTGCATTTCTTGTAACTGAATTGTACTCTTGGATATTCGGATACGCCTCTGCATACTTGCTAAGATCGATCTTGTAGGTCAATCTTACTCCACCTGCAACATCCATACCTTCCTTGAAGAAGCTCAATCCACGTGAAGTAATGATAGTATGCGAATTTCCTGTAGTAGGATCGACTGGAGATCTTCCAACAAAAAAAATCACTACCATACTCAGTAGGACTACAACGCCATACCATCGCAATCATTTTGCGTTTTTCATTTCGTTACCTTATATATCAAAAATAAACATTATTACTTTTTCTTCTTTTTGGAAACGGTTACCTCCATCTCTTCGTCATCATCATCATCACTTCCATCCACATGACTTACAAGCCACTGTGTTAGAAATTTAAATGGTTCCAACACATACATCGTCATCTGGTTGTAGGTACGTTGGGTCTGGTTGACGAACGATTTTACTTTCATAACCAATGACAGCACATAACATAGTATAAACAACAACAAAATCACACAAAGCGCCCCAGCAATCATCAAAATGTCGTGAGACACGGTAAGGATTGTTTCCATAATAGGCATTGTATAGAACTACGAAAGTAAAGGTGTGTGTGAAAAATTATTGGGTAGTTCGTTGTAGCTATTTGGCATATCAATGCAAGCGAAAGCGGGTCTTTACAAACTATTGACTAATTACTTTTTTATGGCTTTTAATTTTTCCAAGACTGAGGTTTGTTGTACAGAATGTGCACTCAATGCGAGAGCTTCAGTAAAATACTCTTTGGCTTGCTTGCTATTCCCTTGATGATAGGCTATATCTCAGAGTTTTTCGAATAGCCCAGCACTAGGATACAAACGGACCAGGCGCTCAAGATAGGCTTGCGCTTTAGCTTCTTCTCCATTCGCAAGAAGTAGCCCCGCTTTCCCATATAGGCATACATAGGTATAGTCGTCTTTCCCCTTTTCGTAGCAGGTATTCAATCGTTGTGAAGCAAGATCGAAAAAGGTTGCGAACAAAACTACATCCTGCTCTTGTCTCACTGGTTCAAAGAAGAACAGGTCAAAAACCGTAAAGAAGTCATACGGTCAAATATCTGGTTGTTGCAAAAGATATCTCATCACTTCACCTACTTTGTTGATGTCTCCTATCCTTTGATAGGTCAACAGTAAATATCTCAACGTGTCTGTACGATAGATAGCATCTTTCACTTGGAGTAACGAAATGAGTGCAGTCGGATAATCTTCAAGCTCGTAGAGTGTTACTCATTCCAAAAATAAGTAGAGGTCAGTATGTTGATTATCGCTTTGTTTCAAACGTTCCAACTCTTCGTACGATCTCCTCCGGTCCGAAAGATAAAAACTACCATAGGCGATAAGTTGATGTCAAAGTACATAGTTTGGATCTTGTTTGACGACGCGATCACCTGCAAGTATTGCTAACTTATATCGACCTTGCGAAAACAGCTCCAGCCCTATCATTCCATCGATATAGTACGATGGCGGATCAACAAATCCATAGACTTGTGCCTTGATAGTTTCCATGCGAGTGTATCGATCGTTAAACTCCGTCCCTTGTAATTTTTCTACGCTATTTATAAATTCTGGAATATCAGCTTTTGCGTAGGCAAGGAGTGCATGATAAAATGCAGCTTCAGCGTCAGTAAGTTTCGCTTCGGTATGATAGGTCGTTACTACTTCTTTGATACGAGCGATATTTTGTTGATTTAGTTCTAACGTATTAAACAATACCAAGATAAAATCTTCAGGCGTAACTACCTCTTCCAAACGTCCTTGCGCATCAAGATCTCCAAGCAGTGCAAACGTTCCAGAAAAATCGTACACATCGATACCACGACGCACGAGCAGGGAAATAATTTCTGTATCTCACTCATTTTTGTACAACGAGCTTGCAAGATGATATGCACGCAATGGATCGTTGGTTTTTGTCGTCTCGTTATAAAGTTGCGCAAATTCTGAGTCTGCTACAGGATCTGCACCCGTCGCTTGTCGGCTTGTCTTTAGGGTTTGTGTCCCGCTAGCGCCAGCAAGGATTTGTTCATCGATTTTTGTATTGCTTGCCAACATACGATCAGTCGCTTCCTGACGATTTGTCGGCGCTTTGGTCGTCCGTCGTTGAGCTCATACAGCGCCGATAACCAGCAGTACAAAGGCAACTATGAGTCGGCGGTATGATTGTTGCATAGCGATGATAGTTTAAAAATTTAGTTAATTTATTTTGTCAGTCGAATAAGAGAGAGGCGCAAGGAGCTCCTAAAATATAATTCCTCGCTTCGTTACCCGTCTGATTGCATCAGAACGGAACTCAGCTCCGGTATATTTTTATCGCTCTCTTACGCCTCTCTCTTTTTTCTTTTTCTTAATTACTTTATATTCATCACCAATCCAGCTGCTCCAATCATCGCCGCGTTGTCCGTACAGTAAACAAATTTCGCTGGTGTCAGGAAAGGTATAGAGGTTTGTGAGTTTTTTTCAAGGAGCTGCGAGATACGTTCACGGATCCTCACACTCGCACTTACTCCTCCTACCAGCGAGATAGTTTTCGCTTCGTACTTCTGCGCAGCGTGTACTATTTTTTTTGCAAGCACATGTGCGACCTCTTCCTGGAACATATATGCAATATTTGCTTTGAGCTGTTCATCCAATACAACTCACTCCTCTTCAAATGTTTGCAACAAATAATGCACTTGTGATTTCAGTCATGAGAAACTGAACAAGAACTCATCAGCTGATAAGAACGATGCGTTTAATTTTACACGCGGATCTTGCGTTCATTTTTTCGCTAGTTCACCAATTCGTGCACCTCATGGGTTGGGTCCGCCTAACATACGTGAAACTTTATCAAACGCCTCACCTGCTGCGTCGTCGAGTGTTTGGCCAATTTTGGTGACGGCATACTTTCCTATATGAATTGTCTCGTGGAGGGCGAGATGATTTCTTTTATGCCGTAAGTCTTTGGGTCATGATGCTACTCAGTTGGAATCATCAGGAGTTCTCAATTTGTAAGTCCTCGCCTCGTCTGCCACTCCGCCATCGGCGGAGATGGACTCGGCTTGTGGTACAAATTGTTCACTCTCTGACGCTTCCTCCTTCATTACATTATCACCAAACCTCTCTATCTTCAACTTTCAACTTTCAACTAAATAGATATCATTATGTCCGCCACTCACCGTCATACATATATAAGGTGTGTGTAGTTCGTTTAAATTTCTGTCTGGGAGAATTGAAAAGACGTGGCCCATGATATGATTTACTTCCACGACAGTCTTATCTCGCATCTTACCGAGCATGGTAGCAGTAGTAATACCTACGACTAGCGCTCCAGGGAGGCCTGGGTAAGCGGTGACACTAATGAAATCAATTTCATCTCTTAGCTTATTTCCTCCCAACTCTTCCAACAAGCGGATTATTTTATCCGTATGTGATCTGTTTGCTAACTCTGGTACGACTCCTCCATACGGTGCGTGAATATCGATCTGTGCAAATGATACTAATTTCTCTACGACAAAATTTCCTTCATCATATGCAACAACTGCTAATGATGTATCGTCACAACTCGTTTCTATCGCAAGCGTTTTGATCATGCAATATTATTTAAAAATATGATACAAAAAAAGAAATGGAAAACTTACTGCGCGTCGCACTCCTGGTTTACGTCGAAAAAATGCAGGATAGTCTTTCAACACAAACGTCAAAAGTTTTTGAAATCTATTGGTCTCTTTCTGCGATGCAGAGATGAATGGGTAGACCAACATATCACGGATGAATAGAATGATTCACATATACTATAGGCAAAATAAATTTAATTCACCGCTATTTTCTCTACGCAATTGCAGCAAACATTGTTTTATCCCATGTACTTGGATCAGTAGTGAGTAAGGCTATGATCGCTACTTGTTTTTCTTGAGTTTGTTTAATCAACTCCTCTACTTCAGAAGTCGTGAGATCTATTCTCCCCAACTCTTCCAAATCTACTCCTGGAAGCAAGATCTGTTCTTTCGTAATTTTGCTCATAGAAGATCGATACAAGATAAACTAATTTAACGAAATATTTTCGATGGGAGCGTTATGTGTTGTTACATACATTTCATCAAGCTCTACACCTTCTGACAACAATATTGTTACTGCTTCTTCAGCAGAATTTCCCCGAGCTTTACCTGTATAGCTATCTGCTGCTCTTAAAAATGTCCCTTGCTCGGCTCTTGCGATCCGATCACATAGGTTTATAGCAGCTCCATCTAATCTATAGACTTCATTGCTTTCCATATCCAACCTATAGTCAAATACCTGGACTATGCAAGGCTAGACGTTCTTCACCATATACGTCCCGTCGAGCTCATAGCCCAACTTTCTATATCGATTTCTTTTTCTAATATCACAGCTTTTTCATAACGGCAATGAGCTGTTCGAAAGTAGTAGCTCCATTAATTGTTCTTGTAACGTACTTGCTAAGTAGATGTTGACCTACTCTTCTTCAATCTAATACTATTTGTTTAAGCGTATCGAGTGAGATTATTTCATGAACATCTTCTAATTTTTCGAATAATAAGTTCGAAAGTTTTGCGTCTGGGGCGTATCAATACAAATTTTCTAATGTATATTTTTTAATGGCAAACTTCCTTAATTTGGCGTCTATAACATAGTCCACATTCATTCCAGGACGCCTATTTTTGTATCGTCGAGGACGACTATCTACTAAGAAAAAATCGGTGTAAGAAAAAAAACAGTATTGATCTCTATATTCATCTCTTGTTGTAGCAATTGATATAGGCCTAATTCGTCCAGGCTTTGGTAAGCCATTTCGTGGGATCAGAGTTTTATTTACTTTGCTAATATTGCTGAGAGAGATATTGGAGTACATAGCTTTTACTATTTCTCCACCAACTTCCCATACGCCAATAACTGGATATTCTATTTCATCCCATCCTAATAGTTTCAATAGGTTATCTAACCCATATTCTTTATCAATTAACTTAATTTTATTGCGATATGCGCTAAAAATAATATAGGTTCCAACAATACCAATAAACAGCATAAACAATATAAGCACAATCGATTCTTGTCAGGTCATTATAATACATGTGCTAAAGATAATAATTACTATCTTTTCCAATACCTATTACAACTTCTTCACCATATAGGTCCCGTCGAGCTCATACCCCAACTTTCTATATCGATTTCTTACGCCAATTCCAGAAATTACGGAGAGCCTTTTGTAACCTCTGACGCCTGCGATCTCGTAGGCGAGGTTCATGAGTTGGGTGCCGATTCAGGTATGTTGGACTTTTTCTGTAGCAAGAAGCTCAGGCGTTGAAACGTCGCTGGTCCTCGCTTTGCTGCGGATCGCTCCTTTTTCATCACCTTTCGCTTCTTCAGGATTTTGCAATCATGCAAGCGTTCCGTACACGTGCACTTCTCTAATGAGCGCGGTTCACTTTCCCAATCCGTCCCACGAAACGGTCTTGCCTGCATCAGGCAGTAAGAGTCTGGTGAAGCCGTAGAGGTAGCCCAACGCATCTTCGAAACTGATGAACAGTTCTTCACCGACTGAGCTACGATAACGTCTCGTTACTACAAACGGACGTGAAACATGTTTTTGTTCTTTGGTCGTGTGTCTGACTTCACGACATCTGGTACACAGACAGACAAACTCTCTGGACGTTTCGAAATCAAATGTGCCGTCGACGGTATATGTTTCGATACGATCATCGATCTCTCGCTTCTCATTACTGAGACTTATATGTTCATGCGATTGGATGCCCAAAGGTGTGGTCAAACGATCTACCAACTCTTCTGTACTACTCACCGGATGCTGCTCACCTACCAGTCTTGCATACTGTTTTGTTCTGAGCGTAGCATCAGCTGCATACTCTTTATCGATCTGCGCCATAAGAAGTTGTCTGAGGTTCGGCGTGTTCGCTCCTGCGACGACTTCATTGGTGTCGAAATCACGAGCAAGACGTTTGATGCGGGTGTAGGGAGGAATTATTTCAGTTTTTACGATACGGATGATCTGTTTGAGATCGGCATCAGTGATAGGTATGTATTCACCGGACTGGAAGAGATCATACAATGGCGTGTTCGGTATCACGGCGGTCGGATAGAATTTTTGTTCATCGGATTTTATCCATGGTGTCGAATACGCGATACGGAATGTTTCGATATCTTTTTCGGTCGTAGACATATACAGTCCGGGCATATAATGGTTCGATACTTTGAACGCATACTGACGGAGTTTATGCATCGCGAGTCTAATCGCTTCGTTATCGTGTCCTCTGACGTTCGCTTCATGCACATCGTTATGTAAAGTCTGGATTCACATCTCCACGCGCGTGACCCCAAGTTCACGTCGCAGTTGGCAGTTCTCATCGGTCACATATTCGGGTCTTGTTTCTATCGTAAGTCCGATAATTCTACAGCTAGCAGTTTCGTTGATCAGGAGACTCTCTGCAAGTTTCGCTGGATAGACCATATCCATGCCTTCGGTCTGTGTATATCTCGCCGACTTCTGAGCTCAGTCAAAATTCACCTGCACCTTTTCCAAAAACTGCGGGAAGTTATTGCACGCATCATACAGTCCTTTCACAAAATCCTTTTTATATTTCTTGGGATAGACGTCTCGCGTTCCACCCAATACAATCATCTCAATCTTATCAGTGGCATGTCCCGTCAGCGTGAGGCTGAGGAGTCTGTTATATACTTGTTTATACGGATCAAACTGGTTGAGCAACGCTCTCATCGCACCTGGTTGGGTGTTGATGTAGCTTTTGGGCATCGTCGCGTCATTTGGGCAGAAGATACACTTCCCCGGACACCAAAACGGCTTCGTCAATACCTGAATAGGCACAATCCCGCTCTCACTCCTCACACTCCTCTTCCTCAATAACCCTTCAATCTCCACATCCTTACTTATCTTCGCCTCAGCAACCAATGCCTGATAGGTCTTAAATAACATCATATTCGTAGGCACATCCTTCTCCTTCCGCTCCTTCGCCCATTTTCTCTTCATCACCGAAACCTGCTCCCTGTCGCGACGCGCGGGAGGAAGTTGGGTAATGTCGAGGATGAGTTGGTTGAGGGAGGACATGATTTCTTAGTTGCAAACAACTCTGAAAGGTTTAAATTTATTAATATTATAGCTATTGAAGGCTTTAAAACAAGCATTCTTCCCCAAAACATTTTTTTATTAAAAACAGTATACATGACGTTTCTTCAATCAATTATAGACACGGTGGGATTAGAAACTTACAAGAAATTAGAAAAAGAGTCTGACAACGAAGTCGCACTCTCCTTAAAAATGCCATTAAAAAATCAAGATAACAAGGATAATTACTATTCTCAAAGAGATTTGCGACCCATATTATTAAATGAATGTGAAATGTTTGAAAACAAAGGGTTAAAAATATCTCCTATAGAAGTAGTAAATATTTTGTTCAAGTGCAAGACTCTTTTTGCCGTAAAAGATTGAATGGAATATACTTCAAGAGTATGAGATATTTCTCAAGTAGATGAATTCCGTTTTGCAGTTCCTCGAAATATGAAAAAAGAATGAATCGAGAAAATAGTAAATATCTATCTGGAGAAACTTTCAACATATCAATACGATAGGATATTTGTAACTGAGATAAACTCATATAATTGAAATAATAAAGACATAACTGAATTTTTAGAATATACTATTCAACAGCTTTCACTACCCTATACAGTACATGAAAAAGACGATATGCTTTATGTTTGATATAAAGTATTTTGATCTGAAATATATGTACGCAAATTCGCCTCTATACAGTTAAGAGTATTTCTATCTATATTGAAAATTGCTTGATTTATACATCCATGACAAATTGAGTTTAGAAACACTTGAGTCGAAATTATGGCTCCAAAAGCTCCTGTCTTTTGGGGAACATGAATAACTTGATGATACTGTCGAGATGAAGATATGAGAGAACCTCGAGATAGAGTGCCCGATTGATGTCTATGGCGTTCATTTTGATATCGTGGAATTTCAAAAATATGGTTAGACCAGAGAAATAAAGATAAAATTTCGTCGTTTTATAAAAAACACAGAAATATTATAGACGCGTTTTCTAATCCCTGGAGCGATGAATGTATAAAAGATATATCTCCAGTTTTAGAAATATTAAGTTCATCAACACAGGTCCCAGATGTTGGAGCAAAAATTCTATTAATCTACTGTTGTTTAGAACATTTATTCGTACCAAAAGGGATGAATAAAAATCAGAAAAATTATATCGTAGGGGGTATAAAGGCAATAAACTCTGATCTACTAGATTGGTTTGATAAACTATATAATTTAAGATGTAGTTACGCACATAAGTGATTTATAAAAAGAGATAAACAATATCTCTCAATTCTTACTGTGTCCTTTGAGAATATAATGGATTTACTAAACGTTAAAATTTTAAGTAAGAAATATTTTTGAGGACAACATTCACTATAGAAGAGAAAATACTAAAGAAATTTGCCTTTAATTTCTACATTATAAATTCTGATGGAACGGATTAAAGTAGTTAAGAATGCATTCTGATTTTTTGCGGTAGTATCTCCTGAAATTTATCTTTGATATCTCGCTATATGGGTATGAATGTATATTCCCCTTTGAATTAGCGCTTTTCAACCGTCAAGCACCACGAATGAAAATTGATTTTTTAACTTTGATAAAAAAATATTACAGCATGATTTTTTCAATGTTTGAGAGATCATATTGTTTGCAGGAGTTTGTATTATATGAGTATGATTATCAAGTTTTTGATTTGATAAGATTAATGGCGTCTTAAATCAGTGGAATTATTTGGGTATATGTATTGCATTATGAATCATAGTTTTTCTTACATGCAAACTCTCATCACTCTTTAAACGGCATTCACAAGACCTTTATCAGCATGAGATTCGTATAAAAAAGTTATGAGATTCTTGAAATGAAAGATTTTGGAAGGATATATTAATCAACGATATAGGACAAGATCAAGAGCCTCTTTATATAGAGAAACTTTTTGACACAATAGAAATCCACTTACAATCAGATAGGTTAGACTTTGAAAATACTTGAAAATTACTTTCATTTCTTGAGCAATGAATTGCAAAAAGATCTAACCGATCAATATTTTATAATAAAAATTCTATATTAAATAGGCTCTATTGAGTACTATATAAATACTATCAGCATAGAAGTAGTGATGATGTGAGTTATTATACTTTTTCGCATGCATTTGACAGTTGTTTTGAAAGCGTATTTTCAAACCTTAATCTTAATGACGCCCATATACTTCTATACGCACGTAAGTATGAACTAGAGAAACATACGAATGGATGAAATACTGATTTTATCCTACGAATGGATCTATACATATTATCTAAGATATTAAACGACAAAAATAAACTTAGCAATTCTTATTTCATGGAAACTATGACGGCTATATATTCAGTAAAGACCAAGGAAATAGAGCAAAAGGAAGAACTTGCAAAAGTAATAATAAATTACATTCAAAATGAAGCTCGAAAAAATAAAAAAAACGATGATCTACTTTTCTATGTGGACAATATAATTGAGCATTTCATTCCAGAAGTTGAGGTAATTACTTTTGCAAAGATGTTAAATTTGTGAATATTTATGCAAGAATCCATTACTGTTGAAGAATTTTTAAAATTTCACGCAAATTTTTGAGTTATCAGTAGAATGTATTCATGGGTTAACCTTAACAAAACTGAACGTGAAGTGCAATTCAATAAAGACTTTGAGGAGCAAGAAAAAAATGCGTACATATTTCTCAAAGCACTAAGCATGAAAGGTTTATATATATCAAAACCGGCAGCCGAAAAAATAAAATTAAAATTAGAAAATTACTTAAAAAATAATTCTTCTGACAAGGATATCGAAAGTTACATTAGCTTGGTGAGTAAGTATTTATCATGTCTATAATATCTTTTAGTAAGACTAATCCCATGACCCACTCCTTCATCGAAATAGAAATCAAACTACCCCTCCACAATCCTGATGAGGTGAAGGCATTTTTGGAGAGGGAGGGAGAATTATTGCTAGTACAGAAGCAGTCTATTGCTATATATCGTTTGTTTAGTATAGATACAAATAAGATTTTTACGAGGGAATAAACTTTAGATTATAATATCGATTTATGAACTATTTTATTAACCTATTTTCACCTGAAACAGCATTATGGCAACTTTTAATTATTTTGTATGAAATTTTGATACAAAGGAGGAAATATTGAATGTCCCTTGTGATGCAAAAACTAGCATATTAGATTCTACTTGAAAATGAATGGTTACGGATCAAGATAATATTAATTTTCTCGACTGCTATCAGCCGTTTGAAGATAAATTAGAGGAACTTAAATAGTTTGGTTATTGTAATCATAACAACTTATGGAATATATTCTCTTTACTCAAACTACTTTGATTGTTGGAGATGAATGGCAATAAATCTGGAGAATAGTTGATTTAGCTATTTAGAAAACAGTGATGAAATACATAGCTTTGATCTTATCGCTCGCCACCCTACTCTTATTCGGCTGCGCTGAAAAAGAACGGATCGCATAGTAAGTAAGATAGAGGTAACTTTAGTTAAGTCCTGCATCATGCCAACTATCAACATCTATAGTCAAAATACTTCCTTCGATGATAGTGCTCTTGCAAGACTTAAACAAATTGTGGTTGAGCAATTGAGCTGCTGAGAAAGGCAATTAGAACTACACGAAATTAGTGTAAGAGTTATAGAAGTTACCAATTCATATATGATTGCACCAGTAGAATGCGAAATAAAAGCTCATCACTACCCTGAACGTATTGCCAAACAAGATCAAATTTGTATGGAGATAAAAACATACATGATGCAACAGATGACTAGTGGAGAAGAAGTATCTGTTTGGTTACAATTAAGTGACCTGTGACATAGTTTTTAATAAAAATGATCAATGATCAAAAAATATGCTTGCATCTCACTCTTCCCTGACAACGAACTGTTGCCGCTTAAGGCCTTACAGCAAGAGATTTTTGAATTGACGTGATCAGAGTTGTATAGGTTACTACGAGATATGCATACGACGGTGTGAGTGTGAAATGATTTGGAAGACGATGAAGTAAGAGAAATATGAGTGAAGCTGCAAGAAGTTGCTCATAACCATAGAAGTTTTGAAGTAAAACTCAGTGAACTAAAATTTAGAACAAATCTACAGGTAGTCAATTTAGGTGAAAAGATTTAATTTATTGTAGTTCTCAAGGAAACCATGCAAAATCTCATCTTCATCGGTACGCTCCACGCAAGATTTACTCCTCATGGAGAGTTGCGTGCAGTGTTGGAACAGTATGCACCAGAAGTTTTACTGGTAGAGATTTCGCAAGAAGATCTCGAAAATGATACAGTCCAAAAATATCCTGACGAGATGATTTTTGCTGCAGGATGGGCAAAAGAAACTGGAACAACGGTCTATGGATTTGATTCAGATACAAATGTACTTGCAGAAGGTAAGACTGAACGCGATAATCAAATCGCTATTGATGAACAACGCGCTATACCTCTTAGCTATACTCGGATAGACGCGAATAAATCGGCAGTAAATGAAGCACTCAAAACTCCCTTTGCTGTTGCGCTTATCGACCCTCTCAAATGGGATCAACGCGAGCATGAGATGGAGAGAAATATCAACCAGCTCTTGGATTCTACGAAGAGAACATTGGTTATTACAGGTGTCGGTCACTTAGATTATTTTGAAAAACAGTTCCCGCAAGGAACATTTCCGCTTCGCTACCCAACACCATAAATGATATATCGATGGAAAAAATTGTAACGGTCGATGGACATATCGTTGACTTCTGGAAGGAAATAATTACAGATATGGTATCATGAATAACCTTTCATCACACCCCAGCCATAAAAAAGACCTTTCATCTAGCACTGAGCTACTGCAAAAGGTATTTTTGATTTTATCATTGGAGATAGTACGCAAGACATTCCAAGGTTAAATCTCTTTCTTGAGGTTATGTATCTTGAAATGACAACTACCGCATACGCAAACTCATGGCTCGATTTCAATAATTGTGCAAAAGAGTTTGGCATAAATTGAGAGATTGGGAAAATGCAGATAATTGTCCAGTCGCTCAGACGCTGTGATCAACAATTCCGGAAAGGCGTGACTGTTATCCATTTTACCAAAGAAAACCTGATCTTTGAAAATGGATATGGCACGACAATACAAAGCAGAAAAGATTTTATGAAGTAATAATAAAAAACAAACTCCTCTCGTGCAATATCTGTATGAAAATAGACTTCAAATAAACGTTTATCCTTTTACATCCTATTATAATGCAAGACCCCAGTAAGAAGAAACAAGAAATCATACTACTCTACCAGCACACCCAACCTGGATATGTAATTATTGCTACTCTACTTTTTGTGATTCTCCTGCGATGAATTATTTTTTCACAAGTAGGCGTTTTCAGTCGAGCTCTTATCAGTTTTATGCTTGCTATACTTATTTTGCTTTCGTCATTTACTTCCCTCACGGTGACTATCGATGAGAATTTTTTGCGTATAAAATTTGGGTGGGGAATTTTTTGCAAACGTTTCGCATTAGATCAAATAGTTTCTGCAAAGGCAGTAAAAAATAAACGATACTATGGGCGAGGTATTAGAGGTCGATTTCGACCATGTATGTGGATATTTAATGTCTCAGGATTTGAAGCTGTAGAACTACTTATGGCCAATGGAAAGATCTATAGAATCGGCACTGACCAACCTGAACAGCTTCAGAAAGCGTTTTCTGAAGCAGTAAGAAGCAGGGAATCTAGCAAGTAAGAAGAATCGTATTGGATTGCAAGAAATATAAGGTAAATATATTTATCACCTGTCTCACATGCCTAGCAAAGGATACGATGAGTTACTACACGAAAAAACCTACACTCGCGAGTTCTGCCTCAACAACGCAGCACTTATTTTCCACCCGAAAGCAAGATGATACAATATTGCCGCAGAAGAGATTGCGCATATTTTGGAGATAGGATCTAATTTTACGAGATTGAAGAATCCTATCCAAGACACATGGGGAAATGTTTTTCAAGATACCGAATGATACTACATGGCATGAAGAACAGATGACTTAGAAATTAAAAAATATATTGCAGAAGACTCTCAGCATCGGTGAAGAGCTAGAAGAGCAAGAGTGAAGTATGATCTTACCCTGGACGAAAAAATCAGAATTGATATTATGAGAGAAGCTACGAAACTTAAATACGATAACAATCCTGAGTTACATGAAATACTCTTAGCTTCTAAGCCAAGGATAATTATTGAATACACCTATCGAAAAGATATCTTTTTCGGTATAGATCAGGAGACGTTAACTGGGCAGAATATATTGGGGAAACTGTTGATGGAATATAGGGACTAAGCCCGACATCAAGCCGATAATCAAATATTGACATTTATTCTTGATAGGTTACTATACGTTTCATAGTATGTTTTTTTAGTATACTGGGGAACTGCGATGAAAAAAGTCATCTATCCAGGATCATTTGACCCATTTACCAAAGGACATTTGGATATTGTAAAAAGAGCGGGACATATGTTTCAAGATCTTGTTATCGCTATTGGTCAAAATCCTGATAAAAAATATATGTTTTCGGTACCAGAAAGAGTAAGAATGATTCAAGACGCGACCAAACATAACTTAGATAAAAATTTACAAATCGAAGTACTCCCCTTCTCGTGAATGTTAGTAGACTTTGTTTTTGAGCAATGATCAGATACAGTAGTGAGAGGGATCAGATGAGGGAGTGATCAAGAAGCTGAAGCGTTGCTCCACCGAGCAGGGGAAACTCAAAAACTAGGAATAGATACTGCCTTATTGATTGCCAAGCAAGATCATATTCATGTCGCAAGTAGTGTGGCCAAAGCAGTACTCAAAGAGCAAGGTATAATCGACAGTTTCGTCACTATGAACGTAAAACATTTTTTAGAAGCAAGAATGATGGGACAGTATATCGTGGGGTTAACTGGGACGATTGGTTCTGGGAAATCGTATGTTACTCAAAAATTTGTAGAGTTAGGAAATGCACAACATATCCCTGCCCACAATATTGATCTAGATAAGATCGGTCATTGGATCTTGGAAGAAGCAAATGAGAATGTGTACAAGATTCTTAGATGAGAGTTAGTAAATAATTTTGGAAGCGAGATACAAGCAGAAAATTGATACATCAATAAAAAGATCTTGGGAAAGATAATTTTTGAAGATCAAGTAAAAAGAAAAAAGTTAGACGCTATAATGATAGAACCTATGTTACTAAAAATAAGAAAAGAGATGATTGGAAAGAAGTGAGTGATAATTTTGAATGGAGCACTATTAGCAGAAAGTGGCTTCACAAACATAGCAAATAATAATATTGTCTTGGTCGATACAGATGACAAAAGCCAAGAAGAAAGGCTGCTATGAAGATGATTAACCTCTGAACAAATAGACCACAGAGTCTCAAGCCAGTTTTCAGCAGATGCCAAAAAACAATCTATAAGAGAAAGAATATACGAAAACCACTATGGGACACTTACTGAAATAGATAACTCCTCTTCAAGTAACGAGACAGTAATCTCGGAAGCATTTACGAAAATGGTTTCAAATATTGATGTGTTTGGTGAACTGAGAATAAAATCTATTCTTGCTGAGTTAGAAATGAGAGAAAGATATGGAGAGATCATAGCGCAGGTTAAATCACTCTATGACTGACCTGAAAGAATGTATCACAACTGGTTTCATATAGTTGCAAGTATACAAGAACTTCTACAGATCAGAGAGCTCCTTACTTCCTCAGAGTTTGCTGAGCTTTTTTATGCAATCCTCTTCCACGATACCATCTATAACGCAACAGCTCAGAAGCGGGAAAATGAATCTAATAGCGCTATTTTGGCCGATCAATACTTACAAAAACGATGAGTGGGAACTGAAACATGCAAAAGGGTACATGAACTTATCCTGCTCACTGGATGACATATGGTAGATGATGAAAATGATCTAATTGGTAAATATATGATTGATATCGATCTTGCTATCTTATGACAGGATCGAGAAACCTACTACAGATATGCAAAAGCTATTAGACGCGAATACATTCATTATCCAGATCATCTGTATATGCCAGGAAGTGCATGAGTCATGAAAGATATTTTCAAAAAACAACTCTATCAAACACCCTATTTCCAGAAGAAATACGATATGGCATCTATCTACAATATCTGAAGAGAGATCGCACTTATCGAAAGCGGAAAGTTATAAATTTCTGAAACAACCGTGTATATTCATTATTGAATTTTCTATTCCATTGGCTACAATTGTGTAGATGTAGAATTTTTTACACGTTCAAGCTTTTGGCATATGACCAAACTACTCCACAAACACCTTCCCCGAATAATTATTTTTTCTGTCCTCATAGCAGGAACTATTTTCTATTTTTCTGCAAAGGAAATCAGCGCTCCCACGAATGCACAACCAGAAGAACTACAAGCAGCTTGTAGTAGTGACAGCGACTGCCCTCTCCCAATGGACTATGCAATACAATCCAACTGCCCTTTTGGAACAGTTTGTATTGAGGGAAGTTGTTCGGTTGGATGCTCCTTTACGAGCCATGATCCTGACCCTAGCATCAGTACTAGCTATCCTATTGCTTGCCAGACAAATAGTGATTGCGACTGCTCAGACCGCGGTGAAAAAACTCTTCAATGTGTGTGTCATAACAATGGTTGTTTGTCTATAGAGGCAACCTTCTAAATAATAGGCAATATTCATTTGCTTTTTTTATAACTTGGACTATAGTTAAACCATACCCTAGGGTATGGTTATAAAAATACTATACTCCCTTTACAACTTAAGTTATACAAATGCAGCAATCCGACACACCCAAATTACTTACTGCGCTCAAAAAAACGCGTTGAATGATCGACAAAATCACCAAGATGGTAGAAACTGATGAATATTGCGTCGATATTGCCTCGCAAGTAAATGCAACGGTCGGATTATTGAAATCGGTAAATCTTACCTTACTTGAAAGCCATCTTTCGTGTTGCGGTCCAAAATTTCTCAATGCAAGCGATGGTGGGCAAAAAGATAAGTTTATCAAAGAGTTAGTCAGAGCACGACAGGTCTCGAGTAAATAGTATCACAAAAGTTTACACTATTTGCACTACCTATATCTAGAAAATAATTCCACACTTTTTATTCTATTTATAACTTACTTAATGTCTCATAAAATTACTATCTATGGCATGCACTGTAAAGCATGTGAACTACTTATTAGGGAGAATGTTGAAGAGCTTGGTGGATGTACGGTCGAGGCTCTTTCTTTCAAATCTGGTATACTCCAAGTTAGATGTGGTGACGACAAACTTCCAGATATTCGTTCCGTAATTCATGAAGCTGGCTACACCACTACTCCACCGACAGCAAAAAGCGCTGAAGAAAAGGCTGATGCAGTTATCGGGAAACTAGCACGACTGCTTGTGGCCTGAGTAATTGTTTGGATAGTAATTAAGATGGATTTAACAAAACTAATCCCCTCATATGAGAAACTCACCTTTCCGATCGCTATACTTGTAGGTCTGGTTGCATCTATTTCTACCTGCCTAGCAGTGACGTGAGGGATCGTGATAGGATATGCAGAGTCTGTAGAAACAAAAAAGAATCGACTTACGCAACTTACATTTCATCTAGGAAGATTTATTTCGTTCGTTGTTGGTGGAGCAATACTTGGGATGATCTGAGGACAGTTTGCTGGGTCTTCTCGATTCAATGGGATATTTAGTATCCTTGTGTGAATCGTCTTATTTTTCTTGGGATTACAACTCTTGGGCATCACACCAAATATTACCAAATCAGGATTCCACCTCCCCGGGTGATTGAGTAAAGGAATTTTCAAATTAAAAAATCCAAAGTATGCACCTATCGTAGGAGCGTTAACCTTCTTGCTCCCCTGCGGATTTACGCAAAGTATGCAGCTGTTCGCACTTCAATCTGGCAGCGCAGTAACAGGCATGCTCATTATGTGAGCATTTGCTATAGGAACATTCCCCGTCCTCTTCGGTCTATGATTGTGAACCAAATATATCAAAGACAAGCTCACCTTACTCAATCCAATTATCGCAAGCTTGTTGGTAGCGTTCGGTGTTTACACCGTGTTCAATGGCTACACCCTCATCCATGCACTCAATGCAGGGAGTATCGCTCCTTGAACAGAAATTGTTGCAAACAATGATTATGAAACCGTTCAGATTTCACACGATGGCTCGTATTTTGTACCAGATACGATTAATCTCGCTGTTGGTAAAAATTACAAACTCGTAGTAACTCCTGCTTCTGATTGATTGTGATGTAAAACAGCAGTTGTTATTCCTTGAGTATGAGTACAACCAATTATAAAATGAAAGAGTTTTGAAATTCTCGTCGATGGCTCATCGCCGAAAACTATTCCACTTGTTTGTGCTGCGATGTGAATGGGTATGGGGAAGATCGTTGTGCAATAACAAGAAAAGGTTAAAAAATCGTCTGTCTATAGTAAAACTTTTATACCTTAATCATCTATCACCATGAAACATACGTACAAGGTCGAAGGAATGCATTGCACAAGTTGTAGTAAACTAATTCAAAGTAAAGTCAAAAAAATGTATGGAGTGACCGAATGTGAAGTAGACTATCCAACTTCGCAAGCTACAATCGACTATGACCCCACTGTTCAGAGTTTAGAAGGTATAAATAGCAATATCGATGGTATGGGGTATGCGCTACGTCCATTGTCATCTCTTACTGACAAAGACTCCCATCAATCCATTCATATGTGTTGCAAAGTTGCTGGGAAAAAAGGTTGATGCTGTTAAAATTCGTTACCATCCAAATCAAAAGTATAATAATTTATTTTCTAATTATCTCCCTATCACCATGAAACAAACATACGCAGTCGAATGAATGCACTGCACTAGCTGTAGTCAGATCATCAGCAAACAAGTTAAAAAAATGCCCTGAGTCGATCAATGCGAAGTGAATTTTGCTATCTCGCAAGCTGTACTCGATTTTGATCCGTCTAAGCAATCATTAGAAAATATCAATAAAACCCTAGATGATCTGGGCTATTCACTTCATTCTCTCGATCTTGGGAGCCATGGAAATCATACGATGCCCGATGGTTCTACTATGTCCAACGCTCCTAGTGAATCTCATGCGAACCATTCTAGTGGGATTTCGCGTTTCCAGCTCTTCCTCATTATATTCATGGTAGCTATAGTGTTTGTGATGATGTGACGGGATCTAGGTGCGAAGTATTGACGACGAGTTGATTCGGATGTCGTGGGAGAGTTCTTCCATCATCTCATGCCGTTGTTCGCAACGTATGTCTTTTTCTGAATTGATACGAGATTTGTCAAAGCAGTACGAAGTTATATTAAACATGGAGTTGGTAATATGGATAGCCTGATTGGAATATGAGGAATGGTATGATTCATCTATAGTTTTATAGTAACTGCTTTCGAAAATGTGCTAGCACCCTATATGGACGTAAGTTGGAATTTTTACGAAGGGATAATTGTAGTAGTTGGGTTATCGCTCGTTGGAAGATATATAGAACAAGTTCAGTTAGCTAAAAATGCGGATGCGATAAAAGCGCTTATGAAAATCCAAGCAAAAGATGCGGTCGTAGTACGTGATGGTGAAGAGATAAGAATACCGCTCGACCAAGTGATGGTGGGTGATATTATCGTGGTGAAACCAGGGGAGAATATCCCGGTAGATGGTCTTATAACCCAATGAATTAGCGAGGTTAACGAGAGTATGATAACATGAGAGTCACTTCCTGTTACCAAAAAAGTTGATGATCTAGTAATAGGGGGAACGATCAACGTAAATGGAATTCTATATATCAAAGCAACGAAACTAGGTAGTGAAAGCGCCTTGTCAAAAATTATTGAGATGGTCACGCAAGCACAAAATCTCAAACCTTCTATCCAAAAACTTGCCGACACAATTGCAGGATATTTTATTCCTGCAGTACTTATCCTTGCGACCGTGACTTGAATTGCACGGATAGTGTTGTGAAAGTGAGTCTATGATGACTATCGAATTAGAGGAATAATTTGATTTGTTGCAATCATGAGTATTGCATGTCCTTGTGCATTATGACTTGCCACGCCACTTGGAATTATAAATGGAATAACCCGTGCGACTAAACACGGAATATTGGTAAAAAATACCGATGGGCTTCTTGCTCTTAAAGATGTTAAAACTATTATTTTCGACAAAACAGGAACGATCACAACAGGAAAGCCTACCCTCTTGTTGACCGATCAAGAGATGAAAACTGAGTTTATCAGGGCTACTCTCCAGCAGTTAGCTTCTTTGGAACAAGGATCTACACATCCACTTGCAACAGCTATAACTAGGAAAGCAAAAGAACTTGGCATCCCATTACTTAAGGTCGAACAGTTCAAAACCTATCCTGGATTAGGAGTGCAAGGAGTTATCGATGGAAAAAGTTATTATGCTGGAAATGAAGCCTATGCAGAGAAAGTAATAAAAGATTTTGATCATACCCTACTGGATCAACATACGCGAAAAGGACAAACACCGGTCATTCTATTCACTGATGAAAAACCACTCTTTGTTTTCACCTTGATCGATACGATCAAACCATGAATGAAAGATACGCTTGAGAAACTACATGCAAAAGGCATCACGACCGTAATGTGTACCTGAGATCATCCAAGCCCTGCCCGCTTTATTGCAGATCAATTACATATTGATGAAGTCGTTGCACAGGTAACTCCTGAAGGGAAAGCTGACTATATAAAATCTCTTAGAGCAAAGTCTCCCAATAAAATTGCAATGGTCGGCGACGGTATCAACGATAGTATTGCACTTTCGTTGGCAGATGTCAGTATCTCTATGTCCGATTGAAGTGATGTTAGTATCGAATCATCTGATTTAATTTTACTTAAGGGCGATTTGAACAAAGTTATCGATGCGATCGCCATCAGTAAATCAACCAATAGTCTTATTTATCAAAACCTCTTCCGAGCGTTTAGTTATAATATCATAGGGATACCTCTTGCAGGAGGATGGTTATTCCCTCGATTTGGTCGACAGCTTTCTCCAGTCTTTGCGGGAGTCTTTATGGCTGCCAGTAGCCTGTTTGTAGTGATCAATAGCATGAGAGGAAAATAATACAATAGTTTTATACATTTTGCCTATGAATAATCCTCTCTCACCTTGCATATAGCTATTGCTAAGATAATATAGTGAATACACCCTTCTTTGAAGATTAAATCTTTTATATTCTCACCATACTACCATGCACTGATTCCACGACAACATCGAACAGCTTACCTTAGAAAATAATAATTTCCGTAAAGTATTGTATACTTGAAAACATTCTCAACTTGTGTTAATGTCACTGCTGCCCCAAGAAGATATTGGGATGGAGACGCATCAGGATAATGATCAGTTCTTCCGCTTCGAACAAGGAGAAGGGAAAGTAGTTATCGATGGAAATGAATATATAATCAAAAATGGGTCAGCTATTATAATCCCAGCAGGCTCTCTCCATAATATTATCAATACATCAGCTACCGAACAATTGAAAATGTATACGATCTACTCTCCCGCACATCACAAGGATGGCGTCGTGTGCGCTACCAAGCAAGAAGCTATGGCACTCGAAGAGGAGTTTGATGGCGTGACGACTGAGTAAAAATCCGACGATGCGTTAATAGTAAAAAGTCTTTCCATAATGGATCTCCAAAGGCTTTACCTAGACTAAAGTTTGCGTACTAATAGAACTTCACCAACTCTCTTTGCACATACTGTAACACATACTTTTTGAATTTGAGTTGATAGCTCTCCGTCTCTGCTGGGATGGTTCATAAAATTTCATTTATTCTAGTGACGACGATAGTAGCAATCACTTTTTGGCGTTCTGGAGATTTCTCTTTAAGCTGTTTCAAAAGTTCATACAATTTCCATCTCATAGGGTATGAAATTAATATTTCATCATCTTCGATAAGTCTTGATCTCAAAATCCACCTTCCTGCAAGGCCATTGGTACAAGCAAATACTGTGAGCTCTTTCCCACCCAACGGCAGTAAAATCTCTACATCGGTTGGGACTGTTTCATACGATCTCTCTATAGCAAAACGTTGTTGTTTGTACGTTCCATCTGCTTGACGAGTATAGATCCAAATTTCATCATATGGTCCTACGTCCAAGTTCATAATGTCAGCAAAAATAGTTTTATACTTCCCTGCTCCTTGCAGATAGAAATTACTATGTCAGAAAATTACGGAATTCCCAACTTGTCAGGGTTTCCCACTAGTAGGATAGTTCATGGCTCCTTCGACTAGATATTTATTGATATCAATCTGTTGTCATCCTGCCATAGCCAAGAAATCCGCTGTTCATTGAGGGATAAACACTACTGGCACGATCAATCATAGTGTTGGCATAACTACGTACATCTCTTCAGCTTTGTCTTCTGGATAAGGCAATATGCTTGTCCAGTAGTTAATATCAGTAGGAGCTTTATCTAAACTGAAGGGAGTAAACCATTCTGGAGAGTCAGAAACGATACTCGGCGCTCTGAGCGTCTTTACTCCTTTCTCTGCCTTTGGCGTCAATGCGAAAACTCCTGATGACAGAGTAATGCACAGAAGTGAGCCTAGAACTATAAGACGTTTTACAAACGATAAACGATATATCATAACTACTACTATAGACAAAAAATCCTTTTACGTTAGAGAGAATCTGGATAAATTATAGCTAACTTCTCTTCTATATAATCAAGCATAAGCAGTTTCATCTTCATATCAGGGTCTTTATCAGAGATGGCCGCCCTAGCTTTTTCAGTCCGCTTAAACAAGATAACAATCTGATACGATTTTATATACCATGGCATCCGTCAAATTTTCGCTACCGATGCCTTCACTTTGTCCTTCCAAGTAGTCGAGAGCGCACCATATCTCGCGTCTTCTGGACCATCCAATGCAGGTCCAATGAGCGTCGCTTCTACCATCCATCTCCCATCAAGTCCATGGTAACAACCAAAAATAAGCGCATCTGCGCCATTTCCATCTCGCGCAAGCGCAGCAACATTATTTGGATTCGTAGGATATGACTTTGTCACTTCATACTTAAAGAGTTTGTATTTCCCACTTGGCTGTTTGACATAGTATCGTACTTGATCTCCTGCATCTAACGCCATAAGATTTGAAAAGATAGATTTATATCTTCCATTGTCAGATTTGTAATAGTTACTATGCCCAAAGTCTACACGTTTCCCTCGATGTCCAGGAGAAACGCTCCCTACGTATTCAATAACACCACCTTTTAGATAGTTATTGATTGCAATATCTTTCCCGCCTACCATACGTTGATAATCCAAAGATCCTCAAGGGATATCTATTACAGGCGTCACCAATCCTAATTGAGGTATAACCATATACATATTTGCATATCTGTCTTCTTCATACGGCAACACATCGAGCAACCAGTGTTCAATATCTTCTGGCGCTGCATCCAAACTAACTGGTTGAAACCAACTAGGTGGGAGGTATTCCAAACTTGCTGATTCGTAATAGAGATCTATCCCTAAATTTTGTTCTTTGATTGATGGATCAGTGAGTGCATGCGTCAGACCAAAACTTCCTACGGATACTAAAACCATCGTTAACACGAATTTTTTCATACGATCAAACAATTATATAAAATGAATCTTTTATCAGGACGAGTATAAGAGAATGGGCTGATTTTTCAATGAAAATATAGGCAAACTACGCTCTTATCAAGCTGGGCTAAGGTAGGTCAGATCGCTGTGCAATCGCAGTGCGGTCATCACATCCATAGGCTGTATATCCTTTCTCAACCGCTTCTGCCCAGAATGCGTCCAGCACGGTAGCTGATGTGTAGGTTACTCCTCGCTTCTGCGCAAGCCCAAGCAATACCATTAAGGTCTGACAGGAAATGTTGCTTTGTGGGTTGATGTTTGTCCCAATCATAGAATAGTCACGCGCTAGGACAAAGCTTGGATATAATGTACTTAGACGATCGACAAAGGTAAACGTATAATTATTTGTTGAAGCAGGAATATCCAATGTAGCGAACAAGACCGGCAAGAAATTTTCGAACGTCAATGTTCCTTCTTTCGAGCTTACCGATGTGTTAAATATTTTCCCATCATCGTCATTTTTCGTATCAGCTGGTTTTACTAGGTTGCCCGTTTTATTTTCTGGTTGTTGTATATTACCAGTAGTAACTGGTGGGGAGACCTGTTCGATCCTGACCGGTTGAGGCGGAATGACAACGTCTGTATCTACCACAATGCCTTGTAAAGTATGTTGTCGTCGTCCAATCAAATTATTGTATGATTGATTCAAAGAGCTAACTGAAATTATCCCAAATCGTTGAGCCATCACTCCTAAAACAATCAGGAGAGCAACAATGCCAATTACTCTCACTCCACTATCCCTCAGGTAGGTAGTTGAAGAAAGCCCAAATACCGCCACGCAAAGCAAATAGAAAAGAGCTCATCACAATACTCATAGCAATATCGGTGGCATACTCGTTTCCCAATAAGCAGATAATCCTCGAATTATTATTCCAATTCCTAAAGATATCCATCAAAATACATCTGAAGTAAACAGAATTCTTTTGTTGGGAGATGCTGTTGTCTGGAACACACTACGTTCTTGAAACAACAAAACAAATAATGCGATAAGATTGAAAATTGCAACTGCAAGCCATGGCAAATGGTGGGTAATCACTCCGATCAATGCTACATTGATTACGAGCAATAAGACAGCAGCCTTAATCAGAAGTTTAGCATACATAGGCATATGAATTAAGAGTAAAAAGATTGGACTATTTACCTCTTACCATCGTACCATACTCACTTGATGCACCTTATATATCTGTATCTATTAGGTCTGTACTATTGTTTAACAAACATAAGTCAAATGAAACTACATAGAATAATAACCCAGTCTCCTATGAAAAATTGCATCGTGGTAATTTCATATCATCTAGTAAACATATACAACGTTACAAATGAAACCACCGCCAACGAAATTGCTCAGCTCATGATGGTCCTCTCAAATACAGAAAGTTCCCCTATCTTAAAAAACCAAAGTGACAGCCGATAACCTGGCAGATAAAATACAAAAATTGTAGCTACCACGTCTCGAGCGGTATGCTGATATGCTCCCACAGGGAGAGTCCGTAGCAATAGTGCTAGAAATGCTCCTGCTAATAGCTGACTCCATAGGAACTTATTTCGTAAACGACTCATGCGATCGTTGATGTTCTTCATTAAGTAAAACGCCCAATAAAGCTCAAGAAAACACTAAGTATCCCCCTTTTATAGAAAGCTCTTTGATCAATACGATACAAAGAGCTTGCTATAAAGAGATATAATTATTTACCGCTTAGCTGTCCTCATCTAAGTGAGTGATATGCTCTAGCTACTCGTCCCGTATCTGCTAGTTCTGGTGGCAATACAAATCCGATTGGTTGAGGACGATCTTTCAACATCTCCTTAACCTTACGTTTTATACTTGATACTGATTTATCTTCGAGCTGGCAGCTACTTGAACATCCATCACCACTACGGGTGTTTCCATCGTCACACTCCTCACCTTTAGACGTATTAACTTCATTGTCTCCACAGGTGATTGAAGAATTATGTCATCCACCACCTCAATTTCTTCTTACATTTACTTGAGTACTTACGTTACATGCAAGATCGGTTGGGTGAGTTGCAGCGACAGTGATAACATTGTTACCTACAGCTAATGCAACAGTTGTTTCATATACACCACCAGAGAAGCTTACAGCTAGTCCGTTGACGGTAAGTCCATTAGCATTTAATGCCACGGTTCCAGATACAACAATTGAAGAAGAACTAATAGTGGTATTGTTTGCAGGAGTTGTAATTGTTAGTGTGATTGGATCGACACAGACATCTCCACCATTATTTCCTTTGAGAAGAAGATTGATTGCTTGTGAAACGTTGTCACAGTCACCATCTTGAGGAGTTGCAACAACTTCTATGTTATTTACTGCTCCGTTCCCACTAGCAGATACAAGCGCGATAGTAGCAGTCCATGTAGTACCACTAACAGTTGCTTGTACAGTTTGGTTATTTGTATGATTTGTTACATGGATAGCATCTACACCACCGGTAACGTCACCAGAAAGTGTTACCGGAGAAGAAGTAACAGTTGCCCCGCTAAGATGACTAGTAATCGTAAGAGTTGTTACTGGCGCAACACACTCTCCATCCGTACCTTCGTCATCACAAGTTGCTGAACATCCGTCTCCACTTATAGTATTCCCATCGTCACACTCCTCGCCTGCTTGTATGATTCCATCTCCACAGATTGGATTTCCTCCTTCATTTTGACAAGTAGAAGAACATCCGTCTCCATTGATATGATTTCCATCATCACATTGTTCACCTGCTTGAAGAATTCCATCTCCACAGTAAGGGACTGTGCTTTCATTGGTACAAGTTGCTGAACATCCGTCTCCATTGATATGATTTCCATCATCACATTGTTCACCTGGTTGTAGAATTCCATCTCCACAGAATTGATTTCCTCCCTCGTCTTCACAAGTTGCAGAACAACCGTCTCCGTTTTGATTATTTCCATCATCACACTCTTCACCTGGTTGTAGAATTCCATCTCCACATTTTGGTTGGTTATTTTCATTCTGACAAGTTGCAGAACAACCGTCTCCATCCTGATTATTTCCATCATCACACTGTTCAAAGTCTAGATTTATGATTCCATCTCCACAGTAAGGAGCTACTACTTGATAGATAAGTGTTATAGCTGTATGTACGATAAAGCAGTAAGGATCACTTGGTAAGGCAGTAACGATAAAGGTGTTAGGTCCTACTTGTACTGGCAATAAGACTGACCACGTAGTTCCATTAACTGTTGCTGGGAATCCTCCCGTAGTTCCACTCAAGGTAATTGTAACATTTGCCACTCCTCCATCTACTGTCCCTGTTAAGAGAACCGTAGGGGTTGTTACTGTTTGATTATTTGTATGACTTGTTATCGCTAAATTAATAATTGGATCTTCACATTCGAAGTTATTGTCATCACATGCATCCCCAATTCCATCTCCGTCTGTATCTGTTTGATTTGGGTTAGCTACTTGTGGACAGTTGTCACACACATTACCGACTCCATCACCATCTGTATCTTCTTGATTTGGATTTGGATTATCAACACAATTATCAGTAGTGTCGCATACTCCGTCACCGTCTGCATCCATTTCTGGAGGACAAGCATCTTCATCACACGCGTCACCGATTCCATCTCCGTCTGTATCTGTTTGATCTGGGTTATCTACATCAGGACAGTTATCATCAATTCCACAAACACCATCACCATCTGGATCTGTTCCTGCAGGGCATTCTGGTCCTTGGAAATCAATTTCAATGTCTCTTACCAATGGCATTCCACAATCTGGATCTGCATGAATAGCTTTTACCCACATAAGCATTCCAATATCGTGATTGTCATCAAGTGCATCTGCGTTAAGTGGTAACCAGATCTCCCAATATCCTTCTTCATCTACTGGGACATTATAGATAGTCACATCACCAGTATTTCCTGGAGGGCTTACTACGATCATCACTGATTGAGCACCACCTACCACCTCTCCATTGAGAAGAACTGGGTTAGTATGTGCTACACCTCCTGCTGGGTAAGACGTGTAGGTTTCATTGTTATAGATAATTATTTCAGTTACAGGATCTTTACAAATACCATCGAGAAGATCTTCACAAAACTGGTCTTCACTGTCAGTAAGTCCATCACAGTTATTGTCAATTCCATCAGCACAAATTTCTCCAAAATCACGATCGATTCAATTGATAACTTGGAATAGTTCATTGATATCTGTTTGAGTAAGTAGGTAATCGTCGTTGATATCACAATCAGCCCCTCTTGGGAAGTCTGTAGGGCAAAGAATGGACCCTGTAGAGTTTGCGAGTACACCAGCTAAGATAGTAGTATCAGCACTATCCAATACTCCATCATAGTTGTAATCGAACTGAGGATAGTAAGGAACACATTCTACTCTTACATCTTCACATCCGTCGTCAATAGATCCATTACAATCATTATCGATTCCGTCTCCACATACTTCACCGAAATTAGAATACCCTAAGATAACATTTTGAAATACGAGCATATCTGCAATCGTAACTTGATTATCATTATTTAGATCACAAATTTTTTCTTGAAAATTATCGCTTGGAGGACACTCAAAACCTAACGTCCCGTCCCAAGCACCATGTGCTCCCCACATCCATAGGAACACTTCCTGCGAGTCGTACGCATTGACTGCGCCATCGTTATTATAATCGAGATAGTCGTAATATGCTGAACACTCTTGAGGTCCTACGTTAAGCAGCTGTGATGGAAGTACGCCACCATCTTCTCCTGTGTCATTACCTACATCAGTAGGAGTCTGCTCTCAAAAAGTTTGTTCGGCACTAGTAGAATCTTGTTGTATTCCATCTTCTGCATGTAATACAGAAGGAATCACACTGTTCAAAAACAATCCAAGAGACATAATCCCGTAGAGTGCTTTGCGTTGTGTAAGAGAAAGACGTAATGTAATCATAAGTATATATTCGTAGAGGGTAAAAATACTATGCAAAATCTAGAACAAAAAAATCCGCAAATGCTTAGGGCTGTGCAGGTTTTCTATATATGTTTTTGTTTTTGAACTCGTTAGACTATAAAACATATATAACTTTTTATTGTAATATGTCAAGTCCAATTTGACAGTTTTTTTACAGCGGTACCTCCAGTAAAAAATGATGTATTAAATGCGTATACCCTTAGATTTCCAATAAACAAGAGGAAATATTCACCTAGCGATATCTTATGGTTCCAATCTTCTCTTGAAATTGTCAAAAATCTGTCTATATGTAGAACTAGTTTTTTAATTTCGTCAATACATGCTATGGCTACCGATGAGTACATTCATATCAACGAAGCTGCTGATGTATATGGGAGAACCAGACAGACCTTTTACAATTATGTAAACAAAGGTCTTATAGAAAGTAAAAAGATCAATAACAAGCTCTATCTCAAAAAAAGCGATATCGAAAAGCTAGTAAACGACTATATTGAGCTCCTCCCCAATGAAGGATTCTCTTCCTATTCGGCTCTAGATGGCTCTCATCAAGACCTTTCGGGACAGCCAATACAGGTGATTGAGGAAGAACCTACGTGACCAGTCAATCGATATGGGATCGGAGAAGATATGTCGCGTGAGAACCAAGGTAACAAAACACAAGGATCTCAAGGGTTTAGAAGATCCGCATTTGAAAAAGGAGCGTTAAAATATGCAAATATTGATTCTTTACATAATCTTCAAGACGACCTCCTCCGTCTTCACAAGCAAGCGTATGAACTCAAAGACGACCTAACCAATGAGATAGCTACTGCAAAAAACGATCTTATATTTGACACCAAAAACACGCTCTATATCCATGAACAGAAACTCGTTTCTACTATTTCTGCACAACATAAAGAGATAGAACATATCCAAAATCACCTTCTACAACAGACAATCTCCACAAGACTCTATGAAAGAAAACTCAATTTCCGGCTTGGATACTGCGGATTTGTAGCAGTAAATATTTTCATATTGCGATGAGTTTCATAAGTATATTGCTATGTTTTTTACAGATTTTTTACAATTATTTGACAGATTTTTTACAGTTTATTTGAGATATCCGCCAACTTCTATTGTCAGTATCTTTTTTTAAATATAGCGTACAGCCTTGTACGATTATACCTTTGCATCATTACAGAATACGTATTTAAAACCGTTAACGCTAAAAATACTCAACTTTGAATAGAATGATCACCGTTTGATGCAAATAAGGAAAATATAGCTAAATCTAACGGAATTTGTACTACATGAACTAATTCATTGAATCTTGTTCCCTTTTCAAAAGTTCTAAGGGTATGTTCATCAATATGTTCACCTATAAAATAGGAGTTACTGTGATTATTTATTCATGGACTGAGTGTTTTTAAGAGCTTACCAGCAGTCTCTAGGACTATTTTTTGATAAGTTTTTATTCCAAGCTGTTCATATATTTTCCCATTACCATGCTTTTCAAAATTTTTTGGCACAAAATATGCATCCGAAAGCCTTTTACGAATACTCTTCTTTTTGTCTTTACTCCCTTCGTTTGCACTCGGGAAAATCACACTCATTGAAAACAATTAATAATAGACAGGAATATTATACTTAGTACTTGAATATAAGTCAAAAAACGGCAATTTGCCTTATGTTTTTAGATGCTGATAACTAATAAATAATATTAATTTGATTTATTTGCGGTACCCGCCTTTATCGTTTGAGCCTCATTTGTATCCTCCCGAACGAGAACCTCAACTGCTTGAACTGCTACCTGAAGACTTTCCACCAGATGAACTTGAGCCTGCTCCTCTGTACCCGCCTGAACGCGCGCCACTAGATGAACTCCCTCCTGCAGAACTGCTAGAAGTTCTTGGTGCATCAGATCTTGGTCCGCCTCTATATCCCCCTGAAGATCCGCCTCCAGTTGAACTCGAAGATCCTCTATATCACCCTGAAGAACCTCCCCCATTTGATCTTGAACCGCCTCTATACCCTCCTGATGATCCTCCTCATCCGCTTGAGCTTCTAGCTCCCTTCTCTTTCGATCTAGAAACAAGGGATCTTCCTGGTTTGCTTTGGAATGCATCGATGATAATCTCAGCTTCTGCAAATGGGCAGGTCACGAAACTGAACTCTTCGAGTACCGTAATATCAGAAATATCCTTTTCTTCCACTCCTGCCTCTTCTTTGATCCATTCTATGAGCTTTTTAGGGTCATATCCATGTGATCTTCCACGAGCTACGAACAATCTTGTCTTTCCTGTTCTTAGGCTTTCTGAAGATGATGAATTCACTTCTTGAATATTTTTATAGTTACTTATCTCCAACTGGTCTGCAAAAGCTATCTTAAGCAAGGCAGGTAAGAGATTTTCTGTATCTCCCAGCTCTTTCATCTCATTTGCGAGTGCTGTAAAGGTTCCTAGATCCTCTTTCATTGCTTCACGAAGTTGTGCGAATACATGCTGTTTCTTTTGTGCTACAACGCTTTCAATGGTTGGTATCTTCTCCTTCTTGATCTCCGCTTTGGTCATTCTTTGGATGAATGCAAGTTTTCTATATTCGCTTGGCGTAATGAACGTGATTGCAACTCCCTTGCTTCCTGCTCTTCCCGTTCTTCCAATTCTATGCGTATAACTCTCTGGGTCTTGTGGGATATGGTAGTTGATAACGTGCGTCAGATTGTTGACATCGATTCCTCTAGCAGCAACATCAGTCGCTACCAAAATCATCGCCTGTTTTTTCTTAAATCTATTTAAGATTCTTTCTCTCTCTTTCTGATCCATGTCGCCATGAAGCGCGCTCGCTAGGTATCCTCTGCTTTGGAGATGCGATCCAAGCTCGTCACACTCTCTTTTGGTTCTACAGAAAATAATACCATAGAGCTCTTTTTCACTATCGATAATTCTACTCAGTGCTTCAAACTTGTCACGTTCATAGACTTCTACATAAATCTGCGTAGTATTCCCGCCTGCGATCTGCTGGCCTTCTACCTTCACAAACTCATACTCTCTCATATATTTTTCTGCAACTTTCTTGATTGCAGCAGGCATAGTCGCTGAGAAGCATAACATCTGTTTTTCAGGGTTAGCCATTTTAAGAATCTTTTCGATCTCTTCCAAGAATCCCATATTTAACATTTCGTCTGCTTCATCCAAGACGAGGTAACGAATTTGACTAAGGTTAAGTCTTTTCTTTTCCAAATGGTCGATCACTCTTCCTGGCGTACCGACGACGAGATGAACCCCTTGTCTGAGCGCTTGGATCTGTGTCCCCATCGCAGCTCCACCGTAGAGCAATGCTATTGAAAGTCTTTTATTCCCTTTGAGGGTTGCTATCTCTTCCGCTACCTGAATAGCGAGCTCTCTGGTAGGAGTTAAGATAATTGCTTGTACGACGTTATTTGTCGTGTCGATATTTTCGATCATAGGAATCGCGAATGCTGCGGTTTTACCCGTACCAGTTGCTGCCTGACCGATAATATCTTTGGTTCATTTTAATAAAATTGGAATACAGGCGGCTTGAATAGGCGTTGCTTTGTCGAAGCCTTTACTTTCAAGAGCGGCTAAAGTTGAGGCTGAAAGCCCCATTTCTGAGAATAATGTCATAGAAAATATTTCTAATAACTAAAAAAGTAGTAAATGGCCAATATCTCCACAATCATATTGATTGAAAGACTAACGGAATCGTCCATTTAAACTAACAGTTTTAGCACTACATGGCAAGAAACTACTAATAGATCTTGTGATCTGAAATGGTCGATTGGAAAGTGTATACTGAAGTTACGATAAAATACTAGACTTTCCTTTAAAATCATTACTTTACTCGTACACTGGAAATAATTTTAGGCGAATGAACTATTCGTATATTCAATTGCTCGCAAAATAAATGAACAAAAAAATCGCGATTATAGGAGGATGAGCTGCAGGGATGATGGTCGCTGCAACCTTTTTGGAACGCTCAGACTTTGATGGTGAGGTGCATTTATTTGAAAAGAATAGCAGACTGGGAACCAAAGTAATCATTAGCGGCTGAGGTCGTTGCAATGTCACGACTTGAACAGTGAAAATAAAAGAGCTGCTCGAAAAATATCCAAGAGGAGCAGTATTTATTACGCCAGCGCTAAAGCAGTTTGGCCCGAGATCTATAAGACGCCGGTTTGAAGAACACGGAGTTCCATTAAAACAAGAAGAAGATCTTCGCGTATTTCCTATCTCAGATGATGGAAAAGATATTGTGCTCTTGTTTGAACGTCTCTTTAAAGGCAACAAAAAAATGCACCTCCATCTCAAAGAAGGATGTACACATATAGAGCGCGCCAAAAACATTGCAGGATTTACCGTAACGACTGATAAACAGACCTACACATACGACACTATCGTCTTAGCTCCTGGAGGGAATGCCTATGCTCATACCGGCTCTGCAGGAGATGGCTATGCACGAGCTCGTTCGTTAGGGCATACAATCACCCCTTTGGGCCCATCGCTCAATAGTTTTTTGACTGAAGAAACATGGATCTATGAGCTTTCTGGAACGGCATTTCCTGATGCAATGGTGAAAGGAGTTCTTGCGACATGAACCAATCCTAAAGCTCGCGCGTCTAAATCAATAGTAGATCAATCGACACACGCAGAAAAAATAAGTTCTAGAGGCCCTGTTCTTCTCACGCATTTCGGTATCTCTGGTCCTGCAACTTTTGCGTTCTCGTCCTACCTGCCTTATATAAAAATCGATCGCGAACATCCTTATATATTATTTTTCCAACCTGATGCATCAAAAACTATGCATCATCGACAAGAGTTTTTTATTGAAGCAACTACCAGTTCATCTAAAAAAGAGTTAGCAACAATTCTTATACAATATTTTACCAAAAAATTTGTCCAAGCACTCCTCGTCCATTTTCAATTTAATCCACATCAACAACTCGCACAACTTTCCAAAGCGCAGCGCCACCATCTCTGCCAACTCTTGGGCGAATGAATCCCTCTCACCCTTATCCAGCGCAAACCTGGAGATGAGTTTGTCACTGCAGGAGGCGTAACCCTAAGTGAAGTAAATCCCGAAACGGGAGAGTCAAAACTTACCGCAGGCCTCTACTTCGCAGGGGAGATCCTTGATATCGACTGACATACCTGAGGCTATAACTTCACCAGCAGCTGGGCTATGGGAAGATTGGTGGGGAAGTCGATTTTATAGGTTCGTTATTTTTGCATTTTTATTGCATGCAAGAAACGTATATCAAATCAACAAAAAACTCCAGCCCAGGGCCGGAGTTTTTATATTTGTGAAATAGACTAGATTAATCTACCACATCAAATGTATAATGTTGTTCTTCATCTGCTATCATAAATGAACTATCGATATCGATTGACATAGGAGATCCTGTTTCTGAATTATAGACAACAGTTATCGCGTCTGCATTTGCATCAATAGCATCTTGAACCATACTAAACATACCTTCTACAGTAAGTAAGTTAGGAGTCATCGTTAGATTTACTTCATCCCCATCCTCATTTTTGTCAGCATACACTGCAGTCTTAGGGTGTATTTGTCCTTCAACTACTTCATATCTTACTGGGCGTCTATACTGTTCAGTACAGAAGCATGATGCTTGGATAGTTACTGTATATGAACTGTGAACCTTTGACATCCAAAGTGCCTTCGCAGCATCCAAGTCTATTTGAGCTTGAGAATTTTTGTACTCTAAACATGCAGGAGTATCGTGTTGAACACACATCATGAGTGTACATGCCATAGTTCCATCTTCGGTTTTGCTACAATTATTACATCCATCGTAATAAACCTCACATGAATTGAAGTTATCTACTTGGTAGAATGCATCCATAACAGCGTCATCGAGAGCATCTGCCATATCCCATTTCTCCTGGCTATCTCCAAATCCTGTCCTTGCGGTATCAAGAAGTGCTCTAAATGCGTCTGGAGTTACATTTCTCTGGTTCATAACTGCTACAATCCTAACCGCTGCAGTATCGATCGTAGTTTGTTGCTCTGCAGAAAGATCAGCGAAAACAACTGCTCCAAACAAAACAAATGCTGCACTAGCCATGACGACTACATTCTTCAAAATCCCTTTTCTCATGAGTAAATTCTAATAAAGATAAAGATAGTTAGACCTACATACGACAAAACTACAATTCTGTGACACAAACATCCCATCGGTTGCAGTGTCATTTTGTCCTGAAAGTCGTATACTTCTATACGTAGTGTATTTATTTTGGTAGCAGTGTCCATGCTTTTTTCATTTAAACAAAAGTCGCAAGATTTCATCGTAAGCGAAGAACTTCCCTGGGCGTTAAGCGGCCAATGAGATGCTTTCTATGTATGTTTTGAAAAAAGAAATATGACTACTATGGAGGTAGTGCAACATCTTTGTAGCAAATTTAAGATCTCTAGATTGACGCTTGGCATCGCAGGACTCAAAGACAAAAGAGCTATTACCAGACAACGGATAAGTATTTATGATAAAGCGTTAAAAAAACTTGGAGGTGAACGTGCCTTTGTAGAAGGAGTGGCGGAAGTTGCAAAAGTACTCAAGACCGGAAGACACGAAACTCCTCTCAATCTTAGTACGCCTATTCACAACACCTTTCATATTAGATTAAGGGCGCAGAAAAAACTTGGAGTCAAAGAAAAAGATCTAGCAAAAGCAGGTATTGATAAGCTCTTTGCAACCGGCTTCCCTAATATCTTCGGTGATCAAAGATTTGGTATCGAATGAGCAAATCGGAAAAAAGGAAAAGATATTATACAAGGAAGATCCACCATCAAAGAGAAGAAAGAGATCGTGTTCAAACTCCAAGCTCTCGCAAGTAAGTTTTTCAATGAGTATGTCGCACAAAGAGCAAAAGATACTTTTACTTTAGTCGACGGCGATATTCTCCAGCGCACACTCAACGGACAGATCGATTACGGCGTCTATAGAAAAAAATTGAACGTCTTTCTCGGCTTCAATATCAACACAGATAGCAAAGAGTTTTTCGTTACTCCACAACAACTTAGTAGCGAAGAAATTCCTTTTGATCCAAAGACGATGATCGTGACGTGACCAGTTATCGGAGAAAACCTCCTGCTCCCTCGCGAAAATTCAGATGCAGGTAAACTAGAAACAGCCTTTCTAAGTCAGCGCAAACTAAACGCTGGATCACTCAAAGCCTTCATAGACAATAAAGTCCGAGGCCTCAGAAGACCACTCCGAGTCATGCCTACCAATACTAGCGTCACTTACCAAGAAGACGACCTCCTCATTCGTTTCACGCTCCCCTCTGGAGCCTATGCAAGCGTCTTGATCGATGAGATGATGGAGAGGTTGGAGAGGTAATGTATTGATTTTGTGATTAAAAAAGAAACTAAAGATATAAAAAAATCTTCACCAAAACATAATCAAGTACACTTTTATTATCTATTCTTATTCTCATGACTAAAAAAAACACCCTCCTCGCGTGCATACTCGTACTCTCACTAACTATCGTAGGATGTAAAAAAACAAACAACCCATCTGACGTACCAGCTGGAGATATGCCAGCAAATAGCTGAGCTCCTATGGGCAAACACGCTGCTGACAATGAAGAAACATTTATCGTGAACATGATTCCGCACCACCAAGAAGCGATAGATAGTTCTTTGGTTGTAATCGCAAACACCTCAAACTTAAAAGTGAAAAATTTAGCACAAGCGGTCGTTGACGCACAATCAAAAGAGATTACTCAGATGCAAGGATGGTTACAAAGTCGATATCCTCACGATGCACTACAAAGTATCTACGAACCGATGATGGCAGATTTGACTCACTTAAGTGGGACTGAACTCGATAAAGCCTACCTCGAAGGTATGATCGAACATCACCAAGGAGCAATCCAGATGGCAAACGACGTATTGATGCTAGCGCAGAGAAGACCCGAAGTTGACCAACTCGCTACCGATATTAAAACCACTCAAACAGCAGAAATTACTGAGATGCAGAAGATGTTGGACAGTATGAAATAATTTCTACAAGAATCCAACAATAACTTTTTTTGCCAGCTCTACAGCTTCAGCCATATGTTGAGGAAGCTCAACAAGAGTCTCTCCTACTTGAGTTCCATCTTCGAAATAGGCTTTTGTGAGTTGCATATCTTGGGAAAAAAGATAATGATCATATATTCTTTCTCATTTTGTATTACGAAAATTCCAACTTTCTCTTTCTTGTTGGTTCATATCAAAAATAAGAAACATTCCGTTAGTGAAATAAGGCGCAAACTCAGCGCTAACTTTTTCTCCATGCGCATCTTTTAAATACTCAAAATTACGATTTACTATGTAGTAGGGTGAACGTTTATCCCATTTTATTGCCAAATAATCATCACTGACCTTTTCCATTGAGTAAAGCTCTTTTAACTCGTTTCACTCAAAATCTTTAGCGTATCTAGCAATTAATCCATTTATTTTAACAAAAGAGCAATAATGTTCTTTTTTCATTGAATCATTATGCCCAAGGATATATCAATCATTGTAAGATTCCAAGCGATCTCCAAACTCACCTAAATTACACATAGATCAGTCGGAAAACTTTACTATTTGATTATTGAAATGAGTATTAATAAACCTCCTTTCGCCCGCATAATAAAACTCTTCACCATTATGGTAATAATCTTTCTTAGTTTTATATCCATATACATATATACCTTCTGCCAACTCTTTTAAGGGTTTTTCCGTAACTGATCAAAAATCTATCTTCTGCTTTAAATTTCCCAATGGATCAAGTACAGCTTGTTCTAATTCATAAGTACTACAGATATATTTATGATGCTTTGCGCCATCTTCATCCACTGTTCTCTCTATCAGTCTTTTGATTATATTCTTATCTGCATCGATCTCATATCCATGGACATCTGGCGTTGTCACCGTATATTCATTAATATACTTTATAAAATATAGCTTTCTAATGCTACCATCTAAATTTTTCGTATAGGTTCATGTTTTGTCTATCATACATAAATAAGGCTTTTCTTCTTTTTGATCAGGAGATCGTACTTTGGGATCTATCTGTATAACCGTGATACTATCTTCATCAAAATTATTTATTCGGAAAGGGTCATCTGTATAGACTATGCTGCCAAACTCATCTCTAAAAGCTTTTCATTCTTTATTGACCATGTAGAATATAGGTCTTTCTACTTCTGCATAGTCGCCTTCATCGTAAAATACTGTAGAAAAAGAAGGGTTTATGGTGGGGTACAATCCGTGCGAAAGATCAAATCCTTGTTTAGTGTTTGCGTAGTAGTGGCCAAGCTCTGTCTTTAGAAACTCTCCATTAGGGGTCATAAGCGTATACCCACATCCATTGTAGAGATTATACATTTTTCTTATTTTTCTACTTTCATCAAATCAAAAATAATTAGTGCTTAGGTCTACTGGGATCAATTGTTCTTTGATATTATCGCGATAGTCGAATGAGTAGCCAATAGAGTCTCTATAGTATGAAGATAATGCTCCATATATATCAACTACATGTAGTCACATTACTGCAAGATGATCAAATTCCCGTCCTGCTGGGAAAGGAATTCTTTTCCCTGCTGTAGTATATAATCTTTTTCAATTTCCATACTTCCGATCATCTACTACGATAATTATTCAGTCTTTAGGCGGGAAGATCCATTTATTTGTTTTTATTATATCGGAAGTGGGTTTATCTGCTGTTATTATTTCTCTATTCCCATCGATAAAGTACTCTTTTACTATTTTTTCTCAGTTGACGTAATCTGTTTTAGTTTTCTTCTCAAGCGTAGTGAGTGATTCATCCATCATAAATTCCCCTTTCTCATTAAGCAACATTCGTCTGTCATCTTTTTGCACTACTGCTCGACCTTCTATAAATTCGCTAATGCTTTTCAATCCAAGCTTGATAGCTAATTCTTTTCTCAACTGCAATTTATTTTCAATCTTTTCAACAGACTGAACATAGGCAAGCGATCTTGAATTATCGTATTTTATGATATTATTCATGTACTATCTCTACTTGTTCATAGGAAGCTAAAAGATCTTCTAATTCCTGTATCTCATCATCAAGTTGATTGAGTCTTATCTGTGAATCTCCGTTCTTATATGAAACATAGAAGGCATAGATACTGGTGGATTTTATCAACTGTACTCTTTGAAGTAGCTCGTTGAGTATTTTCTGTTTATAGATATTTTTTACTCCTGCTTTTATCTTGAGAGAGTCTGGAAGCTGGAATTTGTCATCCATAAATTTTATACCTGCTTCTTGAAGGGCCTTTATTATGGCTCGTTTATCATCTTTTTCATAATATCCTAAGAGTGTATTGAAAAGATCTGTAAAGAAAGCGAGAGACTCTTTATTGGAAGATATGTCTGCATTATGTTGTAATATATCTGGGTGAAGTATTTTTGAAATCTTTCTCCAGATATCTTTACTGCTCAACTCTCCGAGCGCATCAACTAGCTCCCCTTGTATTTCGTCTTTATCTACGCGAGTATAATGTTCATCTCTATAGTTCTGTTGTTCTTGGTCAAAATTATGGAAAAAATCTTCATACGATGAGAATCATCAAAATCCTCCGTCTCACTCACCAAATCCCATACTATCAAAAAATTCATTATATTCTTGATACTCTTCCTCAAAACTTTCTTTATTTTTCTTGAGTTTTGTAAGTTTGTTATATAACTCTTGAAGGATTTGCATTTTTTCTTTGCACTTATTTTTATACTCTTTTCGTCTACCAGTATACGATTCAGTAATCTGCAAAAGATCAGCTATCTCCTTCTGGGTTTCGAGAATTTGTTGATCAAGCGGATCAATACCCTCAACGCCCTCATCTGCGCTACCAAGTGCACGAAAATTTATAATCTGCATAATCAACGATAATAAACTAAAGATTCCAATAATTCTTTATACATACTTATAATTATAAGTCAACATTAGTCTTGAAAACCGCATAATTGCCTATATAGTGATTCCTCACCAAAATAAAAATCCCCCTATGAATTGGAAAAAATTTTTGTGGCTTCTCCTGAGAAATGGAAAGCGCTTCGGCAAACTGCCTCAGCTCATTATGATCGAAGTTTTGCTTGGTATACTTTGGAAGGTAGCAAAAGACTATCTCAAAGTACATCAGCAGATCGACCTTGATGCATTCAGGCAAAAAATTGAAAGCGAGATCATTAACAGCTTAAGAAAAAAGAATCTCGAGGAGACTTGGAAAAATGCGAAAAACAAAGGAGCTTTTCTGAAGCAGACCATTGTGAGTGCAATTAAGAAGCACGTTATACTGGGAGAAAAGGAGTCCAAGGGATTGGACGACGAATTACAGAAGAAGACTAACGCCTTCAATGAGTTCCTGAAAGAAAATAAGAATGATGAATAGAAAAATCCATTCAACTGACTGGATTAAAAAATCTCTTTCGCTCTCTGGCATCCCCAGAGAGTTTTTTTTATCACAAAAAAAACCTAGCAGATGCTAGGTTTTTTGAAGGTTATAGCATAAACTACTATTACATAGCTGCATCTCATGATACGTCCTCTGCATTATCCTTATCATCATTCATCATATCACCTTCCCCAGCTGCTTCGTCAGCACCTTCATTTGCTTCCTCATCACCTGCCATATCGTCTCCAGCATCTTTAGCCTTTACTATCAATTTTCCAACCATCCCGTGTGCACGATGTTGCCCAACGCTGCAGTAATATTCGAATGTACCTGCTTTATCAGCTATAAAGGTAACGCTAGTCAAAGTACCAGGATTAACTTGGTCTGTGTGAGCGTTAAATTCATCTACTACCCAATCATGGAATCCACCTTTGCTTTGGAAGTTGATTCTTACAACATCACCTTCATTAACTTCAATAGATGTTTTGCTGAATGAATAGTTAACCCCTTCCACATCGATAGTAACATCAGCTACTAGACTAGGATCTCCATTATCAAGATCACCATCGTCTTTTGCTACCATTTCGTTTTTCTTCATGTCGTCTCCAGCAACTGCACCAGAGTTTACGTCTACAGGTTTTGGTAATTTGTTACAACCTACAAGAGCCAATCACATAAGTGCGACAAAGCTCGTAAGTAAGATTTTCTTTGAAAGAGTATTCGTTTCCATAGCTTTATAAATAATATAAATAAATATGTAGGCGCTAAGATAGCGAAAACACTCTCGATTTATAGTCTTTTTTCTACTTTCGCTAAAAAGTCAAAAGGTTGGCTTAAGGTTGATAAGATTGTAGATTGTATAAGGGATATAGATATATTGACTAAACGCAGTTTCTATATTCTATGACGTTTTATTGAACAAAAATGCCTACCGTGAAAATAACGATAAGCATAAACCATCTCTATACTACTCACCTCTGTTCTACTTCTCAGAAATTTTCAGGTGCTTTGAATATTTTATAATACACCACATCGCCACGAGATGATAGATAATCGTGAGTGCTATTGCACATCGTGGTGAGATAACTCACTTCACAAATAAGATGATGAAGATAGCTGCAGGCAACATCCGAAGGACGTAGGTGAAGAAACTTTTCACAGAAAGTTGCTTTAATTTCTTACTTCCTTTCCGTTGTAAGATACATTTTTCTCCACATTCTCCACATCTATACTTCCATCCATTTTTATTGAAAAAGTGGAGATGGAAATTAATTGCTTTATAGATGGTCCAGAATGATCTGTGATCACAATGATGTTTTCCCATTGAGTTTTTCTTATATAAAAAATCTTTATGCCTAAGTATAAAGACTTTTTACAATATTACGAATATTACGAGATTTACTTCCAGCCCAACTATCTGATGTGTCTTCTTCTAGGCATCATATAGAGCACACATGGCACTACTAGTATACTAATTGCTAGCAGTACTTCCCGCAGAATAGCTGAACTTTCCCAGTCAGATCATGTATTTGGTAAGGTAATAGGTAACGCAACTAGCAAGGGCTGTGGAGTCAAGACTCCAGGATTTCCAAATGCAAATGGTTCTCCATTTTCAGGCGCGTTTGTGAGAATTTGATTCACTAAAATATCTGGCATCACTTCTTGCTGTAAAGATTTGTTACAGGAATGATCATAGTTACTTGGAGAGTTATCGCCATTGAGACAAATATCGCTCTGAATAGAACTAGCTGCTCCTCCATTTGAAGAACTAGAGGATACTGAACATGTTGGCACTGTAATAGTATTTCTAGAGGTAGTAATAGTTCCACCAAATGAAAGCGCTCTTCCCACCCAACCTGCAATATTACCTATTGTAATACCTGCGTCATCGATAATCGTCCCGACAAATGTTGTATCTGCACCAAGTGTAGTAGCCGCTGAAGGAGTCCACCATACATTGCATGCAGATGAACCATTAGAAAGCATAACAACTGAATTATCAACGGTGTTTAGTGCTCAATTTACTCTAAAGATATATGTCCCTACTCCGCTCAATATCATTCCTGCTGTACCAATCGTAGCAGCTCCATCGATACAGTAAACACCTGGTTCATATACTCCCGTCATCCCATGAGAGCTATCTGTTGCAAGATCAATTGCTCCTGCTGAGAAACTGAACGTACATGCTTGCCCATTCAACGATGCTAATGCCGTACCTTGATCCGCTCCTGCGGCATTATATATAGAGCCACCCACAAACGTCGACCCAATTACGATAGGTACTTCTGCTGGACCTGTAGTATACCCTATATCTCACGTTATTATAGTTCCCATTACTGTATTGGTATATGTACTTGCAAGTATTGCAAAACTGTTTGCCTCTCAAAGACTAGGTGAAGTAGCTGCAGTCACACATAGTATAGTTGCACTCATTACAATGGAAAAACCTGCTATGATAGAGATAGTTTTATTAAACATTTTCATACGTAATTTTTTTGTAAAATAATAAATTGTAGGTAGATACTCTTCCCCCAAGAAGATCAAGAGGAACGAAGAAAACAAAAGAAAAAATTTACTCAACGGAAATGCGTCTATCGCGAGTTATACCTAAGAATATATATGAGGGGGATTAATATTGTGCCCTTGAAACTGATTTGTTTTTTTAAGGCTGCTGACGTTACTTTGGTCCAAAGAGAATATAAGACTATATTATGCTCAATATGAGAAATAGCAAGAGCCAGATGCGGAGGCCATTCTACTCTACCAGTAAATCAAATCACATACTCTCCAGAGAAAATGTCCCATCAGCTGTGAATTGGCCACTGATATACGAAAAGAAGAGTTTAAATCATGCTCCACTAAATACAAATTGACCGCTAGGCAGATTGCTACTGCCTGGGCCATTACTCGTTGCAGTGTTTCTAAATTGAGCTACTAGCGAATCAAGACCAATCGTATGCACACTACCAGCTATCGTGAGAATTACATTCGGTCAGTCGATATACGCTGTAACTCACGAATCAACAGCAATCATTCCTCAGTTTCATGCATCATTGTATGTAGAAAGAGTAATGCCTCTATATAAAGCAGTATATCATGTTGTATCAATACGTGAAATATTTCCTTCTGAAGATATATAGAGATAGTTGTTATTATTGAAATCTACTAAAGGAGCTTCCAATCAAAGTTTATCAAGTACGTTGTACTCATTTTCTATACTTCCAGCGTAGTATTTACTCATCGTAGCTGGTCCATAAAAACTAATCGAATATACTATAAGTCCTGCCAACTCCTGTTGTTCGCTATTCTTCAATGTCGCTACTGCTGTTTTATCTAATAGCCCAGTACCCCCTTGCAAGTGATGCGTTGCAATAAATGTTTCTAATCTTTTCTCTTGATAGTTTTTTGCCATTCATGATGCCGATAATGGCCCTCCCGCGAAAGAGATAAACGCTATTATAGTACATATCATCGCTACCCACCATAGATCTTTCTGTTTGCTTATAATCATATACCCTGTACTCACCACCAATCGCAGCAGTAACGCACACACTATATACCTCATCTCGGTGATTCCATACTGGCTTAATCTGAGTTTAATTGCAAAAAATACCATCACTAGTATAGGAAGAACTGCTAAGTACATCCATACCAAAGCTCTTTTGCGGACTACGGTATCTTTCTCATCAGTTACTAATGGGATCAAGAGTATAGATCACAACACCACCAGTCAGCTGAAGGCAAATGATAGCGGTGTCACCTGATTGGATGGTCGCTCTCACGTCACTAATATCTTACCAAGATAGATATACAAAATTACACCATACACGAGCAACAGAAATCCTACTACTCGCCCTAACATAGTCTTTCGTTTGACCTGTTGCACAGGTTCGTCTTCATCGATCTTCCACTGTCTTATCCCATCCAGGAAACTAAGTCCCCCAAATAGAATTCATACCACCGCCATGATAGTAGGATACCATTCAGAAACTACAGTAACACCGAACAGTTGTTCTATTCACCATAGTGCTCACATAATTCCTCATGCCAACACCAAAGAGAATATCCCAGCAAGAGCCGCATGTAAGAAAAGCTGTATCACCCCATGATACATACTTTGTTCATTTCTTTTCTTGGTCCGCAGCGGTAAAACGAGCAAAGTGATAATAGCGGTGATTTGTATAATTGCATGTCTAATATACAAAGTCTGAGGTGCATTATCCACAGGCGCAGGCAATACAAAAAAATACGCTACCATTGCCACTAGCAAAACTCACTGCCGCAGAATATGTCTCTTTGGTTCTTCAGTGAATCTCTTCGTGACTGCTACAGATACAAATACATATACCAGTGAGATCATGAGTAGTTTCTGGAGGACTTGTAGCTGATCAGGTCAGAAATCGAACACTCTCTCTCGCACAACTACTAGCGTAAGAACACAAATAGCGCATAAAATTACTGTAGCAATAGGATACGCCTGTATTGTATCACCTAGTGTTGCAAAACGTTTACGGAAAGATAACATGAGATACTAAAGAAAGTAAAACTACCTCTACTATCCTCATTCTCATTCCATTTACAAATCAAATAGGTTTAAATAAAAATCTCAGGTAACCCTTCATTTTACGTCATACCAGCAATGCATGAAAACAACTACTCCTACACTACCACCAAAACAGTCTGCAGAACTTCTTGCTACATTGAAAAAACGTTTCGAGAAAAACATGAGTCGTCACAAAGGTATCGTATGGACAAAAGTACAAGCGAAACTCGAAACTTCTCCTGCAAAACTCCAATCACTCAATGAGATGGAAAAAACTGGTGGTGAGCCAGATGTGATTGGCTATGATAAAAAAAAGAACGAGTATATGTTCTGTGACTGTTCAGCAGAAACGCCAAAAAGTCGCAGGAGCATCTGTTACGACCCACAAGCACTCAAGGCCAGAAAAGAACATAAACCCAAAGATAGCGCTCTCAATATGGCAGCTACCATGGGCATCGAACTCTTATCAGAAGCACAATACCGCGAACTCCAGAAACTAGGAGAGTTTGATACCAAAACATCTAGCTGGGTAGCGACTCCTCCTGCCATTAGAAAACTCGGTGGCGCACTCTTCTGCGATCGTCGCTTTGACACCGTCTTCACCTATCACAACGGCGCAGAGTCATATTATGCTGGGAGAGGGTTTCGTGGGATGCTAAGCGTTTAAAGCTTGTTAGATTGAATATATTTGTCCGAAGAATCCTACCCAAAAACGACACAAAATTTGCATTTATATGCTTCCTAGTTAAACTTTGTTATACAGAGTTTAACTTTTTTATATATATCGAAACTTACTCATATGGCATGAAATTATGACATGGTATATCTTGGAGAAGTAAAAGTGCTTGCTAAATGACAAGTCGTTATACCTAAAGAGATTAGGCATAAACTTTCTATTCATCCTTGAGAAACTCTCAACATACTGCTCAGAGAAGATGGGGCAATTAGTATTATGAGGACTGAAGACCTCAAAAAAGCTATCCAAACATTTAATCATATGGATTTCAGTAAACAAGAAAATATTGATGCTATCAAAGAAATGCAATCTAAGATGGATCAAATAATAGATCATTTCCGTATTGAAGAATAGAACAGATTTTCTTTTATCTTACATGTACTAGTCTACTAGAATGAAAATAAAACTATCAAAGAAATGGATAATCATACTTGCGGTAATTGCACTTCTTATCATATGATCTATAGTGTGGGATAAGGTGAAAGCAAGCAAGGCAGAAAGAATAGCAGAAGGGAAACTTATACATACCGTGGAATATGGAGATATTCAGACGGAAGTGAAAGTGACTGCTACTGCTAGTTTGGTGAATGAGCAAAATCTTTCTTTTGGTCAGCCAGGAAAGATTACAAATGTTTTTGTGAAGATATGAGATGAGGTCACGGCATGAGAAGTCCTTGCTGAGTTGAATATGGATGACTATCATAATGCGCTTCAGACAGCAGAACTGGATGTGGCAAATGCTCAGTTGTGATTAGATAAACTCTTAAATAACGATACATCACTGAGGCAAGCGCAGATACGTTCACAAATAAATGAAACAACCTCGTCATATGAGCTGGGACTAGAACAGTTCGATATTCTCAAGAAACAGCTCTCCACAGCTATGAAACAAGAGAAAGATCAGCTTGATCAAATGCAGCGTAACTATGAGCTAGCAAAAAAATGAGTTGAGTTTGCAGGGAGTTGACTCGTCACCGATATCAGTATGTATGCTAACGATTCTGAAAATGCTCAGAAAAAACGTCAAGCAACATTTTGAAATATTAAGAGTTCGATAGATACTAATTTAGGTGATGTTGAGTCAGTCATCGAGTCTGTAGATACAATATTTTGAGTATCGGAGCAATACAACAACCAGGCACAATCGTATAAGTGACATCTTTCTGCAAGAAAGACCTCTCTTAAATCAGAAACTGCGGACCTAATTCGTCAATCGTACGTAGTGCTGAAAGAGTTTGATGAACGTGCTGACAGTTTAAGTGTATCAAGTTCAGATAGTGATATTTACAACTATATCCAAGACTTTTATAATGAAACGGACATACTCTTGGATATGTGCGATATGGCAGGCAATGCATTGGATATGACTACTGCATGATCAGATTTAACTGAGGCACAGTTACAATGATTTGTTGCAACGGTTGCAGCAGCAAGAGCTACGTCTATTGGACTAAGATTGAAACTACAAACCTTAGCTTCATCAGTTAGTTCTATGCTCTTATCATATGATACTGACAGATCATCTTTGAAAACTCAGGAAGAAAGTATTGCTACCTTAACGTTAGAGATAGATACGTTAGAAAAAGATCAAAGCAACAAAATAAATTCAGAACAAGCACAGATAAATAATCTGCTTGAAAAGAAAGATGTCTTAGAAAAGGAGCTCGCCGATATTCTTGATTGAGCTGATTCCTATGACATTCAACAAGCAAGAAACATGATTAGCCAAGCTCAACTAAGACTCGATAGATCGAGAGATCAACAAGATGATTTTCAAATAATTGCTGAATTTGATGGGCGTGTACGCACGGTAGATATTGTCGCTTGAGAGCAATATAAACTTGATGATAAGAAATTTATCGTAGTAGAAAATCCTAATCTTATTGAGTTAAAACTGCAAGTAAGCCAAATAGATATCGTAAAAATGAAAGTATGAGACCCAGTAAAAGTTACTTTTGATGCTTATCCAAATAGTCCTATCTATGCCAAAGTAACCAGTAGGAACGTCAACCCTGAGCCAAACGGGAGGTGATGAGTATACTATGAATCAACAATCGTCTTAGAAAAACAGGCGCAAGAGATATTGGCAGGTATGTCTGCTCTCGTTACAGTTATCACTGATGAATCAAAACACACTTTAGTCATCCCTACTCTTGCTCTATTACAACAAAATGGGAAAAACTTTGTACAACGCAAAGTATGAAATAACTATGAGCTTATCGAAGTACAAGTATGAGTCATGAATAATTTCCAAGTTGAAATAGTGAGTGGATTAAAACAATGAGATGTTATCAAGGCATCTGTGTTGGATGAAGATGCTTTGAAAGATATGTGAATCAATGATAACGCTTCTTTGTTTGGCAAGTAAATCAGTTTCTATAGTCTTTTGGTATATACATATAGCATGATAGATATAAAACAACTAACAAAATCGTATATCATAGGGTGAGAGCCTGTTATGATTTTGAAGTGAATTGATCTTCATATTAATAAGTGAGACTTCGTAGCTATCATGTGACCTTCATGATCAGGGAAATCTACTCTCATGAATATGATAGGCATCTTAGATACGCCAACTTGATGAGAATATCTTTTTGAAGATATAAATGTTGCGTGATTTACGGAAGACGAACAGGCTTTGTTTCGCAGAGATAAGATCGGGTTCATTTTTCAATGATATAACCTATTACCTAGACTTCCTGCTTGGGCACAAGTCGCATTACCACTATGATATAAATGATGGGCATATGATAAAAGATATGCAAGAGCAATAGAGGCATTGGAGAGTGTATGACTAGCAGATAAAACACATCACACACCTGATATGCTCTCATGATGACAACAGCAAAGAGTGTGTATCGCTCGTGCATTAGCTTGTGATCCAGCACTGTTACTAGCTGATGAACCTACATGAGCATTGGATAGTGTTACTAGTTCTGAGATCTTGGAGCTATTTACTAAATTGAATAAGGAAGGTAGAACTATTGTTATGATTACGCATGATCATGAAGTTGCCAAATATGCTCATAAGATAATATATATCAAAGACGGTTTAATTGATAAAAAACAAAAGTAATGTCATTTTTAGATCACATCCTACAAGCACTACAAAATCTCCGCGGAAACAAGACGAGGGCATTTTTGAGTATTTTGGGGTTGGTCATTGGTGTGGTTTCTGTGACAGTGATGGTGTCAGTAGGAGAAGGTTTACAAAGCCAAGTGCTTGGAGAGTTCGAAGATGCTACTACAAATTATATTATGGTAATTGCAGGAAAGTGATTTAATCCTTTTGCTCCAAAAAGATCGGCAGACCTCCCCTGATTTACCGACAGTGATGTCGCCTTCTTCCAAAGCTCCATGTGATTTGTAAAGCGTGTGACCCCCATATCTGAGCTCACTGAGCCCATGATAATTAGATGAGAACAAACAGATGTCCGTACGTTTGCATGAAGTAAGGCATATATGGAAATGGATGGATTGAAGCTTGTTGCATGAAGAATGTTAAATGAACAAGATCTAACCAACTATAGAAATGTCGTAGTAATAAGTGAAAATACTGCAGAAGATTACCTCGAAGCATCTGCAGAAGAAGCCCTCGGTAAAGAGGTCTTACTATGAGGGCAATATTTTACCATAGTAGGAGTAACGAAGACAAAAGGATGATGATTGGTAGACATAAAAACTGCTGTTGTCCCTATCACCACAGCCCAACAAAAAGTTACGAGTGATCCGTTTTATCCGTACGTATCATTAGAAATTGATGAGAACTTACCTGCTTCAGAAGCAATAAAATTAGTTAAATATACGCTCCTCAAACGACAATGAGCATCAAATATGGATGATGCCTTATTCCAAGTCATATCCAAAGAAACAATGATGGAACAAATGAACAATGTCTCATCCATGCTTCAGCTGGCATTATGAGGTATCGGAGCTATTGCTCTCTTGGTATGAGGTATTGGCGTAATGAATATTATGCTCGTTTCCGTAACAGAAAGGACGCGTGAAATTGGTATTCGCAAAGCAATATGAGCAAGATACAAAGATATACTTATGCAGTTTTTGATTGAATCGATAGTCTTATGATTACTGTGATGTTTTGTCGGTGTGCTGTGTAGTTGGTGAATTATCGCATGACTACAGTGGATATGAGTTCCTGCTCTGCTTAATTTGAAGACAATTATGATTGCCGTTATCTTTTCTTGATGAACAGGTGTTGTGTTTGGAGTATGACCTGCCAGAAAAGCAGCAAAAATGAAACCGATCGATGCATTGAGGTTTGAGTAGGGAGAGTACTGAAAAATCTGGAGATGACGGGTGCGATTAAATTTCTCAGATTACCTCATACGTCAGATCAGTGTTCCCGACAAAAGCAAACCCTTCTACTTTTACTACTCCTTCCGCTTTGAGTTTGCCTGCAGTTTCATTGAGTGTGGATCCTGAACCCACAAAATCATCAATCAACAAAACTTTTTTATACTGAGCAATATGTTGGTCATCCACAAAGATAGTCTCTTTAGCATTCCTCAATCTTTGTTCACGTGTCTTAAGTGTCTTCTGGGGGATAGGAATTTTGTGTGGATAGTATTTAATAATACTGATAAATGGTAAGTTAAATGATGCTAGTTCTTGTTTGAGGATGCGCAGAAGCTGATTATCACGTTTGATACTCCATGGTACTATGGCCAGCGCATCAAATTGTTCACGATGCACATAACAATTTAATTTGCGTTTAATAATACTAATACTGTCCATAAGTAACTCATAGTTTTGAGATTGTTTACCATAGAAAGTCATTTCAGCTAATTTCCCCCTCCCAAACTCCATCCGTTTATATTGGTCTGCATAGTATACCTTATCCAGATACATCTTTTCTACGTGTTTTTTAAACTGTGCTGTAGCTTCTATCAACCCACAACTATCCAGCTCTTCCTGGATATGGCGATCTATTGCTATATATGCTTTAGCTTTCTCCTTAGGATCAAATCCACTCTCCTGACATCGCGCAACAAACCCCTGAGCACCTTCAAGTTGTTTACCCGTTGCATCAAACTTCAAGAAAATAGTATCCAACAAGATTTGTTGTTCATAAGGTAGCATTACTTCATGTTTGTCGCCTATAGTTTTTATTTGAGGAGAACGTTTTTTCTGCGCACTAGTAAGTTGGTATTTTGTATGAGCGCCCTGCCCTACTTTCTCAAGCTTTCCTTGTTCGACAAGAGTTTTTAGGTACTTATGAATCAAGCTCCTATCTTTCGAAAGAAGTTTAGAAATTTCAGAAGCTCACAGCACCTCTCTACTCTGGAAACAATCTAATACTGGCTTAAGAGAGCTAAGTTTATACGACATCGCATGAGTAAAAATAAACTTACTGTAGACAGTCTACTATAGACAGACTACAGTAGATAATAAACGAAATATCTAATTTTGCAAATAAAAAATACAGATATACGAAACCACCCTAACTTACCTAGTTCTATCTATCCTTATATTTCTTGTTTATATAGAGTATAGCAAGGAATCACAACATCACCAGTATGGCATACCCGATTATGGTATGATATTTGATAATATTCACCTTCATCAGGTCGAGGCTTTCACTAAAATAATATCCTATTCAGATAAATACCACCGTAAAAACGGTCACTGCTAACGTATCGTAGAAAAAGAATCTGCGTCGTTTGATAGAAGACATTCATGCAAGGATAGGCCCGTAGACTCTAATATGAGGGATAAGGTTTAATAAAAAGATAGTTTTGGGAAAGTTAGTATCAATACGTTTTTGATATTTCTTGAGTGTTTCTGGTTTGACTCAGCGAAGAATTTTATTGATATATTTACTCCCACGCGCAGCCAAGAAATAAAAAAAGTTATCGATACATACAAATGACGCTATACCCACTAGCGTGACCACTATCGGATCCACAACTCATACACTAGCGAAATATCATGCAGTCAACAGCACGATCTCTTCTGGAAGAGGGATAATTGTTTCGTATAACAAAAACCAGAAAAATATACCAAGGTAAGAGTACCCATGTATTGCATCGAGAAAAGCAGAATCTATTGTTGTCATCTAGGTAAGCAGAAGATAATCTTAAGAAACGTCTCCCTCTATTTCATGGTTCAGTTCCCAAATATGTATAGCAGGAGTATGTAGTAAATGATCAATTTTGCAAATAAAAAATGCAGAAATGTGCGAGAATGGCTATTAAATAAGCTAAAATCTCTTGTTTATTTTCTTGTAACTACTAAAAACTAGTCGTTATATGAGTACACCGCTGTCCTTTATTCTTATCCCTCTACCCATGGAAACAGGAACCGTCACCTTACACAGAGTCCTCACTGCTTCACCAGAAAAAGTCTACCGTGCATTTATAGACGGAGGAGCAATGGCTTCATGGATCCCTCCCTACTGATTTTACTGTACAGTTCATGAGATGACTCCTAAAGTAGGCGGGAGATATCATATGTCTTTCACCAACTTCACGACTGGCAATACTCAATGATTTGGTGGTGAATATCTCGAAATGAAACTAAACGAATTCCTCAAATACAGCGATAAATTCGATGATCCCAATATGCCATGAGTGATGACCACCTCCGTATGGTTAACCAAAAATGCAGCAGGAACAGACCTCAAAATCATCCAAGAAGGCATCCCAGCTGCTATCCCTGTAGAAATGTGCTATCTAGGACGACAGGACCCGTTAGATAAGTTGACTAGATTGGTGGAGCCGGAGATTGTGGATGGTGCTTAGAGAAAATTTTAGTTGCTTTTAATGTCATGTTATACTTTGAAACAAAGAAAAATATATTTCTTAACAAAGCAAAGGCACAATTATTATGATTTGAGTACAAGGATGAATTTCATAAAGAGCTCGATTTACTTGTTTGTTGAACGATATTGAGATATTGCGTAGAACAAGGTTTCATAAAAGATCAAAAAATCAAGAAAAGCATGAACTCTATAATACATGCAAGTATGTATGTAGTTGTCAAAGACTGAACAATACTTATTAAAAGTGAATATGAGCACAATAAAGGCAAGAAATGAATTAAAGTAAATAAAAGTTTTATAAATACAACAATTAAATGTATTGATAAAGCTCTTATTGAAAAGTTAAAAATTGTAAAAGATTGATATAATGAATATTTAAAATTCTAAAAAATCTGGAGATGGTGCTTTGAAATTCAAACTTTTTCATTACTGATCTCAATAAGTTAAGTCGCCTATGGGAATCATATGAATCCTGCCTATAAGTTTACGTAATGTTTCGGTAATTTTGTCTTTTAGTCAGGTAAGGATTCACATATTTTCTTTAAAAAGAAAAAAACACAGCGAACTGTGTATATTTATTACATCTCTACTACAAAATGATATTCTGATTTAATAGGAGCTTTCTTATATTTTTTAATCATTTCTATTGTCCAAGCACCTCGTCGATGTGAATCAAATTGAAACTCACCTTCTACCGTTCGACAATGAAGATATTTTTCACGTAAGTTATATATTTCTTGTCCATACTCTGATAAGTTTCCCTTATTCTCTATCATCATAAGGACATCATGGATGTCTTGCATAGTTGCAAAAACCACTTCTCCACGTATATCCAAAGTTTTATTTTTGATCCCTGCATCGATAGCGACTGTTAACATATCTACTGTACTGTTATTTCCCATTACTTTATCAATATATAAATAATGGAACTATATAAGTTACAATACAAAACACAATACTAAATATACTTTAGTTTATAAGTCAAATTGGAGATGGTGCTTTGAAATCCAAACACCTATTACGATAACCTATTAGATATCAATAAGCTACACGAATTTTACCTTACTACCCTACAGATAGCCTAGAATGCAAATGCCAGAAGAGGCTAGGTTTTCACTCAGGAAGAAACACATAATGGGAATATAAATACTACAAGTTTACAGATATGGGGCTTTATTGACCAAAAGTGGCTGAAACCACCCGTTCTTCCTTTCAATAAAATCAAGAGATTGTACGACAATTTTACAATACTTTTGTAGGTAATAACGGTAATTTGACGCCTTTAACCCCTTGATCGTACCAATAATTATTCTCCCTAGAGCTATTACCAGTGGACCTCGCTTTAATAGCTCATAGTGTAGTCATTACATGAGCCGCTTGAATAAATAATGGTAATATTTCTCCCTCATATTCAGTTAATGGATGATGCTTGTTATATTCTCTGATTAAGAATAAATAATTATCCTTATAATTTTCATCGAAAAAAAGATTACACATGAGAACGGCAAGTTCTTGGATTCTTGGATATATATTAGCTACAGAGAAATCTATTATATATAATCCCATTTTATTTTCTACTTTGATAAGATTCGTCTTGATTATATCTCAATGCACGAAACAGTGAGGTAGTTTAGCAAAATCAACTTTTTTTGAAAATTCCTGCATAATCGGAGTCAACAAATTACGTTCGTTCACCGTCACCAATCATGTTATTTTCCCAAACTCTCAAACAATATTAATAATTGCCCAAGAATCATAAACTGGCTTTACATCTAGTTTAATCTCATGAATTTTTGCGACTTCTTTCACAAGAAACTTTTTATCTTCAATATTAAGAGCATACTCTGATTCATATAAATTTTTACCATCGATATATTCCATTATACAACAATATACATTTTCGATATTTGTTAAGTACCCCTGCTCAGAAGAAAATAATTTAGGATGACGAATTCCATTCTCTACAATATACAGCATGAGATTAATATATCTTTCAATAGAATCAAATGTTCTTTCAGTTGAGAAAAGCTTTAGTAAATACTTATTATTACCTACCGCTAAGACAACATTTAAGTCTTCATATCAGATCTCAATAATTTTATAATCTGAAATGTTTCCCAGCTTATAAGCTGAACAGATTCTATTGCATAGATCTTTGAAATCTCCTTCATAATTTATTCTTTCAAGAAACATATATGTGTTAGATTAAATATGACAAGTATTTATTCATCATACCTCTATAGGCGAAAAAAGAAAGCTATAATAATTTTCTCATATAAGTCATAAATTCTTTATTTCAAGTTATTATTGGAGATGACGGGAGTCGAACCCGTGTGTGAAAGTCATAGCAAGCAACGTCTACCTCTATAGTACGTGGTTTAGTTCCCGTAGGCGCTTTCATGTAGCCACGCACAACACCGAAAGTCTTTTTTGGCCTTCCATTTTCTAATCCCCTCGACCTGGGTAGTTCCTCCTGATCGCCTCGGGCATAGGAGGAGTCTGACCCCAAGGCTTGCATTAACCGAGGTTAATGACTCCTTCGAAAGAATTAAGCAATAGCCGGAGCGTATGCGTTAAATCTAGCGAAGAGAGATTTCATGCTGTTTTTTGCATGTTTGATTTGACCGATTATTTAGACTAGATTTTCTAAAGAAAATCTAGCGTTTCACTTTCATGAAACTACTGAAGATACACGGTCATCCAGTGAAGGCAATCATTTGCTATGTGATACTCCCATCTAAGCCAAAACATCCCCATAAATAGTGTGAATTTTTAATGATCTCGTTCGGGCATCTTACTGGTTTCTATGAGTGAAAACAAGCTAATTAGGCGAACAGACTGATTCTTTTTGAGAATAAAAAAACTAGCTAGGCGCACTGCCTAACTAGTTTTTTGTATGTAGCGAGTATGTGATAGATGAAACTGTTATTGTGCGTCTTCAAGTTCTTTTTGGAAGTCTTTTAGGATTTTGAAGTCTGAATCGCTAATATCCGCATCCAAGACAATTTGTACGATATGATCACGCAACATTGCTAAGACACAGTATACTCTACCATTCTTCTCAAGTTTTTTCAATGCAGCATTCAATTTCGTTACCCAAGGCTCTGCTCTGCTAGGCTTGTCTTCGAATAATTTAGTAATAACTTTTTCAAATTTAGTAACCAATGCTTTATCAGCTGTGCTGAGTTTGCACATAGCTGTTGAAGTGTCTGCTGTAGTGTCTGCATTATCGTCTTTGTTGTTCGCATTGTCCTTGTCGTTGCTACTATCGTCGTCAGTAATAGTTATCTTATCAGCAAATAAGATTGAGCCTTTGAACTCTCCATCTGCATCTGCAGTAAATTTCACATCTTCGTTATCATTCATAGCCGTAATTATATCTTCTAGTGAGGTATATTCACTCTCCTTGGTGAAATCTGTATTCTTCGTCAAGGTGATAAGTTTACCGCTAGTAAGTCTGATCTGATTGTATGCCATACGCACAGAATCGATTCTACCCTTTAGGTTGTCTGAACTACTACTACTGCTGCTGTCGCTCTCCCACCCAAGATCTTCTAGTAAGTTTTGAGCTTCATTGAGATTGTCTTCTGCATCGTCCAAGTAGTTATCAGCGTCATCATAGTTTTTATCATCCCGCTCATTTTCTGCATCATCAAGGGTGTTGTCTGCATCATGGAGTAGATCTCTAATGTCTTGAATATCGTTATCACTCTCACCATCATTTTCTTCATCATCAGTTCCATTATCAAGTTCGTCCCATAGATCACGGAGTTCAGTAATACGAGCTTCTACGCTGTTTTTATCTACACTTCCACCGCTCCCCCGTCCTAGATCTTCTAGTAAATTTTGAGCTTCATTGAGTGAGTCTTCTGCATCGTCCAAGAGATCATCTGCATCATTATAATTTTCATCATCCCACTCATTTTCTGCATCATCAAGGCTGTTGTCAGCATCATGGAGTAAGTCTCTAATATCTTGGATATCGTTATCATCCTCACCATCATTTTCTTCATCATCGGTTCCGCTATCAAGCTCGTCCCATAGATCACGTAGTTCATTTATACGATCTTCCACATCGCCTGCTTGTCAGCTACTGCCACTTTCTTGATCTTCAAGTTCTTGGAGCATATCGTCTGCTTCATTTGCGAGGTCAAGCGCATCATTTAGGATGTTTTTCGCAGAGTTGAAATTATCATTGTTAGCTTCGTCTTCAGCATCTGGGATCATATTTGATGCTTCATGCAAAAGATCTTCGACATCTTTGATATCGTTGTGACTTGCATCATTTAGGTCGTCTAGACCATTTTGTACATCATCCACAAGACTTTCTACGTCATCAATCAAATTGTCAATATCATGTTGTGTAGTGGTCGCAAATACTGACGCATGCATTCCTAAGAAACTAAATGCCATTAAGAAGCTTAATGAACCAACAAGTAATTTTTTCATCGAATATTTCAATTAGAGTGTAAAAACATCTTATCATATATATTCACTCTACAGTTACAACCTCTCACTGACTACCTTGGGTTTTTACGATTTGTAAAGTTGAGTGGCCTTAACCTATACAAACAGGTGTTGTATAACGAGATATCTAATGTACAAATTATACATCAAGTATTCATTAAACATCTATTTGCCCTTTTAACGTTCAATTCACTCAATCAAGATGAAAAAAAATATATTATTTGCTGTTATTATAGTAGTTATTATTGCAGCATTTCTCATAAAAAAAACACCAAAGATTGATGGAAGCATTCCACCTTCAGAACAAGTTGTGTGCACTATGGAAGCAAAGCTTTGTCCTGATGGAAGTTCGGTAGGAAGAGCTGGGCCAGATTGTGCATTTGCTCCTTGCCCTGAACTAGCAAATCAATGAGAGACGGGAAGTGCAATCAATCAACTAGATACCATCGAAACAGGTGGTCTTATCTTTTCTTATCCACCTGCTTTACCTACTAGTTATATCACTCCGCAAGAACGGCCACCTGCACTTACTATACAACAAACACTTATGACCTGTATGATTCCAGTACGCTCTATAGGAAGTGATGCGAACTGAAGGAATAACTCTTATTGTGTGGAAACAAGCAGCGAAGGTGCAGCGTGAAGTGTCTTTACCCATTATACCTACACTAAAAACTATCCTGACCTAGGGAAAAGTGTCAGCCTCGACCTTACACTTCGTGCGGTACAATGCGCCAACTATGACGATCCTGAAAAGACAGCATGTGAACAAGAACGCGCAGCGTTTGATTTGGATAGTATTATAGATGCGCTATTTGATAGTGTGAAATTTAATTAACCTATTGTTTTTTCTGAAGAAGAGGTATTAAAAAGATAAAAAGAAAAGGGCGCAACTAGTTGCGCCCTTTTTTGTTCATATGCTTAGATACTTTCTTTTCTTTAATACATGCCTCCCATACCACCCATTCATCACATGCCTCCCATATCAGGTGCGGAAGATTTTTCTGGTGTTGGCTTGTCAGCGACAACTGCTTCAGTAGTCAACAACATCGCAGCAGCAGAAACAGCGTTTTCGAGTGCTACTCTCACCACTTTTGCAGGATCTATAATACCTGCTTTGAGAAGGTCAGTAAACTCCCCTGTTCTTGCATTAAATCCATGATTGAAGTTTGTATCTTTTTTGATCTCTTCTACTACTCGATCACCTTTGTATCCAGCATTGGTTGCAATCTGTCTTGCAGGATATTGAATCGCTTCTTGTATAATTTTTACTCCCATCATTTCGTCTTCATCAGTAAGTTTCAGATCGTCCAATGAGTTTGCTAATTTCACCAACGCTGTTCCACCCCCTGCAACGATTCCTTCTTCGATCGCTGCTCTAGTAGCGTTGAGTGCATCTTCTATTTTGTATTTCTTGTTTTTCATCTCCATCTCTGTTGCAGCTCCTACTCTAATAACCGCAACTCCTCCCGCGAGCCTCGCGAGTCTTTCTTGTAATTTTTCTTTGTCGTAGTCAGAGGTAGCGTTATCGATCAAGACACGGAGCTCATTTATTCTTGCTTCGATCATGCTCGCATCAGCTTTACCACCGATGATAGTTGTCTTATCTTTGCTAGCAATAACTTTTTCTGCTTGTCCGAGCATATCCAAAGTCGCGTTTTCTAGCTTAAGTCCTATCTCTTCTGTAATTACTGTCCCTCCAGTAACAGCAGCAATATCTTTGAGTATCTCTTTTTTTCTATCACCAAATCCTGGTGCTTTGACCGTAAGGATACTAATTGTTCATCTGAGTTTGTTTAACACCAATGTCCCAAGAGCTTCTCCATCGACATCGTCACTGATAATAACTAACTCTCTTTTTCCCATCGCACCGAGTTGTTCCAAGATAGGAAGGATATCTTTTATTGTAGAGATTTTTTTGTCAGTTAGCAAAATATGCGTATTTTCGAGAACAGATTCCATTCTCGCAGGATCTGTAACAAAGTAAGGACTTGCATATCCTTGATCAAACTGCATCCCTGTCACTACTTCCTTTTCCAATCCAATCGATTTTCCTTCTTCTACGGTTACAACTCCATCAGTCCCTACCTCATCCATTACTTCTGATATCAATTCGCCTACCACTTCATCTTGTGCAGAAAGTGCCGCGACTTGTCTGATCTGTTCTTTGGTAGTTATCTTCGCTGATTTATCTGCAATCTGTGCAACGAGATGATCGACTGCAGCATGTAATCCTCTGCTCAATGCAAATGGATTCACTCCTTGTCTGACATATCTCAACCCTTCTCTAGCAATAGCATCGACCATAACCACGGTCGTAGTAGTTCCATCTCCTGCTGCATCATTGGTCTTGGTAGCAGCTTCTTTTGCCAGGCTCGCTCAGATATTTTCAAACTTATCTTCGAGATCTATTTCTTTTGCGACGGTCACTCCGTCGTTGGTTACGTTTGGTGCACCGAATGATCTTTCCAAAATTACGTTCCTTCCTTTGGGTCCCATAGTAACTTTTACTGCATCAGCAACCGCCTGAATCCCAGCGTAAATAGCCTTTCTAGCGTCATCACCATATTGAATTTGTTTTGCCATCTGAAATATAAAGTAATATATAAAATTTATAATTTATAACTTCTTGAACTATTTAATGCCTAAGGGCATTCGAATTCTCCTATTTGCACCCAATAGCACCTACATGCAAATACTCGCCTTCAAACGCTCTCAGGCATTTTTAATTTTATTAATTTCTCGTTTTTATTTTTCAACCGCTAATATAGAACTATGTTTGATTACTAAGTAGATTTTCTTCTGTCCATCTACCTCAATCTCCAACTCGTCTGGAGAGTATTTAGTGAAATAGATCATGTCTCCTACTACTACATCGATTGGTGCTCTTGTTCCATTTTCCAATATCTTCCCCATTCCAACTGCGATAACCTTCCCTTTTGTAGGCTTGTCGTCTTTTTGTGGAAGAATTATGCCGCTTTTGGTAGTGGTTTCATCTTCCATAGGTTCTACTAAGATATGATCTTCCAATGGGATCAGTGTGTTTTTTGCCATGAGTACAATATATATGAATGTAAAAAACTCCTCATTTAAGGTGTGTATAGTTACCTATACTTATATACAAAAACAATTCAAGACGAACTAAGCACTTTTTTGATGTAGGTGCTACTGTTTTCTCAACAGGATATACCCTATGCGATATCTTTGGTGCAGAATCCGCATACTGTCGCTTTGCGTGGAATATCCATCAGACAGTATTGGCATGCCTTGGTTGTTGGATCTACTTTACCTGGTCTTTTAAGTCTATTATATCCTTTCAAAAACAAGAAAACGACAAACCCAAGTATCAGAAAAGCCACTACATCATTTACAAACTGTCCGTATTTAATCGCTGGAACTCACGCGTTGACCACTGCTTCAAGTGAAGGATATTTGTTTCCATCAAGCGCAAAAAAAAGATCGGAAAAATCTACTCCGTTGAAAAGCATCCCCACAGGTGGCATAATCACGTTATCAACCATCGATTTGATAACTGTTGCAAACGCTCATCCAAAAATAAATCAAATAGCCAAGTCTACCGCATTACCCTTTATCAAAAATTCCTTAAACTCTTTGATCATTCTGGGCACAAATGCAGCGATAAAGGTAGTATGTTTGGATATACTCATGTGAATGCGATAGGCATAGATTACTAAATATTACTCTACCAACTCCTCTACTTTCTTCATCAATTCCACATCTTTATCTGTCACTTGATCATCTTCATCGTGCGTAGTTGTTGTTACTAGCACTTTGTTATAATCTATTTCGATATGCGGATGGTGTTGCATTGCTTCAGCTACACCAGCTACATCATTGACGAAACTTACCGCTTCCAAGAAATCATCAAACTCATACCCACATCCGATCATCCCATCATGATACTCTCGTCCTTCATACTCGTCTAAGAGCTGCTCAATTTGAGGTTCAGTAAGTACTTTCATGGTCATCACATAGAATATAAAATAATTTCTATAGACACTATTATCGTTTAGTTTAACATTTCAAGTTCAATCTCTGCATCGTCCTCACTCTCAAAACAAGCACTACTTACACCTCAGATACAACATAGGAACTCATTTTCTTCCGTATCTATCAACTTCTCTCCAATTTTTTCTTGGTCTAAACACTCCTTCCCTTTTTTCACCTGGGCACAGCAGGTAAAACAAGCTCCACTACAACATGAAAAAGGGAGTTCAACCCCATTTTCCTCCGCAATTTCTATAATACTTTTCGCGTCATCGTGCTCGACCACAAAAAGATGCTCTTGTCCTTCGATATCAGTCACTTTGATCTTTACAGATCCCATCTCACTAAGCCACAAAACAGTAAAGAGGCTTCTTATATCGTTTATCCGATAGTTTGCAATGGGCAAAAAGGTCTTGGGATTAAAACAAAAATCACTATACATCTTATAAATTTCTGATTTATTAGATCGAAAAGTGATGTTTTAATTTTGTAATTCATCAATTTTCAATTGGCGTAGCATGCATTTATTTTGTTTTGATTATACAATGGAATATAAGCTTACACAAGGGACAAACTCGAACTATGAAATATCGCTTACCATACCAACAGCCGATATGGAGAAGCATAAGCTCAAGGCATTGGAACTTTTCCAAAAAGAGATGAAAGAGCCTGGATTCAGACAAGGGCATGTACCTATGGATATTGTTGAAAAGAAAGTAAACCCAGCCTATCTTGAAATGGGGATGCTTGAAGAAGCAGTACACGAAGGGACTAAGAAGCTGATTGAAGAAAATCCAAAGATAAGATTCATCGGCGCGATCTATGATCTCAATAGATCTGAAGCAGATGATGCAACAGTCATTACATTCAAACTCGATGTCTATCCAGAAGTTGTTACAAAAAACGATACATGGAAAACCGCTAAACTTGCAGGGATTGATTCCGCACCATCTGACGAGGAAGTAGCTACAACAATAATGAACCTTCGCAGACAGTATGCGGACTATAAAGAAGCAGACGTAATCGAAGAAGGATCAGTATTCAAAGTAAAATTCCACGTCTTAGACAAAGAGGCAGCGCATGTGGACCATGGAACTGTGTTCTTAGGTAAAGAAGAGACAGATGAGTTTCCTATTATTAAAGAACGGTTTTTCGGAAAGAAGAAAGACGATCACGTCGAGATAGCATATGATGAGAAAAAACTTCCTCCGATGCTCCACTGCCGCAACAAAGATGTTGCTCCTGTGAAGTTAGACTGTGAAATAACCGATATTAGAAGCGTTACACTTCCAGAACTTACACCTGAGAATATCAAAAAATTCTTTGGAAGCGATGATGTAAAGTCAGAAGCAGAACTCACAGAGAAGATCAAAGAACTTATCCAACAACAAAAAAACGAAGCGCAACTTATGCAAACAATCGATAAGTTCCTTCAAGATGCTACGAGCTCTTTCGAGGTCTCTATTCCAAAAACATTGATCGATGAAGAGTTAAAAACTCGTATGAAGTCACTCGAAGAACGTATGGGAGGCGAAGAAGGAATGAAAAAATATTTTGAAAAAGTCGGAGAAGAAGATAAACAGAAAATGTTTGCTGACATTTCAAATGCAGCAAAACAAAGTCTAGAAAAATTCTTCTTACTCAGAGAGATTATTGAAAAACTTGAAATCAAAGATGTCGACTGGCAGAAACCAATGGATGTGGAGACGAAGTTGTATGAGAAGTTGACACACAAGGGGTAAGTTTTGCTTTTTACAAAAGGCTAATCCAACTATGAAAAGATATATTTGAATAAGTTGATCCTGGAAAACTGTCGATGAGTTAGTTGAAAAAGATGTAACCGAGGAAGTGACCAAACTAATAAAAAATGGAGATTGTATTGTAACGTGATGAGCACTAGGAGTCGACTTTATTGCAACAGAACTTGTTCTTGCTCTGTGAGAACCAAAATCGCAATTGCAGGTATACCTGCCGATATCGCTTGATAAATTCTGTACCCACTACGAAAAGAGAGCTGATGAGTGAGTAATAAGTAGGCAACAAGCGGGTATGATTACTACACAACTTAGAAAAGTGTTTGAACTATCTCCAAACTCAATACTGGGTACAACTAGATTTACAGACGCTACCGTCGAAAGTTATTGCGCAAGAAGCTCAACCAAAATCAATGCATGCCATGAGTTGTATGCTTTCCAGGTGAATAATAACCAAGATGTACAGGACGCAATAGATAAAGCGAATATGCTCGGTAAAAAGGTAAAGATTATGAAATACAATATAGTTGAATAAATTGTTTTACTAGTAATTATCAATGAATGTTCTGAAAATTATGAGAGATGAAACAGATGTATGACAAGTACAAGAAACTCCAAGAAGCATTAAAAAAACTTCTAATTAGAGCCAAAGAAGGTGGAGTTGTAGTCGATATGACGGGTGAACAAAAACTTAAGAGTTTAACGATAGAAGATACTACGCTTCTTTCACTCGAGAACAAAGAAACGCTTGAGAACGCTATCAAAATCGCTTTCGAAAAAGCACAAACCAAAGCGCAAGAAGTCGCTATGGAAAAGACCAAAGAGATCCTCGGATTCGATCCCAACGACCTCGCTGGTATGATGGGCGGCATGTGAGGCGGAATGCCGAAGATACCGGGGTTGAGTTAACCGAAAAATTAGTAAGAGTATAAAAAAACAAGCATAACTCCCTTGTTTTTCACAGAAAAGAGCTGCCTTTTTTTTATTATAAAAAAAAGGCCAGATCCGATGAGATCCAGCCTGTTATGCTTTCGTTAATTATTATATTACCAAACATAATTTTTTCTTTGCAGGAGTTATTATCACAGATGTGCCTGCATCGAAAGTAACTACATTTTCAGTCACTCCATCGCTTAGGATGCTCCCCCCATGTGGCATGGTTGAAGTAAGTTCAAGAGGATGCCTCTCGTCCACTTTCCCAAATGATATTTCAGCAAAAGAGTTATTCGATGTGAATCCTTCTCTTACTATAAACAGTAGATGATTGTCTCCCCACGCTGGAGTTATAACTCTCAATGGGGATTCACTTTCAGTCAATCGCTCTGCACTGCTAATGATAGATTCAGTCCAACCAGATGAACCTACTCCCGTAGCAATGATTACGCCGCTTGAAGAGTGTTGTTCTTCTTGGTTATCGTATTTTATCTTGTAGTACGATGATCTGTTGTCCGATCTCCCGATCAAAAACTCATTCACTGCATACAAGATATTTCCATCACTTAGTTGTGCTTTTGCAAGAGTAATTTCTTGCTTGTTGTAGTTTCCCATTCGTACTTTCTGAATTAATTCTCCTACTTTCTGATCAGCTTCATGGATCATAAGTACGCCATTAATCCTGGAAGGATCAGGGTTGATAGTGATAACTGGCTGCTCTTCCAAAATGAATTTTCCTGCATTTACAAGAAGTCCATCTGGTCCGCAAATAATTATCAAATCATTCCTATAGAACAGGAAATTGGGGATGTCGTTTCGCGTCACTAAGACACTATTAATATCAGTCGGCATTTTGCTTCTTATCAACGATAGTGCCTCACGATATTTTTTATCTTGCTCACGAAACTCATCCACGCTCTGACCAATGCTCTCCAAATGAAATTTGAGAGCTTCCATAGTATAGTGCTTTAACAAAAGCTCTTCCATGGCAGTTTCCTTGGTCACCAATACAATCCGGGTGATCATTACTCTTTTGCTTTTAAGGCACTCAGAAGATCAGAGGTGATACTTACATCACCCAAAGTCCCTGCCTATGCAGCTTTTTGGATAGCAAGTGAGAGTACCGTGGCGGCATTCAAGTTTTTGTACGGTTCAAGCTGTTTTTCAAGAGCCTGCTGGTCAAATCCAGCCTTTTTCACCTGATTGTCGCCTTCCTTCTCGATCAGTTCCTTATTTTTTGCCGCGATTGCCATCTGGTTTTCAATCTTCTTTTCCTCAAGAGTTTTGTTTGCCTCAGCAATTCTCTCCTCGTCCTTGATTGCAGAGACCCGGCGGTCTGCACGAGCTTTATCTGCACCAGCCAATTTTTCTTCTCTTTCTTGTGCACCAAATGCATTCGAAAGTTCAGAATTTTCGATCGCAATTACGCTGATCAAGCAGGTTTGGAAATCAAAACCAGCTTCAGTGTAAGAAGAAGCAATTTCATCGATCTTCTTATACAACTCGCCTTGTATCGCCGCCTCTTTTTGTGGAAGCTCTTCAATTTTTTCCTTTAATACGATTGGCTTCAGAAGTGACTGAGTCATTGTACGATTCATTTCTGTGAGTGCCTTTAGTCCGTCTCCATTAGGTTCTCCAGTAAATGGATTTACAGAGAAATCATAAAGCTCCCCTGCAGAATTCATAAATTTTCCTATTATCTCTCCTTTCACAACTACTCTTTGTTTGTCAGCAGTCATGAAAGTTGGAGTAAAAGGAATTTTCTTTACATCGCTAGGGATTACACTTATTTTTGAATTTAATCCAAAGCGTACTGTAATACCCATTCCTTCAGCAACCTGTTTGCCGCTTTTGAGATGGATAACGTAATCGGTTGGCTTGCTCGCACCATAGAGCGCCAAGCCAAAGTTTTGTAAAAATCTGTTAATGTCCATTGTCTTTTGCTTTTGTTTAGTTAGTGATTTTGATTTTTTACTATACACATTTTATGTGTTTTGACAATAAGTAATGTTATAAATAATTCAATACGTTATTGTAAATTACACAATAAGTTATTACTTAAAGCTCATGTATATTTGCTTTTGTTATTGTAATACTTACAATAAGTAATGTTTAATAAATAGATTCTCATGCAAGTAACCGTCGATACAGTCATATTCACTATCTGTAACAACGAGTTACATCTACTTCTAATCCAAAGGCTAATTGATCCTTTTAAATGAGTATGGGCATTACCCTGAGGATTTATACTAGAAGGAGAATCAAGCGAACAAGCAGCAGTCAGAGAACTGTTTGAGGAAACATGAGTGCACAACAATTATATGGAACAGCTCTATACTTTTAGCAATCCGCAAAGAGATCCTAGAGGAAGGGTAATTACTATAGCCTATATGGCAACGATGAGATACAAGAAAGATCCAACTGCTTGAACAGATGCAATTGATAGTAAATTTTATCCTCTTACCAAGTTACCTCAATTAGCATTTGACCACGCCGAAATAATCAGATATGCATATAAAAGATTAATTACTAAGATGGAATATACCAATATTGCGCAGCATTTTCTGCCGGAGTTTTTTTCTCTCCATGAGCTACAAAAAGTATATGAAATAATCCTGGGACGTGAATTTGATACAAGGAATTTTAGAAAAAAAATAGCTTCACTCAAGTTAATCAAAGAGACTAACAGAGTACAAAAAAGCGTAAATCACAGACCTGCAAAATTATATACATTTGTATCCCAAGAATTACAGATTGTACCCGGCACAATTATCTAATTGTGTAAAAACACAATCAGCTCCAACAAAACTAGTCAATACCTTAACTAGGCTTGCCCGCATAAGGATTTTTTTCGCTTTTGTTGCTGAATTTGAGAAACATGGGAACACCATGGAAACCATAGACGCCTCTGATGACGTTTTCGCATCGTTTTCTGAAGGCGAAGTTTGCAAACTCTTCATTGTTGACGGACATAGCGAATGTAGGCGGCGCCACTTCTATCTGAGCGATATATTTAATTTTACAGATCTTGTTCTTAGGGAACCTCGGAGGAGATTTAATCCACGCTTGGCTAATTGTTTTGTTGAGTGCAGGAGTTGAGATGCGTTTATTAGAAGCCTTTCGCACTTCATAGACTTGCTCAAGAAATGCAGGTAATCCAATTCACTCTTTACCAGATATTTTCATAAACGGAATTCGGTCTAATCCAATTTTTGCTTTTATCTGCGCAATAGTGCGATCTGCTGTCTTCGGATCGAAAAGATCTATCTTATTTATTGCAATCACTAGGGGTAATCCAATATCTATAAACTCACCAAGCAATGTTTTATCTCTTTGTGTTAGTCCTTCTTCAAGATCTACCACCAATACTACCACAGGACGTACATATTTTACCATTGAAATAGTTTTTTCATATGCAATTCTTTCCATACCAGACGTCCTTCCTTTTTTTCTAATTCCCGCAGTATCATATAAACTAAATGATTTACCTGCGAAAGAAAACTCAGCTCTAATATAGTCTAATGTGGTACCTGGCGTATCTTCTACATGTGCAAACTGCTCACCGGTAAAGGTGTTAAGCAGCGTTGATTTCCCTACATTTGGGCGACCAACGATCGCCAAAGGAATAGGTGCTTTTTCTCATGGCTTCAATTGCGTTTTTTTCTTTTTCTCTACTCATTCTTGTTCTGCGACTCTACTAACGCGATCCCACAACTCTTCTACTCCTTCTTCTTGAAATGCCGACAAGGGTGCAACTTCTTCAAATCATAACGCATAATAATCACCAAGTAAACTCATAATGTTTTTGTTATAGACTTTGGAGTCCATCTTATTCGCGACTAAGATTGTGCGTGATTTTTTGTTAGCTTTGAAAATCATATTTTTGATATACTCATCATGCTGCGTCAGTCATGCTTTTCCGTCAATAACAAAAAGTATGATATCTGCTGTATCAATTATTTCTTGGAGGAAAGGGAGCTCTTGCGCGAAGGTGTCCAATCATGGACTATCCACCAACGTCACTGCTCTTCCTTTGATCACGGTCTCCTCGCGCAAGAGCTCTCTAGTTGTCCCAGGAATATCTGTCACAATCGCCCTAAACGTTCCCAACAGCCTGTTGAAAAGAGTCGATTTCCCTACATTTGTTCTTCCTACCAATCCTACGATCATACTCTAAAATTCACCTCTTATATGAATAAAGGCATCTTGACTATTTTATGTTATTCTCTATATGCTAGATATTTGCAGTATACAACAAATGAGCAAATTATCAATTCCATTCTCCATTCTCCATTCTCCATTCTCCATTCTCCATTTTTTACTTTACGAACGTTTCACAATATAGGTCTCCTTACTCCCTTTCCTGCACGCTTTGGGTTTGAATACCACGATATTGCTTCCCCCATAAATTCCTTTCAGTTCACGAACAAACGCATCAAATCCAGGGCCCATAAAAATTTTAATAGCAAACTTCCCCGTCGGTGCGAGATAGCTCTCGTATAACCATCGTGTCTTTTGAATAAGAGCAATACTTCTCATCGCATCTACATCAGACTGGCTTCCGGTATCTGGCGCCATATCTGAAACTATCAAATCAAACTGCGCAATCTCTTCTTCTTCCAATATTTTCTTTACGGCATCACGACCAGTAATATCTTGCACATAAGTCGTAACTTGAGGAAGATTAACTTCTGTAGGCTTAATATCGAATCAGATAATTTTTGACTTTCATCACTTTGTAACCTTCTTAGAAAGATACTGCAGCCAGCTACCTGGGGCGCATCCAATATCCAAAACTGTCTTGGTCGCACTAGTGATCAAGCTATACTTCTGATCTAACTCTTCAAGCTTATAGACGCTTCTGGCGACATAGCCTTCCGCTCTGGCTTTGTTGGTATACGGGTCGTCTACCCATTTATTCTTGATCATCCTTTGTTTTACGTGCTTTACTTGCTAAATAACATCCTTATACTCAAAATAGACTCAAAAGCCACTCTTACCCTTTGTTACACCCCAAAACGTCCAGATGAAACTTCTTATGTATCTCCAAAAGACCCACCAAATAACCAGAAGAGAGTTCGCCGACATGCTTCGCGAACAAGCAATTTCTCTAAATGAGAAAAAAGTGACGTGATTCGATGAACAGCTCAAGATAGGAGATGTACTCACTATTGATCTTCCTGATGGAGAAAACTTTTCTCAAACAATAGAGAGCTTTCCTATTCATAGACCAAGGCTTGTGTTATTTCACAAACCCGTTGGCTATGTTGTTTCAAAAGCAGACAAACATAACAAGACTATCTATGACATGCTTCCTGAACGCCGGCATAAAGAGCTCTACTATATCGGAAGATTGGATAAAGAAAGTTCTTGACTGCTCTTGTTAACCAATGATACTAAGCTCGTTGAATATTATGAACATCCAGGCAACAGCGTTTACAAGGTCTATGAAGTACAAATCAAAGAGCCATTCAAATCCAAAGACATTCAAAAATGTACGAAATGATTTATGGTCACTCCTGAAGGTGATATGGTCTATGGCAAACAAGATGTACAGGAAGAGGAAGCAGAATTTAAACCTCGTGGAGACCACTCCTCTAGATATAACAAATCCCAAAGACGCTGAAATCAAAAACAAACTGTTCTTTCTGGAGGAAGAACACCAGCACGCAAAGGCGATCTTCTTGAAGATCAAGATACGGAACAAGCTACCGAAGCTGAACTTCTTAAATGCGTCTCAGTCTCGTATCAACCTGATTCCAAAGGCAGACATCGATTGGTTGTCGTTTTAGATCAAGGGAAAAACCGTCAGATCAGACGTATGCTCAAAGCCCTCAAATACACTACCCTCAAACTCCACAGAATCAAAATAGGAAAACGACGTTTGGGAGATATTAAGCCAGGGAAATGGAAGATTGAGACGAAAAGGTTGAGCTAGTGGAAAATTGAAAATGGAGAGTTGAAAATATAAAGATAGTGCGCTTTTAACTGATATGTACTACTGCTCTCGGGCATTCAGGAATTTGAATATAGCGATAAAAAGTTCTCCGAGAAAGTCAGGGCATTTTATCCGGAAGAATAAAAACTGCCCCGAACAAGTCGGGGCAGTTTATCCGAAAGATAAAAAGTCTAAAAATATGAAAAAGATACCCCCGATCTCACCCCGATTGCATCGGGGTCATCGGGCAGGAGATACTATCACGTAAGCCTAATGAGGGGAATCGAACAGTCATTATCATCGCCGTCGACCCGGTAGATCCTCTGATAATGATTATTGCAAAACAAGACCCAACGACTACCGAAAATACTATTCTCACCTTGTCAATATTTATCTCATTCTTTTCAGGTTTCATACTCTGTATTCATCCACTCCCGTCCAAGTGCACCTCTCAAATACATATATGCTTTTACAACTTCTTGCTCATCTGTACTATTTGGATTATAAGAAATACCTAATTGCCCCGCAAGCGCTGATAATATTACATCAAGTTGTGATTTTTTTTGTCGCATATATCCTTTATTATAACAATCTTCATCCATTGCGTTTTTCCGCGCTTGTTTTTGTCGGTCTATGGTGTTCTTATAGATACAGTCTCTGTGTCCCTTCAACGACTCATCTGAAAGTAAGTAACTGTCTGTATATGTTTTGTAGTCATTTTTTCAGTCGTAATAATCTCACTGTTTCATCTTATCAGATCTTAGGTACTCATGACGGACAGAAAGCCCTAGTATAGGAAATCTAGTACACCAATCTCCTTGAGAATCTTTCTCATATGTAATGAATCATTGCGCACGAAGCATATCACATCCATTATAGAGTTCATTATCTTCTCACCATATTTCTCTCATAGCAGATTGCTGTGCTTGTATAAGGGCAGGAGCTTCGGGTAGTTCCTTTTCTTTTCAGTCGAGCAAATACGTTGTTTCTCGAGCTTTGTAAATACATCCTTTTACACTCTCAAGGCTTGGAAAAACAACGGAGTGAGATTCTGCTTCTCTTATATCAACCCGTCAATCTACTTTCCCCAAGTTAGGATATGAAATTGATGTATTATTGTCTACTAATGATCCCGCAATGTATTCAAGTTGATTTTTTTGTTTTTGTTCCAGAAATGTTAGATCAAAGGCGTATCATGACAATTTGCATATTTCATTTACATCTACTATAGAGAGGTTATAAGGGATCGAAAGCTTAGTCGGTCTATTCAGTAAAGGGATTTTTCCATCCATTAATTTATTAATCACAGAATTATCATTGTCACTATCCGTAACAGTCATATCATCTCGCAGAATTTCATCGTCTTGAATAACGCTTCACCGATCATTTACTGACTGTATTTTATAGTTTTTACATAACCACGTGAGAATCTCCAACATCTCATTTTTATTTCCATCATGACTCGTCACTGTTTTATTTTCGTATCACTTTCGTTGGATAATAGTACGAGAAGAAGGGTTATATCAAATAGTATAAAAGGCGTTTGTTTGAAGGTTTAAAGGATTTTTATGGTTGTTACTTCTCACGCTCCAGATAACCACGCTTCCATTTGCTACATTACTGGCTTGACCTGAAACACAATGTCAGAGATTTTTCTCTAATCATTCATCTATCAACTGGTCTGCAGTTCGTAAGTTGTATAGCTGATACTCACCGAAATCATGCACAAATTCTGGTTTGAGATCATCTAAACTAATGAGTTTTGCATAAAGTTCATTTATAAGACCAGTATGCATTTTATGATCTTGGAAAAGCTTCAAGATGCTATACTCTTGGATACGTGTTGAAACTTGCTGTGCAAAGGAAGGATTTCTGGAAAGCTTTTCTTCTGCGTGTTCTATATCTTTGATAGTATACACAACCTGCTCTTTCCCTTTTCCTCCTTGTCCTTTAAGCTTTGTTCGTTTCTCGTTATACAGTTCTTTTAAGGCAGATACTCTGAGAAGCTCTTTCTGAAGTTCTACAACTACTTCAACAATATGATCGTAGAGCGCTTGTCATTGAAGTTTAGATATCTTTTCTGTTTCTTGTTGTTGTTTGTTTTCATCGAGAGTCTCCGTATTCGGGCCTTCTATTGGTAGCTCTTCCATTACTGCTCCAACTGTACCATTTGCAAAGTACTTTTCTATTTTTGTAATTATTGATCTTTCAATCGCTTTGGGTGCTAAGGATGAAGGATAATACTCTTTCAATTTCCCAGTTAGTTGAGATTGATATTGAGTTAAGAATACTTGGCATTCTGGTGATCTTTTGGCCTGAAGTGATTTTTCTATATCAGCTTGGGTATAGATTTTTTGTTTGGTAGCTTGGAGCTGAGCTTGATATGCCTGATATTCTTCTTGAAGGGTTTCAATAATCTGCTTGATACGACCGATTGCATTTTTTCCATCTCCTCCATCAGTCAGCATTTTTATAAACGCAAGATACTCTTGTGCAGGAAGCTGATTTATTCTTTGATAGATTGGTACGAAGTATTGTTTTGGTGTTTTCCCGTCAATTAATCCTTCTGTATCTGCTACTTCATAGGTAGCTTCTTGAATGCAGAAATAGAGTTGTCTCCACAGCTGACCTCATATAAGCATTTGTCGATGCTCGTCTTGATACTCATCCACTGATAAAATAGCGGTTTTCATCTCTTCAGAAATACCATTGTATCTATTCATACTTAAATATTCTGTCACTCCTTTCATCATCTCATGAGCTAGAACAGGGAAAATATCTGCTTCGATATGGAGTTTTATTCCTTGACTACTTACAATTAGTTTGCTAATCCCTGTATTATATCTGGGTCAAAGCGTGTTTGGATCGCTTCTATGCAGGTGGTCTAGTTGGGTAGTGATCAAGTCGTGATACTCTTGAAAAAGGTTTGGATCGATAGTATCGATCTGATTTTTGTACTTGTCCAAGAGTTGAAAAGCTCTCTGTCCTGATCACGTGATAAGGAGATTTTGTAGATGTCTGACCTGCTGTTCCTGTTCAAGTGTAGCTTTTTCAGTAGGAGTAAGATCGGATGAAATTGTATAAGTATTTTGGTAGGTCGAAGCATCTATAGGTGGTTGTGCAATACCATCTTTATTTCCAAACTTAAATGAAATTTTTGGCATTGTTTTCTCATCTAATCCAAACTCCGTCTGAATCATCTCTTGCACCAACTGGATAAGTTCCCCACGGCTCTTTTTTTCTCTATGTGCAACCTCCTGTAATGTCCATCCAAGTTGGCTAGGATCAAACTCTGGAGAGATATGCAACTTTTGTTCTGCTACACGTTCTTTCTCTTTGGCTAAAAGGTCTTGCAAGATAGTTTTCTCTTCCTCTCCTTGTGTACCTTTCATCAAATGTTCCAGGACCGAAAAATCTATCTTGACGCCTTTTGGGACGTTAGATACTGATCAATTATCTTCTTGTAGTCTGCTAGTCATCGTTATGCTTTCGGTGCTGGTAAACTTCATGGTTGCGGCCCGATAGGTTCGAATGGGTTTGGTAAGGGTTTTTCTGGAATACGAGGTTTTTCTGCCGGTTTAGGAGCGTGTTTAGGCTTCGCAGGAGTTGTGATAGGTTCTAGAACGTCAGGTTGATTCATTTGACTCATTAGTTCTTTCTAATAAAAGATCGTTTGTTTGGAAAGCATAAAAAGAAGCCTCAAAAACGCTGCTTTTATATCACCTAAAGTATAGCTAGAAAGTCAATAATTTGCAAAAATAGAAGTGAGTTTTTACATTGTTTTATGATCCAAATGTTACTAATGCAACTGTACCAACAACAATCCAAAGTCCAATGGTCACCAAGGCTTTTCGCAAAAATGATCATTTGATAGTCTTGTGTCTAAACGTCTGCATCCCCAAAAGCGCTCCTATACCTCAGCCCGCTGCTACCAACCACAAAAGTTTCTTCTCAGGAATACGATTCCTTTGATCTACTCTCGCCTGACGTTTATCTCGTCCCCATACACAAAAAGTGGCGAGGTTGATAAGGAGCAAATAGATTCGGATGATGATCATAGTTGAGGGTTGAGGGTTGAAAGTTGAGGGTTGAAAGTTAAAGGTTGAGGGTTGAGGGTTGAAAGTTAAAGGTTGAGGGTTGAAAGTTGAGGGTTGAAAGTTAAAGGTTGAGGGTTTATAATTTTCAAAGATTTTTCTTCGTCGTTTTGACAATTTTAATTAATACTTTCATAAGTTCATTACTCTTACTATGTAAAGAAGTAAATTGTTCATAATTGGTAATATATTGCTGATCTTGAGACAGTAAATCAAGTCGATAAATAGTTTCATTAGCTTCTTTAAGCGCAATATTCATTTTATGCAGGAAGTCTTTTTTACTTTCACCTTGTTGAGCTTCTCTAATATTAGCCCCAATGCTAGTTCAGGAGCGTAAGAGTTGTTTGCTTATAATATATTCCCTCTTGGATTCAGTTAAATGCCTGTAAAATGAAATAATCTGTAAAGAAAAACTAAAGGAAGATTCAACGATAGTGTATTGGACCATATTATATGAAAAGTAAAAACGATATAGTAGTTATCATTTTCAACTTTCCACCCTCAATTTTCAATATTCTGTCAAAATTCTCTTCCTATTTCGGAATAACATATCTCTTATTGTAATACGCAATCGTCTTAAGATATCCTCTAAACCAGACAATATCTTCACCAGCTATCTCAGCAAGTATTTGCTCGTCTTTCTTTCCATCAGTGGTTGAAATCCAATTTCCTACACCGATAGCAAAATACTTTTGATTGTCATCCAGACTGATCCATTGTGTTAAGATAGGATGGTATCTAATCACCAACTGCTCAATCATATTCTCAAAATAGGTATGGTATATCTCAGCAATATTTAATACATCGACTATGTAGACTTTTTTTAACACTTGCAGATGAAGATCTACTTTTGCATCCCTCGCCTCTTTCTGGACATAGGTATATCGCAATAGAAATCAAAACAATGTATCTCTCATCCCTGCCACTATCCCCAAAATACTAAGGTCACCATACGTTGTCGCGAGATCGGTTTCGTTTTCAGCAAGAACCTGTAAAGCCTCTATCCAAAGCCATAAATCAAGCGTATAGAGATTATCTCTAAGATTGGTTATATCAGTATCGGTAAGTTGTTTTTTTAGCGTAGGAAGAAAATGAGTGATAGACTGCAAAAAGAAACTCGTCTTTCCATACAATTCATCGATTAAATTATCCTTTTTAGCTTTCATCAATGTAGAAATATTCGCTCCCAACGTATTTTTAAACACACGTAAGATATCTTTATTGGTTACAAAGATCTTCAATGTTTTTTTATTAATGTCTTGTAAGATAGTGTTTACGAAGTTCTCATCGAACAGTTTTAATATAAACATATTTGAATAGACCTCTTTGAATCCTGCTTTGTAAGGAAGGTGGAATGTGTTATGCCCTGCTCTCACATTATCAAAGGCATACTTATAGTAGAACACATTTTTACTATAGTTGTACAACAGTCCCCCATAGAAAAATAATGCATCCTGCTTCAACGATGGCAGTTCTTGATCAGCAATAAGTTCATCAATAAGTTCTTTACGGAACAGTCTTAGGTAAAAGTTATCACCTCTTGCTACTCGCAGACCACCTAAATAGGTCACATAAAAATGTACCAATCTATCCATCATCATCGACTCTTGCTTAAGCTTATCTGGCATTTTCATGCCTTTAATCCCGCCTGATTCCTCAATAGATGAGATAAACGAGTCTATTTCTTGGTTCATTTCGTAATCGTTGGTGAGTCTGAATTTATGAGTCGTAAGCTTCTGAATTCCTTGAAAGTAATGATCTTTGAAATAACGTCGATCAATTATAGTATGGATGAACTCTTCAAATCTATCATCACCTTTGAGAAAACTTACCATTAGTTCTTCAATTTGTTCACGATCATACAAGCCTGCGATCAGTTTATCAACAATCACAAACGTATCTTCTCATTGGAGCAAATATCTGATAAGAATATCCGCTGGAGCAACAAGTTTTATAATCTCTCTATCGACATCGCTAAACGCTTTTATTTTTGCAAATGTCTGAGCATTGCTTACAAACGTATTGACCATAGTTTTTTGTTTTCCTTTGAGTTCTTCATAGAACAGTCGTTGATAGAACTCTTTGTCAGAGATGTTCGGGCTTGAGAATAATTTATTGATTCTCTGATAGAAGTAGAATAGCATAAAGAATAGTTGTATCTGTTGCAACAACGCCGTTTTAATCTTTGCTACTTTTCTATCATCGATCTGTTTTCCGTACTGTTCTAGAGTGAGTCTATAAAATGCGAAGAACACATCTACGAACCACGAATAATTCTTTTCTCTATCGGTATACGGGAAAACCTTGATTCTAGCTACGAACACAAAGGTGAGTAAATAGACGGTAATCAGAAAACACGCGAAATAACTATGATGCGTCCCTTTGAAAATCTTTGAAGTAAATGAAGCAACTACCAAACTTACTGCAGTCCCCAGTGTTGAAGGAGTATAAAACGTCCATCCATTCAAATTCGCGGTTGCATTATATGCATAGTAGAAATCTATATCTTTCACATTCACCATTGGTTGTTCTCCGAATCAGATTTTCACTTCAAAAGGATCCAACCCTACGTCAAACAAATTAAGTTTATAGTTCTCAACCATTCTTCTATTTACCACCGAGAAAAACTGCTTGGGAGAGATAAACGAAACGAACATACTCGCTGGGTTCATTTGCTGATCCAAGACATTCTGCGGAAACAACGATAACAGAAGGCGACGAAAGAGTTTCATAGCATCTAGGAAAATAAGATATCAAATTTATAGTGAAAATAGAAAGCGGTGCAACAACGAAAATACTAGTAAATAAGGCCTGTTCAAGATATTACATACCATTCGCATACGTCGTAAAGTCTGCTACGCCACTTGCCCTAATCTGTTGAAACGCTTTGCTATATTCATGGAGCATACGAAGTGAATATTGGAGTCTAGTTCTAATGTACTCATCAGCTTTGTCTTCGCTTTTTAATTCATCGTCATTGAGCACTACTTTGACATTACTTACGACCACGTACTGAGGAATATAACACAACTGTGTATTTTTCGCACTACTCATATGAAGTTCTGCAATTGGATAATGTCCTCCATGATTAGTCGATGAGACAGACACCAACAAAGATGGTTTATTTCACACTAAATGAGGCGAAAGATATAATATAAAGTTCTTAATCCCAGGCGCAGCCATACCGCTCCGCTCAGGCGAGATAATGACTAGTGAGTCTGCTTTCTTAAGTTCAGCTTCGATTGCTCCTCGTGTAGAATCATAGAACTGTTTATACTCTTCGCTTTCTTTCTCCCAAAATCGTTCATTCCAGAGAGGCAAAGGGTTGTTTCTTAGATCGTATACAAATGTAGTATCACCAGGTTGTGTTTTATGTATCACAGCTTCAATATAGTGTCCGACCTTGGACGATTGAGAGTCAGGACGATGCGATCAGATGAGGATGAACGTGTGCATTGTACATCTAGTGAGGATAAAAAAATCATTGCTCCTACGAAGATGTCTTATCCTTAGAAATGTATATCCTATCTATTCAATTGTATTTCTATTCCAAGTTTTCATATTTCAAATACATATGCTAGTGCAGAAAGTACGATATCTATCCTCGTGTCTAATTTCCCTGCATCATCTAACCTTTCTCTTACATTATCAATCTTTTCAACAACATTCTCAATTGCTGTTCTTGCTTGGCGTAGTTCGCTATCTGATAAATTAACATCTTCGTTTCCTGAAGATCTTTCACCTAAAATTTTCGACAGTACAATATTTAAATATTGTAACTCTTTAATATATCTTCACTTACAGGCATATACGTTAAAATAATACGCATCATTTTCTAACATAATATTTGTAGAAAGATCCGAAAAACTTGGTTCTATACATGTCTTATAAAACACAGGATACTTCTGTTGGAACTTCTTAAACAACTCAAGCGCCATTTGTGTTTCTTCATCACTTATTTCATCACTATCTGAGTTTGATGATACTACTTTCTTATCTTCTATTAATTCAATTACTTTGTCACAAGAATTACTTGTACAAGAAGATTTAATCGTCGAATTATATCTAATTGATCCATAAAGACCTTTTTCTCACCCCTCACAATACTGAACAAAATCAATAGCTGCTTTTGATAATTCTCCTTCACTATTAACTGATATTTCATGTACATAAAAACCTCACAAAATTTCATTGCATCCTCTACCATCTCCTCAAACACTAATACCATTGTACGAGTCATTAAAAGGATATCTTTTTGCTGGATAGTAATTTCATTTTTTTAAGGCTCATGCCTTTCATTCAAACACAAAACGAAGTGGTGTGCCTAAAGAAAATGACTCTACCTCAAATGAGTAGGCATTTTCTTGACTATTATATCGACTGAAACTTAAATGATCATCATTCTCATCATTGAAGTGTCGGCTTTCTCCTTGTCCAATGTAATCTCCCTTATCACTTTCCATACGAATATCGAAAGATCAGTCAACTTCTGCTGCATGAGTCGTGCTTACAAATAAGCCAAAACTTAAACAAAACAGTAAGAGTAATTTTTTCATTTTAATTGGATATAAATAAAGAGAATTACGTCATCGATTGAGTTGATTTTACTTCCTCTCCATCTTAATCTTATTGATCTCATATTGCATAGCAGCGATTCTGCTTTTGACCTCTTCCATCTTCTTTTTCTTCTCTTTGATAACGCCTTCTGGCGCTCTTGCTGCGAAATCACCGGTGAACATCCCTCTCATTCTCTGAAGGAACTGCTCTTCTTCTGCGACTTGCTTCTCTAAGTCTGCAAGCGTGATTCTCCGGTCTACCGATTTGATTCCTTTTGCTCCAAGTTTTATATCCATAAGCATGGCAATCTGCCATCCATCTTCTATCTCCTGATGTTCTTCATAGTAAGAAATATTCTCTACTTTGATAATATCACGGACAAGATCATAATGCTGTTCCACTAAGAGTTGAATATCTTTATTACCTTGCACGAAAATACTAATCTTCTCATGCGGCTTATCGGTCACCTGCGTTTTGAGTTGGCGCCGATGTGCAATCATCTCCATAAGCATATTTATTCTGTAATTCTTATCACCGATTGCGAGTGGTAACGGCCATTCACTAATCATCAAAGGTCAGGTAAATCCTACCAACTCCCATAGCTTCTCTGTCACAAAGGGCAGTGAAGGATGGAGCACTTTGTAGAACGTCCCAAGCGCATACAGCATAACTTGGTCAGTAACTGGAGAGTTTTTAACTTTTGCGATTTCTATATACCAATCACAAAACTCATGCCAGACCGTATCGACACTTTCTTGTAACGACTCACCAAGCATAAACTTCGCCATATATTTCTCTGCTTGCGAAATAAGATCAGTCAACTTTCCTATCATCCAAATATCGTAATCATTGAGTTGCGCTTTGTTTTTTTCAATCTCTCTGCCAATTTTTTCATAGTGTAGTTCTATCTGTTTGTCTCCGTCGCCTGCTGCCCTCATAGCTACAAATCTTGATGCGTTCCAAAGTTTATTTAGGAATCTTGCAACATATTCGACTTTCTGCTCTTGGAATTTCTGATCGTTACCAGGTGTATTTCCCAGCAGTAACGCCCCTCTCAATGCATCTGCTCCATACTGATCAATAAGTTTCAATGGATCCATAACATTTCCCTTAGACTTACTCATCTTCTTGCCTTGGTCATCTTTCACTAATCCGTGTAGATAGACATGTTCAAATGGCATCTCATCCATCAACATCTCGCCCATCAACATCATTCTAATTACTCGGAAGAATATGATATCATATCACGTCTCCATAACGGTATTTGGGTAGAACTTTTTCAAGTCAGGGGTCTCCTCCGGCCGTCATAAAATACTAAATGGCCACAACCCTGATGAGAACCAGGTATCTAGGACATCTTCTTCTTGGCGGACCATAATTTTTTCACCTTTGGAATAATACTCAAACAGATATTTATCACCTTGGATATCAATATTTGCAGACTTATCGAGCAAGTCTACGATCTTCCCACCAAGCTCTACAATTGCATCACTCTTTGCTTTTTCCAAACTACCAAAGATCGCTTGGATCTGTTTGATCTCTTCTTGTTTAGCTTTTGCATCCTTAAACTTCTTTTTGTATAAGGTGGTATACACTTCTCGGATTTTTCCTTCATGTGCAGTCAAACTCGTCTGCATAAGAAGCTCTAATAACTGTTCGATATTGAACGGATTAGGTAAACGATTATCTGCAATCAAATTGAAGATCATCAACGAAAGGACGCTGTTTGATCCTGATTTCATATTGAGTACATTTTCTTCGTCGAATGCATGTCTTACGATAACCCCCTTCTCTCATTCTTCGTATCGGATTGGAATTCTATGCCCCCACCAGAGCTGTCTACTGATACATCGTGGTTTAATTTCGCCTAATCGTTGTTCGAAGGTATTGATAAATCTTTCTGGATATACTTGGACTTCCTGTTTTTCGAAGCGAACCTTGATACGATCAGCTGCCTCTTGCACGTCCATAAACCGTTGTTGTGAAAGCATGGGTTGTACTCTACATCCCGTTCTGGTGCAGTACGGTACACTTGAAACGTGAGGTTTTGTCTCAACTAAGTTGCCGATCTCCCCGAGTTGGTGCAACATATTTTCTAGATAGTCATAGATATTTAATCCGACTAACTCGTCTCCAGCCCAGTGAGTAAATTTATTGTTGCGATCAAACGCAAAACGGTCCATAGGAAGTTTATGATCTCTAGCAATCTCTCGATCTGTTTGTGAATGGGTAGGAGTTATTTTCAATGCTCCAGTACCGAAATCTATAGCAACACGGTCGTCAGCTATCACAGGAATAGTTCTATTTACGATAGGAATAAGGACGTTCTTCCCAATCCATTTCTTGTATCTCCTATCTTTTGGATGCACCGCGATTGCAACATCAGCGAAAATAGTTTCAGGACGAACGGTAGCGATAGTAATATTATCACCTTTCCCTTCGACGAAATATCTGATATAGTACATCTTTCCTTCTTCTTGTACAAATTCTACTTCTAAGTCTGATAGTACCGTCTTCGCATCAGGAGACCGATTAACCATATAGGTGTCTTGATAGATTTTGCCTTGTTCAAAAAGTGTTTTAAATGCTTTTCTAACTGAGCGAGAAAGTTTTTCAGACATCGTAAACTGCTCTCTGGTCCGGTCAGCAGATGCTCCCATACGTTTTGTCTGACTCATCATAGTCGTTCTTGAGTAGTCGACCCACTTTCGAACACGCTGCAAAAATCCCGTTCTTCACAGATCTTCCTTGCTCTTTTTCTCTTGTTGTTGCAATTGGCGTTCTACTACTATTTGCGTAGCAATTCCTGCATGGTCAGTTCCAGGGACCCATAAGGTCTCTTTACCTTGCATACGATTATATCTTACCATTGTATCTTCAATAGCTAAGGTAAGTGCATGCCCAATATGCAAAACCCCCGTTACATTAGGAGGCGGAATAGAGATAATGAACTTGCCAGTAGGTTTTCTTCCTGTATGTTGTGCAACACGTTCGGGCGTGAAATACCCCGCCTCTTCTCGTTCGTGATACAATGCTTGTTCGAAACTAGGGTCATATTTTTTAGGAAAACGATCTTTCATGAGAGAAATATTTTTAACACAAATAAACCGGGTGGTTTGTCTATAAATAGGGTTTTGGGTTGCATTTGCAAGGCTGATTAGCAGTATGAGAGCGACATTTTATAATTTTTAGCCTGTTAAGGTGAACCTCTCATTTAAGAAATGCTTCTAAAAACATATAGACGAGTTATTTTATTAAAGTTGTTATCTCTGGTAATAGGAGCGCTACTTTTGGCGCGATATGGACGAACGACCTACTCCACAACAAATGCTACTTCAACTGCCTCTTCGACAGTGATACTCATAGATCTCTCTACCTCAATGAATACCATCGATATGCCAGGATCACTTAGTAGATTGGACTATGCAAAAAAACTGATTACAAAGTATGTTTTGGAAAATAAAAGTTCAGTCGGCTTAATCGCTTTTACTACTGATACTGTAAGCTATATCGTCCCACCGACAGAAGATACAGAAGTGTTTTTAGAAAAACTTTCATTGCTGCATACACGTTCGCTTGATTCGCTCTCTTCACTAGAAGAAAACAAAGGCAATAAATACACTAGTGCTGTAGCATATGCGCTCCAAGACACTGGTAGTATGCACAACTATATTCTACTCAGTGATTTTAATAGCACTGCGACAAACGCTACGCTAGATGCTCTTGATACATCAACTCACAAGACAAATACGTTCACCATCATAGCGCTTGGAACTACCCAACCTCAATCAATGACCGATGCGGATGGCAAAACACTATCTGCACAAGCAGTAGGAAGAAATGATGGACTCGGGGAAACCCTTGCAACAAACCTACATAGTGATTACACCATAAGCCCCGAATTACTCTCGTCAAACCAAACAGCACCGCGTTCTGAAAAAGCCTCTCCTCAACGAGTGCTCTGGCTTGCTACTCTTTTGCTTCTTCTCTCGCTCTAATGGACATCCATCTTCCTACGCGACCTAATATGCCTCTAGAGTTCCTCAAATACCGCGTAGGCGGAGTTTTGGTTATAATTGCACTCATTGTCTGTGGAATTATTTTGGGATATCTGTTGGTGCGCATTGTTAAAGTGATCAGAGCATACACCTCCTACCATAAAGCACATCAACAACTCCTCGTCAATGTTCGCATGAAATATCTCAATGAACTACAGCACCTCGAAGGAAGAGCTTTCGTCGTAGCATTTCTTAGCTATCTCGAACGCTATGGCATTCATCAAAACTACAACTCTCTCGAAGAGATTCTCGATCAGCTCTGAATCGATAAACAAAAAATAGAGCAAATCTTACTGCTCTACTATAGCGAGAGAGGCGATGAGAAAGCAATTAGTGGAAATCTAAAAGAGTATCTTGGCTCCATATAAATCACTGATTTCATGCTCAATCTAACAAGACAATGCCTTACGCATCTTATAAATCAATCATTAGAAAATAACTTCAAGTAGGCTACAACTGGCTCCAAACAACCCTTTTCACTCCATCGATCTCTTTGAACTCTTGCGCTTTCACTGAAATTCTGTCACCTATCTGGTAGAGATCTTTTCGTTGTTCTGGTGGAAGATTTGCAGGAATTTTGATTTGGGATTTATGTAAGAGTCATTCGACTCCTTTGACGGTGACGAAGATCCCATAGTTATATTTCAATTTCACGTAGCCTTCATACACCGATCAAATTTTAACATCATCAGAACTAAACGCAGGTCAATCTCCTGCTGTCGCTTTCGCTTCAGCTTGCGCCTGCTCTGCAATTTTTTCAGCAGCGGTGAATTTTTTCTCATATCGAACTTTCAATAATTTTTCAAGTTTATCTCTATCCATCGAGTAACGCTGTCTAGATTGTGCTTTGATCTTATCTTTGATCTCTTTGGAAAGTTCAGATTGTGGTAATGGGAAGGTGGTCATACTGAACGGATCTGCAGTGACACCATCGATCATTAGTTTGATATATCCTTTAAATTTAGGAAGTGATAAGAGATCATTTGGCGTAATAAGCTCTTTGAATTGGGATGACATAATAGTTGCATCGTCGTATCAGAGCCCGAATGAGACGATAGTCCCTACGTTTCCGAAGATCGCGTCTCTGACATTTTCTTGGATCTGCGACGTGAACTGATTTGCTACGATCAATGATAAGCGATACTTTCTCGCTTCTGACAAAATATTTTCAAACGAATCTGTTGCAAAGTTTTGGAACTCATCGATGTATAAGTAGAAATCTCTTCTATCTCTGAAGTCCATATCTGCTCTCGACATCGCGTCGATCTGAAACTTACTTACCAAGAACGAACCGATCATCGATGCATTATCTTCGCCGATCTTTCACTTACTTAAGTTGATCAGTAAAATTTTCCCTTGATCCATAATCTCACGAAGATTTATTTTACTCTTTGGTTGTGCAAAAATATTTCTCACGATAGGAGAAGATAAGAACTGACCGATCTTGTTGGTAATAGGTCCAACCGCTTCATTTCTCTGGTTGTCGTTCCATTTATCGTACTCATCACGTCGGAATTTTAAGACCACAGAATCAGTTACATACGAAAGCACTTCTTCTCTAAACGGCTTATCAGTGAGCATGCGTACGACATGCATGAGTGTCGCATTTGGATATTCCATAATCGAAAGCATCACATTTCTCAAGATATACTCCAATCTTGGCCCCCAACTATTTTCATATAACTTTTTGAAGATCGATACTACTCCAGAAGCAATAAGATTTTTTTGTTCTGGGTGATTATACTCCAAGATATTAAATCCTACTGGATTTGCTGTATCACTCACATCGAAAATAATTACATCATTGGTGCGTCGTGAAGGTAAATGTGCCATCACATCCTCTACGAGGTCGCCATGAGGATCCAACACTGCGCATCCATTATTGGTAATCATATCGGATCTTACCATATTTGAGATCAATGTCGATTTACCCATTCCCGTCTTACCCACGATATAGACGTGTCTAAACTTATCTTCTTTTCTGATACCAAATTTTACTGCTTTGTCTTTGTGATCGGTATATCACAATAAGGTAATTTCGTTTTCACCACTATTTGCTCTGGTAGGAACATTCGTAGGGAAAGGAAGTTTACGATATTCTGTGTAATGAAGCGCCGTATTAAGATTTGCTTTGGTGGGCAGATGGAAGAAGTTCACGAACGCATTGATATTCGCATTTACAAATGCTGGTTCCTTTACTGGCTTGAGTGATCCTTCATACAAAAATTTATCGAAGACATTTAAGATGTTTTTATTGAGCTGTTCGCCTGACTGACCTGGTAGATTATTGATTTTGTAACTTACAGAAAATAAGACATCTCTTCCAGACTTCTTAATTTGCTGTGCATGTTTCTCATCCTTTATCTCTTCTTTCGATTTTTCCTTTTCGTCTTTTTTGCCTGTGAAATAGCTAAAGAACTTTTTAACCTGCCCCATAAATTTCTTCCGTCCAGACTCTTTCACATCGAACTTATTCGTATATTGCACGACAAGTTCTGCCTCTTCGGGAATACTAGAGTAGATAGAAAGGACATCTTTGAACGGGTCTACATATGCTCCACCCTTACTAAACTCACTACTATCGTAGAACTCACACTCATTTGAAAATTTGATAAAGGTGTGCCCTGCGGTATCATGAGAGATATGATTTTGTAATATCGTAATATCAGAACTTGAAAAGGTTGCATAGAAGACACTCTCTACATAGCCCTGATATTTTGCTGGCGTATGCATAAAAAGTCTTATCGATCATCTATTTCATCTCACGCTAAAAATAATCGGTTCTTGGATACTTGAAAAATTCGCCAAGAATCCTTCTCGGTGAGAAACACCCAACTCATTTTCTTTATATGGTTTAATTTCAAACGTAATATAGCCTGCGACAGGCGTTACGGGTTGTATAGGTTCATCCGTATCATCGTGTGTAACTTTTTTACTAGGTTGAGGAGTAGTTACTTTCGCTGATGATACTACTGATGAAACCCCCGCCAACTTATCGCCAATCGATTTTGCGAGTTTTAACATAGTGCGCCAAATGTGATATAAAGAAGGTCAAAAAGAAATACAATTTCGACCGAATAATTCCCCACTAGAGTATACTTTCTATGCCAAATAATGCAAATATTTGGGGCTAGAATCGTAGATTTAATTGACATACAATACAATAAGGGTATAGAATAAGATAAGAAAAACAAAATCCTATCCATATGAAGAAAAATAACTATTTAGCTGCTGCCCTTTTGGGTGGGATGGTATTGGCAATCTATTACCATCTCTGGTATCTACCGAACCTGGCCTGTAGCGGATCCGGATGGGAAAATCTTATGATCTCCTTCCATTCCTCCCCGCAGTACAGACAACCTGACCTTTTAGGACTATCAGGTGAAAGGTTAATTGTACAAGCGACAACTTCCAACGAACAGCGATATGAGTTGGAAGATTACACGGAAAGCCTTATCATTAAACTAGGCTTCAGACAACGAAAAGAGACCGTTTCATACGGTAATTTGGAAGTTCTTTTACAGATTTTCGCCGCGTATGATCAACTAACTCCCTGGATCAATCATATAGTCTATCTGAAATATCCAGAAGCAGTCCAGCGGATTGATAGAAGAAATTTACAAATTGCCCTCTGCTACCCTTGCGTAATTGTTTATGAACGCGAAAGGATATGGAGAGGAAAAGTGATCATCGATGTAGTGTTTATCGGGAAAAAATCTCTGCAGATGCAAAGTATTTAACCTTTCAAATACTACTATTCAACACTACTCTATCTACGAACAAAGAGCTCACTCCCACCTAGACGTTGCCTCTGTGTATCACAGACAAGCAACGGCTAGGTTTTTTTATGCAGAGAAATTAATACAAATACCCTTCGCTATACTGCACGTCAAAATCCGTTAAGTTGAATAACTCCTCTGTCTCATTGGTTGTCTGATTAGTCGTATAGTTTCCCCAAGCTGGGTGTTGGACGTTTACCAACTCTTTGAAACGTGCAAATCCATCCAATAGAAATGGTGCGGAAATAATGGCAGTACCCTTTATAAGTCGTACAAGCGCTTGGAGGTCTCTTTTTGCCTGATCAAGATCGGTCTTTGCAATCTCTCGTGGTTTGGTCTGATCAACTCGTTTATTTCCCAACTGTACGAGCTGGAACCAATCTCTTAGATATGATACTAAGTCGAATGTCTTGAGATATGTTTCAAGATAGTCTGGCGTCCATCCATCTACGAAAAGTTTTCGGAGTCCATTCTCTTGGATTCATTGAGCGGTCGAGAGTGCAAGCAATGCTTGATGACTTTCTTTCGCATCGCCTTCCATACTAACTGTTGTTATGTCATATTTTCTACACAGCGTGGTTGCTCTTACGACAAGGTTCCCCCATCATTTCTTGAGTGTTTGTTCTTTGGTAGAAATGAATCTCTCCCAAGAGAAATCACCATCGTTTCAGATCTTATTATCACTAAAGAGATAGTAGACCAACGGATCTCTCCCATGCTCCTCTATAAGTTCCAACGGCATGATAATGTTTCACAACGTCTTACTCATCTTCTGACCATCTATCGTAAAGTACCCATTGATCACAATCTGATCAGGAAGTTTCCATCCTGAAGACATCAGCATAGCCGGCCAGAAAATAGCGTGGAAACGGCCAATATCCTTGCCAATAAGATGAATAACCTCCCCTTCATTCCGAAACGCCTCATCACCTCCCTGACAGACCGTCAGATAGTTATACAACGCATCAAACCATATATACGTAACCGCTGTATCATCAAACGGCAATGGAACTCCAAAGGTACTTCATTCACGTGAGATAGAAAAATCTTCTAGTCCTTGTGCAACGAACGAAAGAATCTCATTGTATCTAAACTGTGGAATACAAAAATCAGTATGCTCATCGTAGAACTTTTGTAAACGATCCTGAAATGATGCAAGTTTGAAAAATCGATTTTTTTCTTTGAGTGTTTGTGGAACTGTGAGATGATCAGGACAGACCATTTTACCATCGCGCTCGATAAGGTCTGCAGGTTTTTTGAACGCTTCACATCCTACACAGTACAATCACTCATACTCTCCTTGATAAATATCTCCTGCATCAAATGTTTTCTGTAGCATTTTTTGCACAAACTCATGATGTCTTGGTTCTGTCGTTCTAATAAAGTCGGTATAACTTACACGCAATACATCCCATGTCCTTTTATGTTCTGCAGCGATCTCATCGAGAAAGAGTTTGACGTCCTTGCCCTGAGCAGCGGCAGTCTGGACCATTTTCTGACCATTTTCATCAGTCCCTGTTGCGAACTTCACCTCATACCCAAGCATTCTTTTCGCTCTCGCCATCACATCCCCAATCAATGAGGTATACGCATTTCCTATGTGTGGTGCCGCGTTTGCATAGTATATCGGCGTAGTAAGATATATTCTTTTGGTCATAGTCATGTCAAAGACTTATAAAGGAGCTGCATCATACGAAACTGAGATAAAACCGCTAGAGAAAGAAAATAACGATGAGTTGACTTATATATATAAGTATTTATATTATAACCGAACTAAAAAACATTAACTATGGATCATTTAAAGTTATTTTTCTTTGTAGTGATTGAGTATCTATTGTTTTTTATAGTCTCCGCGTCATTTGCATGCATTTTTGCTATCAACGGTTATACAAAAACAACAGAGATGTTCAGAAACCAATCAAAATTCACACGAAGCTATATCCTGGGACAACTTTGGACAATTGTAATTGCATTCTCTTACATGTTCATTCCCCTAGTAGTCTTCAATGCCACTGGCCACAAGATCTGGTACTTTACACTTTCACAAGAAGAAAAAGATCTCATCTTGTTAGATGAGCTTTTACCAGCGTTAATGCACTGGTCAATAATATTTCTAGTCCCGTGGATCATTATACATTCATTGTGTCGAAGACCCACGAAACAGTTGAATTAAAAAAAGCCTCTCGGAATCTCGGGAGGCTTTTCTAGTAATTTTGATTATCTATATGAGATCATTACACCAAATTCTTAGCCACATACTTAGCAATCTGATCAGGCGGAATTGCTCCGATAAACTGATCAACTTTTTCACCTCACTTAAATATAGTAACTTGCGGGATGCTTCTTACACCAAAATCGAGCGCTATTTGTTGATTTTCAGTATCATCCACATTTATTTTGGCAACGATAACTTTTCCTTCGCTTTTATCAGCAATATCATGCAGCACTGGACCGATCATTCTACAAGGACCACACCGCTCTGCCCAAAAATCCGCAACTATCAACTTATCAGAGCTACTAATAAGTTCTTTAAATTGCTTTTCTCCTACGATATCTATTACGCTTTCACTCATGCTACGAAATAAGAAGATAAATAACTACGCACAGTATACTAAAGTTTAGTTCCATTGCAAAACGGTTCTCACGATTTTTACATAAAACAACGATTTTTTAACAAAAAAAAATCCGCCCTGTGGCAGGAAGTGGTGGGACTTCCCGCCGGCTAGCAGATAGGCTGGACATATGATTAACACGCTGGACATCAAGGAAATGAAGTAATGATCAACTAATTATTCGCCGCAATTCTTTATCTTATATCTTAATATTCGAAATAGAGCTTAGTTACTATGTTTTTGAGTAATTTTACTATTTTCATACCGAGTTCTATAAAGCCTTTTACTGCTATGATCTCGAAATGTTCCAATGATTTGAAGCCTGCTTTGATCTGGATGAAGAACTTGTGAGAGTTAATTTCCAATACAACTTCATGTACTGCGTTAGCTACTTTTGTAAAGGTCGCTTTTACCTGATCCATTTGTAGAGTTCTGCTGCTAAAGTCTACATTAGTAACGAGTCTAAGTTGCTGCATGGACACCAAATGGGCGACAAAGTAAAACTAATTAACTGACTTGTAGGCTTTAACTCGTCGAATACAAGAGAGAAAAGCAAATAATTTTAGTAGAAACTTCCTCTTTTTTTTTATGGGAAGATTCTTATATTTTTTTCGTTTTGATATTTGTATCCAAGCCGATTATGAAAAATTCCTACCTTCACGAAGTCGCAACCGTTCTAAAAAAACGGAGAAAGAAAATAATCTACGCTGACGATCTCAAAACGCTTATTGAAAAAATAATGGGGCCTACGTATTCACAAACGAAAGCATACAAACTCATCTACTACCTAAAAAACAAATGATACCTCATTTCTATCAAAAAGACCATATTCTACGTTAAATATCCAGAAGATCATATCAGCGAATTTCTGATTTTGGAAGACCACTATCGACAAATTCTTCACCATCACTGCACAGATTACCTCAAAACCGATCGATACATCGGTGGCCTCAAAGCGCTCGAACTTAACTTCAAAAATCTCGAAGTCCCAGAGATTATTCTCATCGTAAACCCGACCAAGCAATCAAGAGAGATGATAGTCGCCACCAAGGCAATCCATTTCAAAAAATATACACTGAAAAAGCAAAACTTATTTAAAAAAATCCAAAAGTTTACGCATAAAGTGAAGATGGGCAAGTACAGTTATGCGATCGCCAACAAAGAGTTGGCTGTGCTAGAGTGCATGTACAACTACGACTCACTTCTCGACAAAGAGATGTATATCGCTACCAAAAAACTTATCAAAAAATGAGTTCAACTCGATATCGACACGATCACCAAAATCATCAAACTCTGAAAACATCACACCTCGATCAACAGACTCTACAAAATCGCCAACGACGTCAACAAACCTTTCGCCGAAAAACTTGCTGAGGTGATAAAGAAGTATAGTTTTTTCTTGGAGGTCTAGCTCCAAATTTATGAAAAGAATTTTTCCAATACGAGAAACGCTGCGATAAATACCGCAGCGCTTTTCATTTTCAATTTTCAAGTCGCGAACGTTGCCGTAGCCTGTTCTATCAGATACGCTTTCATGCTCTCAGTTAATGGTTTTTTCTTCCAATTATACTGAACGAAATGATTGACGAACACCTGCGGATCTCGGATAGCTCCATTGTTGTACAACTCAATCGCTTCCTGTACTGAGCTTTTAAACTCCGTGAGTTCAACAAGCGACGCTGCAGATAACAACATGGGTGCACTCGCAACAGACTCCTGCAAGAGTTGCACATGTTCATTGTACTGGCTTGCTCGACGGAACAAGGCAGCCCAAAGTAATAGTACTGGATTGTTACTCCAGAGTTCTTGTGGTCCCGCTTTGTTTTTTGTGAAGATGTATGTTTTACCTTCCCACCAAACAAATCGGTTTCTTGCTTCTTTCCAATCAGGTCTCAATACAATACCCAAGAGCATGACTGGCCAAAGAGAAATCCACATAAATGCATTTTCATCGTTTCCATCCTTTCCTTCCCATTGATCAAGCTTTACGTCAGTACTTTGTGTGACAAAGTAGCGTGCACTAATCGTGTACAAAACCACAACTGCCCACCACCAAGCGTGCCAGAGAACGGTGAGGATGAACGGATGACCGAGTGTAGCAATCAAGCTACCAATTATTGCAATAGCAAGCACCCATTGCGATACTTGGTTGCCGACATTTGTGCGGACTCCGTGCTCGAAAGACGAACCGGGATGTCCTGGTTGATTTTTAAAGATTGCAGACATATATTTTTTTGAATTTTTTGTTAAGGTTTGTTTATACATATTAAAATAATTAAGTCAATATCTCTTTCTCAACCTGCTCTTCCATTATTCCGCCGTCCTCATATAACGGAATGCGTAAGAAAATCTGCGCGATTTTTTTTGTAAGAAATTTTAGAGGATTCTAAAATTTAGTACGAAAAATACTGAACTTTTAAGTTCTATTTTCACGTGAAAATCGCTCACTAAAGCTTTATTCATTTTACTCTTTCGCACATCCATGAAATTTATCTTCGTGACCTGATGAGTAATATCTGGCTTAGGAAAAGGAATTACAGCGTCTAGTATCGGAAAATTACTCAGGTCTGCTGGCTATTCGGTGACGATTACCAAGCTAGATCCCTATCTACAGATCGATGCTGGGACGATGTCCCCTTATGAACATGGGGAAGTATTCGTGACCGAAGATGGATTTGAAACCGACCTTGATCTAGGTCACTATGAAAGATTTCTCAATGAAAATCTCACCAAAGATAACTCCATAACCACCGGACGCATCTATCAATCCATTATAGAAAAAGAAAGACGTGGTGACTACCTTGGACAGACCGTTCAAGTAATTCCTCATGTGACTGACGAAGTGAAAGCATGGCTAATCAAAAACGCGAAAAAGTATGATATAACAATCGTAGAGATCGGAGGGACGATCGGAGACATAGAATGACCGCATTTCATCGAGGCGATAAGACAGATGAAGCACGATTTGGGCAAAGAGAACGTCTGTTACGTCCACGTCGCACCTATCATCTATCTACCGTATTCTGGTGAGATGAAGACTAAGCAAATTCAACACTCGACCAAAGAGCTTACCAGCTTATGAATCCATGCCGATATCCTCGTATGTAGAACAGCTTTTCCGTTAGACAAAAAGATCAAATCCAAGCTTTCCCTCTTTTGTGATATTGAACCAGAAGCCATCATAGAAGCGATTGATGCCGAAAGTATCTATCAAGTCCCAGAATTATTCAGACAACAAAAAGTAGACGAACTCATTCAGAAGAAATTACATCTCAAACTTAAGAAATCAAATCTCAAAAAACGAAATGAACGTGTGAGAGATTTCTTACATCCGAAAAAATCTGTGACTATCGGCATCGTTGCAAAATACGCACAGTTGCACGACTCCTACCTGAGCGTCATCGAAGCACTCAAGCATGCAGGTGCAGCACATAAGACACAGATCAAAATCCACTGGATCCAAGCAGAACAGTTTGAAGATACCAAAGAGAGAACCAAAATAATGAAATCGATCGACGGACTTCTCATCCCGTGAGGATTCTGAAAAAGATGAATGGAAGGGAAAATCAAAGCAGCAAAATATTGTAGAGAACACAACGTCCCTTACCTCGGACTATGCCTCGGTCTCCAAATGGCCGTCGTCGAGTTCGCAAGAAACGTCTGTGGTCTCAAACACGCCAACACCGTCGAAGACAATCCAACCACCAACACGCCCGTTATCTCACGAATGCCTGGCCAATCAGAAGAGCTTCGTAAGTGATGAAGTATGCGTTTGTGATCGTACACGACCAAACTCGAAAAATGATCCAAAGTCCGTAAACTCTATGGCAAAGAAAAAATAACTGAACGTCATCGCCACCGTTTCGAAGTCAATCCTGACTACTACGAACTCCTCGAAAAAAACGGCATGATCCTCTCCGGCCGCGACATAAAATCTCACCTAGTAGAATTTATCGAACTCCCCAACCACCCCTTCTTCATCGGCACGCAAGCCCACCCCGAATTCAAATCTAGACTCGACAACCCTCATCCGTTGTTTGTCGGGTTTGTGGAGGCGTGTGGGAATAAAAAATAAAACTTTCACTTATTATCTACATTCATGATCTCCTCTCAAACCGCAAAAGACATAGAAAGCGCAATAGTTTTTCTGGTTAATACAATAACTACTTCGGGAAAAAATCCTAAACCAGTTATTCTACACAGCATATTAGTCGGAGTAAGTTTGGCAAAGTTAAACTACTCTCGTGATATAATTGTAGCTGGTATTTTGCATGATACAGTTGAAGATTCTGATGCAACTCTTACTCAAATAAGAGATCAATTTGGAGAATCAGTAGCACGTATTGTGGATGCTTGTACGTATGATTTTTCTATAGAAGATAAAGTAGAACAGTATACAAAAGCCATAATAAGAGCGACTGCCATGAGTTGAGAAAGCCTTATTGTGATGGCTGCAGATTTCATAGAAAATGAACCATATTACAATCAAGAAGATTTCACTCAGTATCCTCGAGATAAAATCGCTTACTTTATTTCATATGCGGAACCGTTTATAAAAGATGAGCCTATTTGGAGTGAACTGAATTTTATTAGACAAAAATATAAAGGACAGCTATAATGTCTTGATTTTTAAAGTGTTTTATCTATATTGATTGTACAAACGTCCTTCGGGATTCTCTCCTTGACTAGCTCGAGGAAGAGGAAATAAGAAACTTAAAGTAGCAATGCTTTAAGTTTTTCTTTTATACAAATAAAATGATCAGTATCGACCACAAATAATTTATCAGTTAGTCTTTTTTTATCTACCATCTTTGCTTGAGAAAGAATCACACGAGAAATACAGCTAAAATATTCGTGTGGAAACGTATAATAGAAGATACTATCTCTCCCTTTTGTTGTAAGTGGAGCAACAAAGAACAGATTACCCACCTTTTTTATTACCAAGACTGGTCTTTGAAAAGTAGTTCCTTTACCATCTTCTTCGTTTCCTACATTAACTCATATATGCGCGTACCAAACTTCTCTAGGTCTAACAAAAACATTGCCCTTTTGAGCATTAACCTTCTTTTTAAGAATATTCCATTGATCAAATTTTTTCATGAACAGATGAAAGACACTAGAAATATTTCATTTACAATCGCATATTATTCATTATACAGCAGGCAACAAAGAATTTGCACAGAATATTTCACCTCAAAAACGCCTTGATGAAGAGTTTTCAATACTTTAGTAGCTAAATAGTTAAAATGAAAAAATACTTCTCCATTCTTATTAGTTGAATTGTGGGGCTAACTATATGAGCGATGCTCTTTACAAAGGGATCTGTATCGACAGATCCAAATGCAAAATTAGTATATTGAGATACAGGACTTCCAAAAAATTGTAGGGCAATAATTTATGAAAATTATCAAGCATTTCAGAACAGGGAATATTCAGCAGAGGATGCTCTCGAATCTATAGATAGAAATTGTGGCAAAGATTGATGGTCTTGGTAATTGCTGTTTAAAAACTCTAGGATATCATGCTCATGCTCACGCTCATCACCACCGTAACGCTCATCCATCTCCTCGCTGTAATCAGCCCAGGACCTGATTTTGTGGTGGCGGTAAAGAATTCGTTGACGTATGGAAGGAAGGTGGGGGTATGGACGGCGGTCGGGATTGCGCTCGGGATTAGTGTGCATTTGGTGTATTGTATTGCTGGATTGGCGCTGATTATTTCGCAGTCGATTGTATTATTTTCAATTATTAAATATTTGGGTGCGGCATATCTTATCTATATCGGCGTGATGTCATTCCTTTCCAAAGGAGCGAAGATTGAAGTAGTCGCTGATGAACACAAAAAACAGATGAGTCCTTTTCAGGCAGTCAAAAATGGATTTTTGACGAATGTATTGAATCCGAAAGCTACGATATTTTTCTTAAGTTTATTTACGTTGGTGATCTCCCCTGAAACTTCGAAAGGATTGTTACTTATACTCGGAAGCATTATGATCGTAAACACCGCTCTTTGGTTTAGTCTCGTAGCACTCTTCTTCACTCACCCCAAAGTAAGTAAACGATATGAGCGCTTCCAAGGCACTTTCAACAAGTTCTTCTGAGCTGCCCTCGTGGCGTTGGGAGTCAAGGTAGCGTTGACACAGAAGTAGTCTTGAAAATTTGAATTATTTCTATATAGTAATTACTTGCTCACTTGAGCACCTCTGCGATAACATCAAAGAGAGAACCGTCCGTGAAGGATCGCCCCAGAACATAGTTAGAGGGGCTAACACACTAGACTCCTGGAAGATAAAGCTCTTTAAGGAGTTTTTTTATATACAAAAATTCCTTTTGCGATATTTCACCTATAGTATGTATAAATCTATTTTTATCGATTGTTTTGGCATGATTAAGCACAACTCTAGACGGATATTTATAATTAACGCTCTTTAACTTATAGTAGAACTTGCTATCATCTTTTCATCACTTAGTAAGAGGTGCTACAAAGAACATATTTCCTATTTTACTGATTACGAGAACAGGCCTTAAAAATTGTTTACCTTTTCCATCTATTTCATGCCCAATATTACAACCTAATTTCACATACCATATTTTCCCTGTACCGATAAAAAATCTTGGACTCTCACTTTGGTCCGTTTGTTGCTTTATAATGTTTCGTTCAGAAAAGTTTTTGAGATACATAAGATCTTATACAGTACCTCAAGACAAGAAACAAAGAACTTACCCAGAATTTTTTCTAAGTTCCTCCTTCACCTTTACTTGCTCCTTATAGGCTTCCCAATTGAACTTAGTAAGATCTAGCGTGTCATCAGCTGGTTCGTTTTTCTTCATAAGTTCTAATTCGGTAGCAAAGTTCTCTGCTTGGTTTTTATCTAATCCGAGTTGGAGTAATGTCTCTTTGTTGATGTTCTTAATCTCTCCTGTATTGAGCGAGTCTGGTAATAGATCACGCGGGATCGGCATAGATTTTTTCTGCTCCGCTTCTTTTGCAATTTTTGTTCGAAGTGTAGCAAACTGTTTCTCATCAATTGATGGATTCATGACTTTCAGCATCTCTTTAAACTTTGCTCTATCCTGAGGTTGTTTATAGTTCTTGATTCTAGCTTTGTTGTCTGCCAATAGTTCTTCCAGCCTTTCAGTTGGCAAGTTGTCTCGCAACTCGTAAGGCAATTGAATATCTCATTGATAATTAAATGAGTCGAGTGCATTAATGACAGCATCTCTATGTTCTAATTTTTTATAACCACTCTTCAGCCTTGATCTTTTGATGCGATTAACTGCTCATGACTTGGATAAAGTAAGATACAGCACAGCGATTGTTAAACTAATGTAATATGCCCAAATTGGATATCCCCAAATTGGAAAAGAGTTCTCTGAACTATAATGCAAAATTCTTATTGGGGAAAGCACCGCTGATGACAAATTTATCCGTTCCAAGAATCAAAACTTCTTTATTTTCCCATTCAACTCATCAATCTTCCCTCTCAATTCCTCAAGTTCATGCGGCGTTCCAAGTAGCCCAGCATCTGCTAACATCTCAAAAAGATATCTACTATGTTGAGTGTCATCTAGATCAAGTTTGGTATCAAACTCTTGCATAGCATACTTCGCTTCACCATTTTCAAGTTTGTATGGAACGCAGACTCAGTCTGAAACATTGTGATCATGAATATCTTTTATGCAGGTTAGAAGTGCGATCTTCTGTTCGTCAGAAACTATTAATTTCTGAACTCGTTCTTCTGGTCTGTTTACCAACAATCTGATTGCCTGTTCCATTCTCTTCTCGAGCGGAAGCATCATATTATCCAAAATCTCTTCTTCTGATGGAAGGTGAAGATCAATAAGAACTTTTCCTCTTACGGGATCGTTCACTCTTTTTTCTGCAAGCTGTTCGTAATTATCGTGATATTTTTCTATCAATGTACGCTTAAAATCTCCTAGCGTTTTATGAAAGAGTTCCGCAAGTTGTTCAATAGAAAATTGACCTCACTCAAGAGTAGTTTTTATATCGTGGGATGCAGTAGCGGTGACTGATGCTACTTCCTTGTGAGTCTCTACTCTGTCGGCTCAATTACCGCTTCCTAGTTGGCTTAATTTTCCCATAGAATCTATGAAATATAAACTAGATAAAGTATACTCAACAAAAGGCACAAATGCAAAAATTCCCACTCCTTCAAGGCAATATAAAGCCGCTTACAATTTGCATATTTCCCCCTCCTAGAGTATAATTTACTTATTGAAATTTACTCTTTTTATGTACGCATGCTTAGTAGAGATCTCATGAAACATACCACTGAAGCGTTGGAATGGTTCAAGGAAGACTGAAACAGCACCGCTCAAATGTTGATCAATGTCCTTAAAGGTATGAGCGATAAAGACAACGACAAAGAGACTAAATCGTTTCTAACTATTTTTGAAAAGTTTATCGAAGATAGACAAATAGTTGCTAAAAAACACCCTGATAAAGTAGAACCAGAATTTGCACAAAAAGCAAACCTCTTAGCTACACTCTTACCAGAAATAAAAAGAGCTCTTGCTCATACACTCAATAAGAAAGCAGCATAATCGTGTAGATTGCTTTCTGCTGTTAATCAGCCATTAAATTCGTATAGAAGTCAGAACGACTTCTTTTTTGTATAGCATAAAATCATGTTTGAAACTCTAGGAGCACAACTTGTGGATCTGATCAATCAAGTAGGATATAGTGGGCTATTTATAGCCAGTTTTTTGGAAAATCTCATTCCACCTATCCCGAGCGAAGTGATCATGCCATTGGGTGGTTATCTAGCTAGTACTGGCGCACTCAATCTCATTGGTGTGATTTTGATCTGTTCGGTCTGAAGTACTCTTGGCAACATTCCTTACTATTTTATCGGGAGAGTTCTTAATCATCATAGACTAAGAAAGATCGTAGAGAAATATGGTAAGTATGTTCGATACAAACCAGAATATCTTGACGATCTCTATCGTGTTTTCAAAAAAAATGATAGGAAAATTGTTTTCTTCGGAAGATTTCTCCCAGGAGCAAGGGGATTTATCGGACTCCCTGCTGGGTCAGCACATATGCATTTCTGACAGTTCTTTTTCTATACGTTCGCAGGTACTGCTATCTGGTCTACTTTCTTAGTACTTCTAGGATATTATCTATGACAAAACCGAGAAGAGATTATCGTCTATATAAAAAAATACGACCACTACATGCTGTTTGCAGTGATCGTATTCCTATGACTTTTCATCTGGTGGAGAGTTGCTAAGCGTAGAAAGAAGAACAAAAAGAAAGGAGATTAAGGTGTGTGTTTTTCAAGTCGCTCTTTCACGTAGTTAGTAGTCTTTTCTATAGTAGTAGGGTCAAACGGTGACTCTAGCTGCACTTCCTTAAGCAGCGAGAGAAATGATTTACTCCCTCACAACTTACATAATTTTAGATAGTCACTCCGTGTTTTGGTGAAATCTTTTTCTGACCTCATTCGAAACTGAAGCGCACACATTTGTGCTAACACATAATCTATATAGTACAATGGATATTTAAAGATATGTAGTTTTTGTTTCCAGAAGTTCCCCTTCTGAAGATACGCGTTATCTAAATACTGACGATGTGGAAGGTATTTCTTTTCCATTTCTAGCCAAATTTCTTCATAGGTTTTTGTAGGATGTTCTGCTTGCATAAAAACAATTTCCTGGAACTCATCAACCGCGCATCAATATGGAGCAAATGTTAATGCTTGTACAAGATGTAGATACTCATATTTAAGAGTCTCCTTCTCGTCATTAAAAAAATTTTTCATCCACGGCATAGTAAGATATTCCATACTCATCGAATGAATCTCTGCGGTCTCAGAAGTTGGCCAATAATAATCTTGTAATGGCTGTTCACGCATACTTAAATACGCTTGAAAAGCATGCCCAACCTCATGTGTAAGCACATCTATATCTGCAGTAGTCCCGTTAAAATTAGAAAAGATAAATGGAAGTTTGTATGCATCTATTGTCGTGCAATATCCTCACGTACTCTTCCCCTTCTTCGTTTCAACATCAAATGTCTCATGAGAGAACATAAAGTCGATAAACTCTTTTGTCTCAGGAGCAAGTTCGTGATACATTTGTTTAGCTTTTTCAAGAATTTCAGTGCTAGTTCAGGTCGGTTTAGGGTTTCATTCTGGGAATGAAACTGCCTCATCATGATAATAAAGCGTATCGATTCAAATATACTTTGCTTGTTGTTCATAAAGTTGTGTGCAAACAGGAACAATAGACTTTATCACAGCATTACGAAACTCCTTTACTGCTTCTGCATCATAATCTACTCTAAGTAAGTTATCATACCTGTACTCTATAAAATTCTCGTACCCCAGCTTTTTTGCCATCCTATGGCGAAGTTGCACCATATTGTCATACATATTATTTAGGTTTATATCGTTCTTTGCATATCGTTCAAACTTAGCATCTACAGCCTGTTTACGAAGGTCACGATCTCATACTGAAAGGAATTTATTTATTTTACTAAGATTTTGTTCTTCTCATGCAAAAGGAAACTCTGCTCATCAAACTAAATCTACATATTCTGAAACTAACTTATTTTCTTTTTGCATATCTTCAACTATGATAGGAGAAAATGTTTTTTCCTGTAATTCATATAAGGAGAAAACGTGCATGCCAAAAACTTCTATTAGTTCATTACGATATTCACTCGTCAATACCGCTCTTCTAAATTGTTTGGAAAGATCTTCCAAGGTTGGACCTAACTCGTCCCAGTACTTTTGTTCTCAATTATAAAATTTATCTTTGGTATCAATACTATTGCGGATCATCACCAATGTAGGGTTGGTCGAAAACTCTATCTGCTGCAAGCTAATCTCACGCCAAAGTTCTATCTGCTCTTCAGAAGTAGCCGCTTGTTTGAAACGTTCAATTTTGTCTGCGTACGATTTTTTGTACTCCTCTACATCAGGACGCGCATAGGGAATTTCAGAAAATTTCATATTCGTAGAGCTATATCTAAAGACATCTACTATAGATATTCACTAATAATTGTCTATAGAAATACCTTCAAAGTATCGCTTGAGTATTTCCTTATATGTAGCTCACTTTTGCGCTAAACGCTCAGCTCCATCACCACTTAATCCCACTCCATGTCCTTCGAAATCACCGCTTGCGCACGTTGCTGGATCTAACTTGCTCACCAACCATGGCGTATCTGTCCATCCAAAATACTCACTCCCTGCTCGCGTATATCACGCCGAACAGTGGAAGTAAGGAAGTATAGGTAAATAGCCATCGTAGGTAATGATCTCGTTTTTGGTTGCACGAAGTGCATCCATCCATTTCTGACCATATGACTCTCGTCCTGCACCTAAATACTTTTGGAAGATACGCGGATCATCTACAGCGTTATAGGTAGCACCATCTGGGAGAGAGGGATGAGGATTTTTTCCTTCGATGTAGAACAGTGCATAATTTTTTACTAGCAGTGCCATCACTTTTAGTTTCTCTTCGCTTTGTAATTCACTTGCTTCACCAATACCTGCGAGATAGTCATCAAGCGTAACTGAATCTACAATCACATATCTATTTATGAGTCCATAATCCAGATTGTTGTAGTCGTCTTTGTGTATAGAAATATTTCCTCTAAATAAGTTCATCGGATACCCGCTCACTCCTCTATCGTAATTGGTCATGGTGATGATACTGTTGTTTTGAATATATACATTTTTGGATGTATACTTTTTGAGATCGATAAACACGTTGAGTCCGTCTGTAGCTGTATCTTTGACTACATTTACAATCTTGGCTCACGTAATAGTTTGTCCATCCAGCTTCACTATACACAAGCTCTCACAACTCATATCTCGGTTATCATATCCCGCCGTCAGGTCGTAGAGCAATACGTCTACTTTGCGGTTTGAAAGGTCATGAACGTCTTCTGGTTTGATCTTATTTTTCATTTTCTGTTGTACTTTGGGTGTAGGTGGTGGTCAGAACTGTTGGTCATGCGCATTTTTTCTTTCGATCAACAACGCATCCATATCAGCATCTCGCACGACAGTAAGATCAGCGATATAGGTATCCTTATCTGCACCGATAATAATTGTCTTTGGTCAACTTGCAGAATACCCAAGGCGTCTTAGTTCAATATCTACGCCATTTCATGCAGGCGTACAACTTACTATATCTACCATAGTATCACTCAGCGTACAGTCTGCTTTTGTAGGTTTTTTAGACAAAGGCACATGCACGGTCGTCCTTGCATCACTGGCATAGACCGACTCTCCTTTTACAAAATCTATCGAACCAAAATCTTTGACTCATCTATCATGGAAATATTTTATATAACTCGCAACTGTGCGTTTGAGTGCGGGGATTTTTTCGTAGACGTGGTCACCAGGACATGCCGTATTTTTTGCGTCTTGATGTCCTATGATGCTATCATGAGTATGTACTTCCAACCATGGATCTTGATCAACAGCAGTAAAGTATGGTTCTTGCTTATACGGATCGATTTTATACTCCATTGCCAATGCAGTGACCAACTTTGTGAGCGAGTTCCATGCAGCAGGAGTTGGTTCTATCACATCGAAATTCCCCATGAGAGCAATCCCCACCGTTGCAGTATTGTTCCAGTCAGTATGTGCTGCAACTACTCATTTACCACCTGCTCTTCCTTCGTAAATATTTCCAAATGGGTCGATTAAAAAGTTATATCCAATATCCCCTCGCGCCCTGGTAACTGCGTGATACTTGTAGATATCTTGTACATTTTTTTTAGCTATCGCTTCGCTCGTAAGAGCTATCGCATCAGCTGTGTGGTGAATAACTATCTTTGTCTTATTTTCTTTGAACTCCTCTGCTCGTAATAACTCATGCCCATTGTACTCATCATTTTCTGAGTCAGTCGCAATATCGTTTGGATAGTTTTCAATTAATACAGATCTTCTTCTGTTATTTATTTCGGCAGCTCTTTTCCTTGCAGCAAATTTCCCACCTCTATCTACACCATTTCCGTTAAGCCGCGCATTATAAGCAGAGGTATCTTTGATATATCGTGCGTAGGACGCATTTTCTGCATATCTTAATGTCTCATCTGCTCCTCGCTCTTCACGAGAGATAATATCTATTCCAGGGAGATTTCGATCGTCGGCAGATGCATATGAACTAATAGCAGAAAATATTCCACTCATTACCAAAATCAAAAATGCACCACTATATTTTATCTTCGTCATCGATCTATCATGCGAATAAAAATTATTCCTATTTATAGGTATACGACTACTCACTGCAAGCCGTGACAGTCGACTACAAAAAATAATAAACACACTTGACTTTAGATATAAAAGCAGTAAAAGATGTGTCCTAAACAAAAGGTATCGTAGTTCAACTGGTTAGAATGCCGGCCCTGAACAGGCTGGAGGTTGCAGGTTCAAATCCTGTCGGTACCGCAAGCGCGTATAGCTCAGCTGGCTAGAGCAACGCACATTAAGGTGAAAAACCATTTAGTGTGACGGAGGTCCATGGTTCGAATCCGTGTACGTGCACATGATTGAGTAAGGTAGTATGTATCTCATACTACCTTTTCATTTTGCAAAAAATTGATCTACGTGAAGTTGATATTTCATTTACTAGCTGAATCACTACTCTCTTCATATGCTAATTCATCTTCACGGACATAGTCACTACTCTCTTCTGGACGCCATTGGCAAGCCGGCAGATATTATCGCAAAAGCACACGAACTCGGCATGCCAGCTATTGCGCTGACTGATTACAACGGGATGTACGGAGCTGTAGAGTTTTATCAAGCCTGCCAAAAGAAAGAGATAAAACCGATCATTGGCGTTGAGCTAGGATTAGTACACGATCATACGGTCAAAGAAAGAAACGAACAAGCAGGAAATATAGTCCTCCTTGCACTCAACTATGAGTGATACAAAAATTTGTTGAAGTTAGTTTCGCATGCAAACCTTGAAGGATTCAATGGGAAGGCTCGTATCGATTTCACACTTCTTCAAGAACATCATCAAGGACTAGTCTGTTTTATGTGAGGAGAAACATCGTATATCGGACAGATGATCTTACATAACGAAGAGCCAAAAAAGATCGAAGAGACAATATCACTGTTGCGCGACATTGTAGGTAAAGAGAACGTCTATCTCGAACTCATTGCACAGTATGAAAACAAACTCAAAGATTTGAAAAAAGTTAATCCTGCAGTCAAATCTCTAGCAGAAAAAACCGACACTCCACTCCTATGTAACTCGAACTTCCACTATGTGAATCCAGACAACAAAGAAGTCTTTGAAGTTGCCATGTCAATTAAAGACGGAAAACAGATCTACGATGAAGATAGAAGAAAAGTAGTGGGCGATTATTTTATCGCAAGCGAAGCGGAGCTCATAGAGATGATGGGTGAGAAAAATGGCTATGATGCAGCATTTGTAGAGTCCATGCTGGAGACAAACGTAGCGTTGGCAGATCGTATAGATCTCATCATACCTATCTGAACGATTCTCTTTCCAAACTATACTTCCGACCCTGAAATTGAGAAACTATATGAAGCTCACAAAGACGAACTCATAACATCATAAGCTCGGAAGATTGATCTAACAATCATCCTTATATTAAAAAGTCATAATTTTGTGAAAACGCTATCTTTGGAAATATTTTTTTCAGGCTTATACCCTAAGTCCATCTTTCAATCCTCTCCGGATCGCCTTCCGCAAGGCTATTCTTTGTCATCCTCCATATAAGAGGATAGCGCCATAGAATCATACTGTCTGCGCTCGTAATCAGACTCAAAAATATTGTATTTTCTGAAATCGCTTCGCCGTTTTTTTTACTCGAAGAATTCTGTTGCGAGATCTTTCATATGCGGTGACAGGATCGCCTAGAAAACGTTGTTGTAGCTTATTTTTGGTGGCTTCCATATGATAGATTTCAACTTTATTTAAGACGATAATGGGTGTTCACGCCAGATGCACACGATACGTAAAGTCTATATCTTCGTAACATCTTCTGAAACGATAATCAAATCCATGCTCTCGGAAAATCTCTCTTGGGCCAAAAAGCGAGTTGGCTCCTACCATTTTCACTTCATGCCAATGCTCTGCTCACATTTTACCAAATGTATATTTGGGTCGTATGTAACGGAAGTTGGTGATGCCTTGCGACTGAACGTTGCCACTATCCCTTCGCATAATAGTAGGAGAGATGATCACATCACTCCCAACTTGTTCTTTAATTTTCAAATATCGATCGGCAGTTTTTTCAAAAAGATCCTCTCAAAATATATTATCTTGATCGATCATATAGATGAATTTTGACTTTGCATGTTTGAGTAGCTCATTTCTATCAGCTCCTACTCACTGCCCAGGCTCATACTCCGCAGTTAAATTCGAAATGATGAAAATCTTTTGGACGAGACTAGGATTAAGTGCTTTTTGTACAAAATATTGGAAGAGTTCAAACTCTTCTTTGGTAAGATGTTTGTGGATAAGGATAACAAGTCTATCAGGCTGTAACGTCTGTCTGGAAATACTTTCCAGTAACGGCTGAAGCTTGCTAAGGTGGCCATTTGTAGGCACAAGTACGTCCAAAAGCATGATAGGATTACTATAGATAAGTATCCTCTCTATGCAACGCAAGATGCTCGGCGGAAAGCTGTAGGAAAGAGTGTCTTATACTTTAGGAAGGGATTCAGAAGCTGAAGGGGGCGGCATAGTAGAACTATCCCTCACGACACTTTGAAGTGGTGTTGGAGATTGTTCTGAGATAGGAGTTTTTGGGGAGAAAATAGGTTGTGAGATAGACGGTGGGACGACAGACGGTCAGATAGCAGAAGATTGTTCCTCGGTGAGAAGAGATCCATCGCTTGCGCTAGGTTGAGCTACTGTTGCTCCTAGTTGCTCTCCAGTCTGGTCTCAAGCCTGTATATTAGTTTGTATTACAGGCTGATCAGCTACAGGAATCTCATCGGTGTTTTCCAACATTCATAACCTTGCAGAGATCTCAGCATCGACAAACTCTTTCTTGCGGCCGTATTTTTTCGCGCAATACTGCTTGAGAATTTCTGCTACTTTATCATTTTTGTAGTCTTGGGTAAAGATTGAGTTGATACTGAACACACGAGAAGTTGAATTATCAATATTAAGTTTTATGTACGATTTATAGTTTGCTACTCAGATAATGTCCTGTGCCGACAATACTGGGGCATACTCTTTTTCCAAGAACTCTGCATCCGGTGCACCCACCTTAAATGATTGCATAGTTCACACGTTACCAAATACTGCATCCTTCACCATACTCTTTTTATCTCAGATATTATTACCAGAACTACCATCGAGCTGTGCGATAAACTGATGCGCCATAATTAGACAAAGTTTATATTTTCTTGCCTCAGATAAAATATCTGCGAACGTATCGGTAATAAAGTTCTGAAACTCATCTACATATAGATAGAAGTAATCGCGATCTTTCTCCGCTACATCTGCTCTACTCATGGCGGCGTTATAGATCTTAGACACGATAATCATACCCAAGAGTTGTGAATTTAATTCTCCTATTTTACCTTTTGAAAGGTTGATCAACAAGATTTTCTTGCTATCCATCACTTCTCTAAAATCAAACGCAGACTTAGTCTGTCCAATAATATTTCTAATCAATGAGTTGGTGATAAACGATACGAACTTAGAAGTGAAGTAAGGAATAATCTCCTGCTTTTCCCTATCTCCCATCGCATTATAGGTTTTCTCCCAGAAGTTCCTCACGACAGGATTTTTCGCTCTTTTGGTTTTATATGCTCTGTAGACATCATCAGTAAATAATCTTGGAACATCAATCAGTGTCGCACCATCTTCCATATCTTCAAGCAACGTAAGTGATCCATACTTGAAGTACTCTTGGATACGCGGACCGAAAATCTCCGGACCAAACATCTTCAAGAAAATTTCCGTAGCATCATTGACTGCTCTATCTGCTTGAGCTATATGATTTATCTCATACAAGTTTAACCCCATAGGACGCTCTTCATTACCTGCGTCAAAATAGATCACATCCTTCGCTCTCTCTTTTGGAATATATTTCAAAATACTTTCCACGAGGTCTCCATGAGGATCTACCACACATACCCCATTACCAGACCAAATGTCTTGCCTCGCCATCATTTCGATATAGACTGACTTACCTGTACCAGACTTCCCGATAATATACTGATGTCTTGTTCTATCCTTCTGACTGATATAAACCGGTGTATATCTATTTCTATAGACGTTAACTCCTAACAGTACACCATCTTTGTACGTCTTCAATGCTGCATGCCCATCGGCATGAGTGACATCGTGAGATCTACTGTCTTCAAAAATTTTAGAGATATCCCCTCCGAGATAGTCTTCTGCTAGCACTCCAGTGATGTGGTAGTTGAGATTTTCATTTTTTAGTTCTGGTAAATTATCTGGATTTGATAGCATCTTATATTCTAACCATTTGATGGTAGGTGAACGGTTGTAGAGCCCATCAGGCAAATGGAATAACGAGCTCAGTTGGTTGATCGTGAAAATATTGTCTTGGAAAAAGAAATTAGGCAGTTGGAATAATGCTCAGAACCTCCATAACGGTTTTAATATGCCTCCAAAAAGGTCTGCAAGTGTTTCAGGTTGGTCTAGCTCATTGTTATACTCATCTTTATAGACTGTATATCCGCTCACGACATTGTAGATATTTTCCGTCGCCCTTTTTTTATCATCAGAACAAGAGACGAGCATCAATCCTCATTGGTATGCTTGCTTCCCTGCTTCTTCTGCCATGATATTGAGTGCGTCTTCTTCTGCTTTTACCATACGAACCATAGGGTCTCCACGTTGTTGGTCTTTAGTAAATCTCTCTATAAGTCTTGCGCTTGGCCCATTGATAAAAAAACCTATCCAGTTCCATGGCAATAATTTTTCCCACAATGGTTTACGGTCTGTAACGCTCTTATCTTTTTTGTATAAAGCTTCAGCAAATTTTTGAGCTTGTTTATTGAATTTATTCCCTTCAGGCTTAATCGTCATGATTACAGTAAAAGCATCTTCAGCAGGGATCTTTCATAACGAGTCGATGATATTATTGAGCGGATCGTCTTCTAATTGCTTGAATGTTCTAATGGGATAGTACGCCGACTTCACTTCATGCAACGGCATAAGATCAGAATACTTTTTGCTGAAGAAGTTTGGTCTTTTAATAACCTCTATCGAAGCATCTGAATATTGAGCAGAGATAGCTGACTCTATTATGTTTCTATATTCCGGGTAAGTACCAATCACAAAATACAACGTCCCTTCTTCGTACTGTAAGACTAAAGAGATTTTAGGTTTCCCGAATAACCATCTCATCATATTATCGGTGAATGACAACTTCCCTATTTTGTGTAACGAACTATATACTTGCGACATTCTTGAAATTTTTTCCTTCATATCTTTTGCTAACTCTTTCTCTCTTTCACGGTCACTTTTACTATCACCTCTTGGTGAGACAATTTTGAAAAAGACTACTCTTTGAGAGTTCACCACATCATATGAAAATTCAAGAAGGTATCTTATAAACTTTAGTAAAATAACTATTGTTATACATCCCCCTATAGTCCACATTCATATCTGAGTTCGTTGTCGTGCCTGAGCTTGGATAGTCTCAGTCCGGCTTGGGTCTGCTTGCTGGACAGCAACTCCTGTAGTAACCTCTTCTTGATGAGCACTATGTTCTTCTCCACCTAAAAGGTCAATATTCCCTGGGTCCAACAAAAATTTCTGAACTTCTCCCACTGATCCAAATGCACTCAAACAATCTGCTTTCGAATCGCCCCATGCTTGTCTTGTGAGTTTGGAAAATGAGGCCTCCAATGCAGGTTGTTGCTCATTCAAATTGGCTATCTGCTGCTTACATCGCACAAGGCTTGCCATATGGTTTTTGTTTGGGCTTTTGGTGGTAAAATCTGACTTCTTAAGTATAGCCAGAATGGCAAAATAAGTCAAAAATACCTTGTCCAAAGATTTATGTTGAATGTTATCGGAAAATGGCTCCCTTAAGCCTAGAAAAGCTTCTTTCAGACTGTCAAAAATACGTAGGACCTGCTCAGCAGGAAGCTTTAGAACTTCTCAAAAAAAGCGAAACTGAAATCATAACTGAGCTTGGCAAGGCTATTGCGTTAAAGGAGATTAACGAAACTCAAGGAAATTAGAAAATATATAGACTATTGCTATTTAATATTTTTCAATTTTGCTAATCTGAGATCTGCAGTAATCTTTTCAAAATTTATCATCGCTTTCTCAAAGTCGTCCATATTTCCTTCCACACGTATCTTATCCAATTGCTCCTGCATATCTTTTCTCATCTGCTCCAAAATTTCTGCAGAGTGCTGTGGATGAGCTGACGCTGCTGAGGTCGTAATAACAATATTCGTTCCATCTACCAACACCAATCCCTTCGCTACTGAAAGGATAATTTGTCCATTTTCTATAGTGTAATTGGTTTGATCATGGGGAAGTTGCTCTGGAGTGATAGCCAGCAATCCAGCCTTAACAACACCCGTAAGAGGTTGATGTCCAGGCAAAATCGTAATCTCGCCCATCTCCGTAGGGATAGTGATCTGACGTATATCTCCTGTATAGATAGGATGTTCTGGTGAAGCGATTTTGAGATGCATGAATGCGAGATAACTGAGTAAATTGGATAGAAGCATTGTAATGATATTGTATCTAATCTCAATCTGACTTTGGCGTAAGGGAGGAGATATAAGAGAGAGAGGAGATATAAGGGAGCGAAGAAAAAGTGCACGCAAGTATTGTCCACGACTTAATCAGTCGTTGGTAACGACACGAGGCTTTACTTTTTTAGAGCTTCTGGTGTCTCTTCCCTTGCCATTGAATCTGTTATTTCGTGGATAACGACGCGAGATTTTACTTTTTTGGAGTTTTTTGTATTCCCTCTCTTAAATATACGCTTACATCTCACCCTAGGAAGTCTTTACATTTTTTCTTTCGCGCATAACAAAACCCCCCGACAAGTCGGGGGGTTCTGCTGTGTTTTATTCTCCTAAGATACCGTAATATGCATCGAACGGGTAGCCTGACGGCTATCCTCTGCAATAAAGCAGTACCATTTTTGGTTGACCTCTGGATGTGTGGTGTACTCCCAAAAGCTAAATAATGTAGGGAACAAAACGTATATTAAATGACCTACTGTCTAAGATGTTAACAGCTTCTTCCTCAAGAATGCTGGCGTTTCAAAATCTCTTGATGGAGCAGCTACTTCTTCCTCTTGTGCCACTGACATCTGTGATGGGACTCCTTCATCGTTCATTGCTCTTCCTACATAGCTTTGCCCTGAAGCAGTCCTAGTAGAACCAAGTCTCGAGAGAGCTCCCGTTTTCCTTCCAACATCTTTCAACATCTCATCTTGCGTATTAGAAGGGAATCCAGTAGCAATAATTGTAACCTTTACTTCTCCATGATAACTTTCATCGAAGGTCATTCCCCAGACAATCATAGCTTCAGGATCAGCGATCTCCTCAACAACTCTTGCTGCTTCTTGTACCTCAATTGGAGTAAGGTCATCACCACCAGTTACCGCAAATATGATATTTTTAGCTCCATCCAAACTAGATTCCAATAATGGGTTATCTATAGCACGTCTTGCAGCATCGATAGCTCTATCTTCTCCTTCTCCGTAACCAATTCCTAACAGTGCAGTCCCAGAAGATTGCATAACCACTTTGATATCTGCAAAGTCGATATTTATATCCCCAGGTCTAATAATCAAATCAGAAATACCTTGTACACCTAGATAAAGAATCTTATCAATCATTGAAAATGCTTGTCTGAATGTTGTTTTCTTATCTATAATGTTGAATATTTTATCATTTGGGATCACAATAAGCGTATCTACGGCTTGCCTCATCCTTTCCAATCCTTCCAAAGCAAACTGGAATCTTCTTTTCCCTTCAAAACTGAAAGGCTTAGTTACTACACCGACCGTAAGTATACCCATCTCCTTAGCAAGTTTTGCAATAACAGGAGCAGCGCCAGTTCCAGTTCCTCCACCCATACCCGCAGTGATGAAAACCATATCTGTATCTTCCAAAATTTTTGCAAGATCTTCAAGATTTTCTTCAGCAGCTTTTCTACCCGTTTCAGGATTCGCTCCAGCACCAAGTCATTTGGTAAGAGTAAGCCCGATATTGATATGCGTATGAGCCAATGAATTAGCGAGCGTTTGTGCATCAGTATTAACTGCTACAAACTCTACACCTTCGAGGCCTTCTTTCACCATTCTATTGATGGAATTGTTTCCAGATCCTCCCACACCGATTACTTTGATTCTAGCTCAAGGCATGAATTCTGGTTGTAGCTCTTGTACGATCATGATATAGTAAGTAAGAAAAAGAATAAAGAGATAGTGTTGATATACTTATGTTTAGAATAACTGTTTTAATAGTTCACCCATCTTCTTAAATAGGCCGAAGTTCATGCGTAAGTTAAACTTCTTACCAGCAGTTGATCCATACTTGTCTGCCCATACATAATCACCCAATAAATTGATGAACTGTAGATTGGATGAGATGTCACCCAACTGTAGGACGTTATCTTGTGCTTTGAAGGTAGCAAGTTTGAATACATCTTTTGCAAGGACTAACAGTCCAGGCACTTTTGCAGCTCCTCCTACTAGGATTACTCCCCCAGGAAGTCTACCATCTTTGTGGTGATGTATCAAGTCTTCATTAATTATTTCAAAAATCTCTTCATATCTCGCTATCATAATATCAGACAAAAATCTCATATCGACGCTCTCTTCATCCAGCGTTCTACTGTCCATAATAATTTGTCCTTTCTCTTTCTTGATCTGTTCGGCATCTTTGATATCGAGCTGTAGGCCTATAGAGATATCTTTGGTAACTTCCTCGCCTCCTACTGGAATTGTCCCATAGAATACTGGATATCACTCTTCATAGACTACATATGACGTTTGATTAGCTCCAATATCTATCAAGAGCGCACCAAGGTCTTTCAAATCAAAGTCGATACATACTTCAGATGACCCTAAGATATTTGGAATCATATCTGCTACATGAAGGTCAAGTCTTTCTAGCGCATCAAGTAAATTACTGTAAAAGTTTTTTGGGATCATAATGACGTCTGCAATGAGTTCCAATTTTCTCGCTTCCATACCCAAAGGATCTTTGGTCTTGGTCTGCTCATCGATAATCCATTGCACTGGAATAATTTTTACCACTTCATAGTTTGGTTTTACTGTCGTCTCCGCAACCACATCAGACAGATGTCCGATATCGTCATGACCAATATTTTGGCTCAATACTCTTTTTTGTTCATGGACTCTATGGATCAGAGTAAGTGGATGAGAAATCCCAATATACACTTCCTCTACAAAATCACCTCATAGTTTTTTTGAAAATGATTCTACTATCTCGTTTATACACACAGCAAAATCTTCTACATCGAGAATCTTCCCTTTGCGCATTCATCTGGTCTTGATCATCTCCTTCGCAAGCACGACAGTCTTATCATCTTCTTGACCAAAAACAACACCCTTAATATATCCGTTTCATATGTCAAGTATTACCTTTATTTCATTCATAGTCACCTAGTTACCATAAGGAGATAAAAACACTGGAGTTGCACCCCTTATAGAAATGTACCGTATGGTAACAACGACAAGTTACAATTATCTGCTAACCAATAGGTATCAATGAATTTCACTAATCGCTTGCAATGCATTCTCCATATGGCATCACTTCATTTTCTCCTCTGGTGGGCACCCTGCTAACAAATGACTAGCGATAACCAATGGGTATCAGTTTTGAGGGTTGTTTGGTGATCGTTTTCTGATTTTTGAAAGAGTAATTTAATGATAACTTTTAGTCATCAATTCGTATCCAAAAATATCCTTTTGTACAAGCCACTCTCTTGACTTATATACAAATAAAAAATGGCTTAGCTGGATTAAAAAACAATATTGTATATTAAAAAATTAAAGATAAATTACCGATATATATTTTATTTTTGTATATTTATATGAGCATAAAAAATAGAGTTATAATTACACTTATTATTTCTCTGATATGCATTAGTAATTTTACTCATGCCGTTTCTAGTAGTACTGACGTGCCATTCAGTGAAGTACATGATTGGATGTTCAGTAATGGCCTTACCACAATGTCCGAAGAGAATTTTAGATGAAGTACATATGTATCAAGATGAGAAATATCAAAATTTTTTGCAAATTACGCCCTTATGAAATGACTATCTAAAGTAAAAAAATCTACGGAATGCCAGTTTAAAGATCTTGGATGATACGACTCTACTCTTGTACCGACTATCATTGAAGCCTGTGAATATGGTCTATTAAAAGGGAGTAATGGATACTACTATCCAAATAACAATCTAACTGAAGCAGAAGCTCTAGCTGTAATCATTAGAACAATAGTTGGGTTTCAAAATGAAAACAAGTCGCCTCGGCGGACTGAATATTATAATTTAGCCTCTGCTTCATGAATCTTGGAGGGAGAGGAAACGCTATGGAGTATTGGTACAGCTGCAACGAGAGAGACGACAGGAAGATGGTTATATAATAGCGCTCATATAGTAGATGTAGAAACTTCTGTGAGTGCAGCAGACAATACTTCTGTGAGTGCAGTAGACGATACTCCTGTGAGTGCAGCAGACAATACTTCTGTGAGTGCAGCAGACGATACTTCTACTCTTGCTCAATGTCTCACTAATAATGGAGTAAAGATGTATGGAACAGAATGGTGTAGTCATTGTAAAGATCAGAAATCTCGCTTTGGTGCAGATTTCGCAAAAGTTACTTACATCAATTGTGATGCACAAAAACAAGTTTGTATGGACAACGGTATTCAAGGATACCCAATGCGAAAAGATAAAGCAGGAAATTTTTTCCCAGGAGTTCAGTCACTTGAAAAGTTAGCAGAAATTGGAGGATGCCAAGTTAACTAGGAAGTAATTAGAGGAAAGAATACTTTGAATTGAGAAGATGCGCATTTGTTCATCTTATACTTTTTCTATTTTTTTGAACTTTTCTCCTTCATCATCACCTTCCGCTGCAACGCATACTTCTCTCTTTTGTCTGCATGGAATTTTAGCATGTTGTCTGCGATTATGACACTCTCCCCTATCGCACCGAGTCTACGTTTTTTCCAGATCAATAACGGTAGTCGTATCAGTTTAATTAGCGCTTCCAATAAATCGCCAATCCATCCTCAGAAAAAACGTTCAATTCATTTTTTGAATGGATTCATGCCAGTTGTAAGTGGTACGCCAAGTTGAATAACTTGTTCCATAGAAAACATCGGCAGATAATCACGTAACCAGTGGTTATCATCGTAGATATTTACTGGGTGTTCTGCTAATTTTTGGTAGATAGGCACTAAATGCGCTAGCCAGTATATAAGGTATGGATCGATAGGACGTAATTTTATCGCTTGTAAGTTTGCATGATCACGCGTCACATAGAAACTTAAACAAAATCTCTTGCGAATATGTTTGCCTCCTCTTTTGAGTCACAGTATAAACAACATAACCGCGCTCCAAAGTCTTGCGGTCCAAATTCTTCCAGGACTTGTAACAATAAACAAGTCTATGTCTGATTCCTCACGTAGTGCATTGAACGTCATAGAATTTGCTAAGTAGATTGCATCCACATACGGTAATGATTTCCATATGCGCGCGCATTTTGAAACATACTCCACGTACTCTTCCATCCCATTGCATGGTTTTGCCCAACTAAACGGAAGATCACTTGGTTGTCCCATGATATCAATCTCTTGCGCATACGCAAAAAGCTCCTTGCGAAAAGGAGCTGGGTATCCCATCATCTCATAGAATAAATACGTCGATACTTTTGCACTCTCCATTACTTACAAACGATCTCAAAAAAAATTATTTTATAAGTGGTCTTACGACATACGTATAGTTTTCGTCATCATTGTCCTTGAATATAACAGGCTTCTCAGCGTTTATCACGCGCATCGTTACTTCCTGGCTTGAAACAATTCTCAGGAAATCAGCAATGTATTTTCCATTTACACCAAACTGCACTTTATCTCCATCTACCACTGCTGCAGCTGATGTCTGTCCTTCACCCAAGTCTGTTTCACCAGAACTCAATAGAAGTTTATCGCTGTCAGATTGGATATTGATGAAGTTGTTTATATCTCTAGTAAGAATTGATATTTTTTTGATTGCTTTATCTAAGTCATTCTTATCAAAAACGATCTTGCTCGTATAAGAAGTAGGCATAATGTTTTCATTTTCATACTCAGGAAATGTGCCTTGGATTAGCAATGATGTAGTAAGTACTTTCATCTCTTTCAGATCAAACTCAAACGAGACCATATTTTCTGAAAACATGGTTTTCATCTGCTTAGCTCCATGATCAAGTGCATAGTCTGCAACTTTCTTGATATCATTGATATGCACCTTTGGAACAATCAGCGCAAAATTTCCTACATTCGTACCAGAGAAGTCTAACTTATACTCTGCAAGTCTAAACGAGTCAGTCCCGACAAAGACGAGCTTCTTCTTTCCGTCATACTCTTTTACCCTCATGAAAACCCCCGTCAACACTGGCGAAAAGTTCTTTTCTGTAACTGCATACTCAACCTTTCCAATACCTTTGCCAAACGATTCCGTACTAAGAGTAACAGGATGATCGCTTTGTACAGCTGGTACCGCTACATATTCACTTGCTGGGATACCTTTGATTTTGAACTCATCAGATGCAGTTTTGATCGTCATAAGATCTTTCGACTCCTCTATAACTATCACTGCATGTTCTTCATCTATCGCTTTGATAATATCAAAAAGCGTCTTAGAGTTTACCGTCAATGCTCCTTCATCGTTCAGTTTCGCAGGGATCTCTATTTCGATATATTTTTCCATATCGGTCGCCCTGAAAACAATAGTATCTATATTACCTCTAATATAGATGTTTTCTAAAATTGGTAATGTTGAGTGCTTAGAAACGAATCTAGACACTAAATCCATCACCTCTTGGAGCTGCGCTACAGGGAGAGTAACTTTCATGCTATGGACCAATCAAAATAAATATATATTACTATAATATGTAGCAATATACTCCTTGATTGCAACACTGAAGTTATGGCTTATTTACCAAAATTTCTCTTTTGGGCGATTTCATCAAACCGCTCTAGAGCTTTTGTAAGCTCTTTCTCATCAAACTCAGGAAATTTCTTCGGGGTGAAGTACAACTCTGCATAGCCTATCCATCGCGACATAAACCCGCTTATCCTACTCGCTTTATCACCTTTGGTTCTCACGACGAGCTCAACGTGCGGTAGATGCCCAAAATCCATATATTTGTCCAACATCGCTTCAGTTAGTGGCTTATCTTTTTCATCGCTTTCTTGCCATGCATGCACGCCTCTTATAATTTCATCTCTACCTCCATAATTGATAGCTATCACCAAGTATCTTTTGCTGTCAGGGAAAGAGATCTTATCAGACTGCTCTTTCATATACTCAAGTAAGTCTTTAGGTAGTCATACTGGTGATCACGCCCGCCTCAAATTTACTTCTCCTTCAAGGAGAAAATCTTCAAGTTCTTCAGTAATACTCTTATATATATGGAACAGATATTCTAATTCGTCTTTAGGCCTTTCTTGTAGGTTCTCTGTGCTTAATCCCCATAGCGTAAAAACATCAACAGGCGTTTCACGGAATGTCCGTTTTGCTAAATTTACTGCATTTTCAAATCCCTTGAAATGTCCTTCGATTTTCGGTAACCCGTTCTCTTTAGCTCGAGTTCTATTACCATCAGGGATAAGTGCAATATGTTTGGGATAATGCATGCACCAATTTCAAATAAACAAAAAACGTCCCTCAATGTACCTATATAGTGATAATTTGCAACCTAAGCTCTAGGTACCCAAAAATGCTAGATTTATGGCTCGCGGAAGTTAGTTCAATTGTACTTTGAAATTTAATTTATTCTATAACTATGTTTTCATAATTTTCTACAAAATGTGCTTTGCATTTTCTAAGGATAAGCTCCACTCTTTCTAGATCAGAAAGATCAGATTTATTTAAACTGAGTTTTAGACTAAACCGCCCTTCATATTCCAATCATTTAAATTTCTTTAAAAGCGCAGCTATCTTAAGTTGCCCCTCTCCCAATGGGAGATGTCTATTTCCATGTTTATCTACATCGGAAAGATAGACTACTGAAAGGTACGGCAAGAAACTAGACATCTTTCTAATAAATTGATGTTCTAGTAACTCCTCATCAATATTGGCAATATCCAATCCCAAATACATTTTGTATTTTTTGATGATCTGGACCATGTCTTGAAAGTAGTACTTTGGTACTATCCCAAAATAGTTTATATTCTCTGGATTGATAATACTGAACTTCATGCCTTTATTATGTTCTTTGTAACCTGCGAGATGTTTTTTGAGAAATCTTGCTGAAGACATATTGAATAACTCTGGAGCGTTGATCGTAACGGTCTGAGCACCCAAACTTCTTGCAAGATCGACCGCTTGATTCATCTCTTTGATGTTTACTTCTCTAGAAATCTGTATTACTTTAACAGGGATATTGTGTTTTTCGATCAATTTTTTAACATACGCGATATGCCATGCATCAAAGTTTTTCCGAATTGCTAGATCAATTCCGTCAAATCAAATCTCATTGGCAAGTTCGAATATGAGATCGAGCCCATACCCAGATAACGAATCAGTACTTAACAAAAACCCTCCTTTTTTATTTCCTGATGTTTTTACAGAACTCATGACGCGTTCATCAAAATTAAAGTTGCTATAATTGTACGGGCAAAGCCTCGAAAATGCAAATTTCTACTGTAATGCTAATCAGGTCTTTTCCAACTTTATTCCCCATACTTTAGCCAATTCCTCTACTACGGTAGGGACGTAATATCTTGGATCTTGTTGTGATTTATAGTATCGTTTGTGTTGGTCTACCAGGAGAATATGTTTCAGGGAGTGCCAATCTTGGAAAAGTTGTGAATAAGTACAGCATAACGTCGATGCTTTTCCTGTCTTCAGTGCTCGAAAAGCTTGGCTTTTTTGTTTGGCCGTACTTTGTCCATGGAGAGTCAAAATTTCTTTCATACTCTTCTCATCAAGGCTTTGGAGGTAAGAGGTCATCGTCCAGACATCAGGAAACACGACCAACTGTTGTCATGATTTTTTCCCTTCTTCTTGTACTAAAGCTCATCCATCAGTGGTGAGTAGATGATAGAAAGGCTTAGTAGTTCATTTTTTACTTTTGGACATAGAGATTCCTCACACTTTCAATAATTCATCAATATCTCCAATCCACAAAGGAACCACATTTTTGTAGGTAGTAAATCGATGTTCTACCATCCAGCGAATCATAGTCAAACTATTTAATCAAAGCAGTGCAGAGGAAATAACCTCTGGCTGGCTTGATGGTTTTATAATTTTTGTATGTTGTTCTTGCCGAGCAACATCATCGCCTAAGACCAGTAAATACTCCCCTGCTAGGTGTAAAAGGTCTCATGGATTACCAAATTGCTGATCGGACAAAAAGACACGATCTTGTCATGCATAATGAGTAAAATGGAAGTAGTACATATAAAAAATTCTCTACTTAAAGAGTAAACCCTACGCTCTCGTATACTTTTTTAATTTTCGCTTCCGCTAACGGCTTCACCTCTTCAGCTCACGCAATTAGAATTTTGGTAACTTCAGTATCACTAATAGAATCATAACGAAGTTTGATCGGTGCGAGGAAATTTATTATTACTTCTGCTAACTCTTCTTTGACTGTTTTATATGATAATCATCCCGTTTCATATCTTTTGCGAAGTTCTGTATTTTGTGTTTCGTCCAAAAAGAGTTTGTAAATATTGTAGACGTTACATTCGTCAGGATTTTTTGGTTGGTCGATTGCTATCGCTGCAGTTGGGATACGCATAACTTTTTTCTTGATATCCTCTGGCGATTCAAACATTCAAATATAGTTGTTGTATGATTTCGACATTTTACGTCCATCAGTTCATGGAACCGTCGCAACCTCTGATTTTATCATGGGTTGCGGAAGATGGAAACACTCACCAAACTTACTATTAAACTTTTCTGCGATATCTCTCGCATACTCTACGTGCTGTTTTTGATCTTTTCCTACAGGCACAAAGTCCGCATCATAGAGTAAAATATCTGCAGCCATAAGTACCGGATAATTAAATGTCCCCATTGATATTTCATCTGCTTTTCAATTATCGACCGCAGCTTTGTATGCATGCATACGTTTCATAAATCCAACATTGGTTACGCACGCCAACACCCAGAAAAGTTGTAGATGCGCTACAACGTCTGATTGATTATAGATATGGATTTTTTTTGGATCAAGACCACACGCCAAATATGATTTTACTAGGTTGATCGTATTTTGGTGAATTCACTTTGCATCGTGAAATTCTGTAAACGCATGAAGATTTGCAACAAACATAAATATCTCAAACTCACCTGCATGCACAAAATCAATCATCGGTTTCACTGCCCCGAAATAATTTCCTAGGTGTATCTGTTCGCCTGTCGGCTTGATACCCGTTAAGACCCTTTTCATTACGATTAATAGGATACAAAAGAACTATAGACTATATATGCAGTTTTATAGAGGGATTTCAATGTAATCATCGAGGTACCCTGTTTAAGATGTCCGAACCATAAAAGGCAAACTGAACATAGGAAGTCAACCTTGTTTTTAAGGACAAATTACGTAAAAATTAAGTGTCCGACTGGACTTAGACGAATTTGTGGTTGTAAATTCGAATATATTTCACTCCTTATATATATGCAAAAAAAACTTCTGCTAATTTTCATTGCAGTTGCTGCTCTCAATCGAGCTTTTTTTGTTGTACCATGACGAGCACAAGATGAAGGGAACGATATCCCAAACGAACAAGTAAAAACAATTTATGTAGAGAGCGATGGTGGAGAAAGAACTAGTAACGCATCTGAAAACAATTCCATAACAGAAAATATAGCTGCGTATGAAGCAAGCCAAAAAGACACATCAAAACCAATAGGGATCGACCCAACTTCAAGTATTATCATTACAACATATGACGAAGGAGAATCAGATGTAGCACATACAGATAGCGGCAGCGGAGAAGAAGCTCCTTCACAAGTAACTGTCACGTACATAGAAAACGAAACAGGAGTTATTTCTACAACTATACAAACAGTAGGCGATCCAAACGTAGATGTAGCGATAAAACAAAAAGTAGATTACAGAACTCTCATAGGACCAAACGGAAAACCAATATTTGAAAAAGATTTCCAAGCACTCTCAGCCTTCCAAAAAGAAGAACTGCTCGCCGCTCGCAAAAACTCTACACCACAAAATGAAGACCGAGAAGCTCAATGGAAAGATTTCAGTATTGCTGTAGGACCGGAGAGCATTGAATTAACTCCCTGAGAAACAATCGCAGGACATATGATTACAATGGAACTACAAAAAGATGAAAAAACTTCTGCGGATACTTTGGATGAGATCCCTGTACAAGTTGATGAAAGCGATACTACAGATCAATCAGAAAAAACTGAATGAAATAATGAGCAACCCATAGAAGAGGTTCTTGGAGAGCAAGCACCAATAGATTGAGCAGAAGAAATCCCGCCAAGTGAAACAGAAACTGCTCCACAGGAAGAAGCCACTCCACAAGGAGATACCGTTCCTCAAGAAGAAGTCCAAGATGAAGAAATCCCGACAAGTGAAACAGAAACTGCTCCACAAGGAGAAACTGCTCCACAAGGAGAAACCCCCATCGATAAACTTATTGATGGAATCAAAGTAGATCTTTGACTAAGCGATAACAACGACGATACCAAGGAACCACCAATCGATACAACAGCACAAGAAATTCTGCCAGAAGAAATAAATCCAGACACTTCTCCTACGCCATGAGAAGCAGTAAACAATGTTGAGAAACCTGCATCTGTAGAGTTTCAACCCAATACATTAATTGCGAGCCGCTATCAAAACAATATTAGTCTTGATGATATTTCCCTACAAGAAGATGTCCCGCTTCCTGTAGAATATAATTGAACAGTTTTACAATCACTCTCATTGGGGAAGGAAGATGATTATATGCTCTTTTCACATCCCGTTGCTCTGACATTTTCTGTAGACAGTTCATACGAATGAAAACAGTTGGAAGTATTTGCACTTCATGATGGAGATAGTGAATTCAATATGCATGGACTTACTGCAGACCCTACCTCTACGTGTCTATCTGACGGGAGCTCTTCAAATCCAAATAATATATGAGTAGTGAATAGTTGATCTCTTACTATTTATTCTTGTTCAGCATCTACCTTCATCGTCACATTTGTGTGATGACAAGATACAGAAAATTTTGTGGATGAAACATATATTGAAAATACGATCCCCGTGTTTTCTGAAGATGTATATCCTTGATTTCTCGTCGGTGATTTAAAAGTTGTTGTAGATTTCTGGGCAATTGATGGTGTTGACCCTTTCAATCCTTGAACCGGAGATTCGAATGCAGGAGAGAAATACATGCTCTTAACATCGCCACAAGGTACAACTATCACCCTACTTGCATCAGGATCATATACTGACCAAAGCAATGCTTCTAGAGTAACAGTAACATTTGATGCGTCCGCTGGACAGTGAATCACAGGACTCCCTACTTCTGGTACATATCTCCCCTATCAATCCCTTGGGACGTTCAATGGAGAAGACGCAATCTGAGATTGGGTGTTTACACTATGAGACACTACACAAGACGATGGAGTGCTGCTCTATAGTGTATCATTACAATTGATAGATACAATTTGTGGAGACGGATTGATGATATGAAATGAGTGATGTGATGATGGAAATACTAATAATTTAGATGGATGTAATGATGTCTGTGAATCGGAAGAGTGATGGGATTGTGTAGGAACATCTCCATCAGTATGTACGCCTAGTATCACTGGACTTGTATTCCAAATTGATGGAGGATACGCATGATGAGTATACCAAGATATTTCTGGAAATGGTCATGATGGAACTCCTTATAATTCTGTAACTACGGGTGCGATAAACGGAGAGACCTATATGTGCTTCAATGGCAGCAATACATACGTCGAAATGGATGCTAATAACACCATAAGTTCCTACCCATTTACTGTCTCTGCATGGATACAATCAAATGACACCAGCTCAGTAAAATGAATTCTTTCTCTAGCTAGAGCCTCTACGAGTAACAGAATGTACAATATAGAAGTTACTGCTACAGCCAAGCCGAAAGCAAGGGCACAGAATACTACCGCACGCAATGCGACATCATCGAGCAAAATAAATACTTCTGAGCGGTTCCTCATCACGGCACTATTCAACGACGACTCCTCTAGAGATATCTATTTAAATTGAGTATATGAGAAATCTAATACTCAAGCTGCATCTTTCTACTCCTCAGTAGATAGGCGAAATATAGGTAGATTTGCTGATAGTAGCCCAAGCAATTATTTCGACGGATGTATCGATGATGTGCGTGTCTATGATAGGTCACTCGATCCTACTGAAATCTATGAGTTGTATGCTAGTCCTGCATCATTAACTACCGACTACACAACATCAGTCTCACCAGAACTAGATGGGACAATAGAATGATTTTTGGATCGCATAATTATTACTATAGGGTGAACACCTTATACTGGTACCAACAACGGAGATGGGACTTGGTCATTGAGTGGAGCCGACTTTATTCCAACATTTGATAGTGGATTCAACGATGTCATTCTGGATGTGACTAATCCATATGGAAGAACTGCTACCTATACGGGGACGTTCGAGTACGAGATAATCCCTACCGTAGAAGTCCAGTCAGAGATAGTCCTTACGACGTGAGATATCACCGTGACAATCCCAGAAGCAACTACTATTATTACAAACACGTGAGATGCATTATCGGGAGTAGATGACATTGAATTGGTACAACTGCCAGCCAGCCAAGTACCAGCAGATGATCGGTTTGAATTTGGGCTTTCCGGATCATATCTTATTTTCTCATGAGCGGTTACTATAGACCATGCCACCACTTACCCAGATGGTACACAAGTAACTGCAGAAGTATTACATGCAGGAGATACCTGATACAATGCATTCGGAATTGCTACAGATCCATTAATTTCCTGTAATCCAGACGGATCTACTACCCAAGAAAACAACGTTACATATGTTTCATGATGAGTCGCTACCTTCTATACATGTGGAGCATCTACGTTTCAGATTACGTATTCTGGATGACAGAACACAGGGAATTTTGTAGATGGAAGTTACACAGGCAAGATCATTACCGTCACTACGTGAGATGTGTATACTTGATTCAGAATAAAATGAATAAATGTCGTTGCAGATTTCCGATCTATAGATGGTACTAATCCTCTAGCGCCATGAGCATGAAGCGCAAGTTCAAATCAGATCTGGATGTCTATCAAATCCCCTACAGGGACAACTAGAACGTTGCTTGCATCTGGCGCGTATACCAACACTTGATATGCTCCTAGAGTAAGAGTCACCTTTGATGACTCTGCGCCTACACTACCGGCATGACTTCCGACCACTGGTAGTTTCAAACCATACGAAACATTAACAAGCACCTATAGTGGGGAAAACCCTATCGGGGATCGGACGTTCTATTTCGGTGATACAACTACAGGCGACGGATTAATTTTGTTTGATGCATCACTTTACCTAAGTGACCATGCAGAGTTCTGCGCAGATCCAGTGCAGACAAAGTTTTGGGTTGTGTGAACGCAAAGAGATACAATCAAACAGTACAACTTAGCATCGGCATGAGTCCTTGGGTCAGCAGTATATGATACCTGATTGAGTATAACGCTCCAAGAGACAACACCACAAGATTTGTTCTTTTCTGACGATGGAAAGTGGGCATACGCAATGGGAAATGCGACAGATGCAGTCTATCAGTATGCGGTTGAAACGCCGCGAGAGATCGATTCTGCAATCGGTTTACAAGTATCTGTCTCTCAAGATACTAAAATGGAAGGCATCTACTTTAAGCCAGATGGCACCAAAATGTTTGGTGTGGGACAGTGAAGCGATATGGTTTACGAGTATACACTAAACAAACCTTGGAACGTTGCATCCATGATTTTCGTAACAAGTGGAAGTGTTTCTTCGCAAGAGACGGTACCCGCATGAGTGCGATTAAATACTAGCGGTACCAAGTTGTATGTAATCTGAAGCAATGGAGATGACATCAACCAATATTCACTTCCTACTGCTCGAAGTCTATCGTGATTTTCTTATGATGGGGCTTCATACAATAAAAGCGTCTCCGCCCAAGAAAATGCCCCTACGTGATTTTTCTTCGATACAGGTTGAACCAGAATGCGAGTAATAGGTTCTAATGGAGACGATATCAATCCTTATACCCTAACTGGTGCTCGGCAGGTGAAGACTGCAGTCTATGATGGTGCCACTGAAAATAAAGTTGTTTCTTCTCAAGATGGCACACCACAAGATCTCTATTTCAGTGATGACGGGCTTACCTTGTATATGGTATGATCGACAGACGATTCAGTATTTGAGTATGCACTTACTGGGGCATGGTCAGTAAAAACTGCAACCTTTCAACACAAATTTAAAGTAGCCGCGCAAGAGACAGTGTCTACTGCTCTTGCATTCAACGCAACTTGAAACAGAATGTTTGTAGTAGGATCTAACTCTGATAAAGTAAATAGTTACGAACTTACGGGTGCTTGGTCATTGCCCACCGCAGTCCAGCCAAAACTTTCTATTGCAGCACAAGGTACGGGAGGGACTTCACTCTTCTTCAGTTCCACCTGAACAAAAATGTATTTCGCCGGATCTACCTCGGATAAAGTTTTCCAGTATACATTATCTACACCTTGGATGATTAGCTGAGCGGTATATGACAAGAGTTTTTCAGTGGCCGCACAACTATCTAATGTGCAAGGGATCTCTATGCGTCCTGATGGGAAAAAACTTTATGCAGTAGGGTCAACTTCAGATACGGTCTTCCAGTATACGCTTACTGGAGAGCGACAGATAAATACAGCATCCTATGATAGTGTCAGTAAGTCTGTAGCGGCACAAGATGGCACCCCAAATGGTCTTGACTTTAGTCCGGACGGTACGAGGATGTATATGGTTGGATCAACTAACGATAAAGTCTTTGAATATATACTTACATGAGCTCGACAAGTGAATACAGCGACCTTTAATACAGGATTCTCAATCTCTACGCAAGAAAATGCTGCTATGGGAGTATATTTTGCCTATCCAGAAATATGTGATGGGCTAGATAATGATTGTGATGGAAGTATCGATGAATGATTCACGACTGGATTATATTACCTAGATGCTGACGGAGATGGATATGGAACTGGAGCAAGCTCTGCTGCACTCTGTGCAGCACCTGCATTTTACACTGATAATAATTATGACTGTAACGATTCAAATAGTGCTGTATACTCTGGAGCTACAGAAGTTTGTGATGGAGTAGATAATAACTGTGATGGAAATATAGACGAAAGTGGCGGGATTACTTTCTATCGTGATAGCGATGGAGACTGACAAGGCGATATATCTGTAACTACGGGCGCATGCACTGCGCCAGTAGGATATACTGGCAATAGTTACGATTGTAATGATAGCGATAGTGCCATCTATTCAGGCGCGACTGAAATTTGTGATGGGTTAGATAACGACTGTGATGGATTGGCAGATGAAAATATTTCTTATACAACCTACTACCCTGATAGCGATAGTGATGGCCAAGGGATAGGTGACATCTATCTACCTGCACAAAACACCTTATGAGCTGGGGCCCAACATAGTTGTGGAATTACATGGGATAAAACAGTCTTGTGTCGGTGAACTGATTATTTCCAACAACTAGGTAATGGTAGCCCAGATACTGGTGATAGATACATACCAACGAAAGTAGTCAGCTTAACGTGAGTAGAAGAAATTGGAGTTGGAGATTTTCATACATGTGCGCTCAAACCCAATGGAACTGTATATTGTTGGGGGGCTGATGGTAATCAACAGTTAGGTAATGGGAATGCTGATACTACCAATAGAGAAACGCCTGTGCAAGTTGCATGACTTTCGGACGCGATTGACATCGCGTGAGGTGGAGAATTCACTTGCGCTCTGAGAAGTGGTCATACAATAGTTTGTCGATGAGCGGACGGTAGTCAACAGTTGGGTGATTGAGATCCAGGAGGCGCGAGCCAATACACACCCGTTGCAGTAGTTGGACTCACTAATGTAACTCAAATTTCAGCTGGATGATTCCATGCATGCGCAATTATATCTGGTGGGACATTGCGATGTTGGGGAGGTGATCTGAGTCAACAGTTAGGAAATGGGGATGCTGATACTACCAATAGAGAAACACCTGTGCAGGTTACTGGGCTTACCAATATCACATCAGTTTCTGCAGGATACAGCAGTACCTGCGCTGTACAATCCGATGGGACAGTCCGATGTCGATGAGCTGATAGCCAACAACAACTAGGGAACGGTAGTGGTGATACTGATAATCAATATACTCCACAACAAGTAAACATCACGTGAGCAAAATATGTCGCAGTCGGCGAAAGTAATGCGTGTGCAATAAAAGCAGATGGTACGACTCGATGTCGATGACGCGGAAATGAAGGAGAGTTGGGTAACGGAGGTACTTCAGAAAGTTTCGATCCAGTGCAAGTTACATCCATGAGTCCTGGCGCAATAGTCGCTGTATGATCATATTATGCCTGTGCAGCTAAACAAAATGGCTCGACTCGGTGTTGGGGTAATGATGATTATCAAACGATTGGTGATGGTAGTAGCGATACTTCTAATGAACTTTCTCCTGTACAAGTGACTTGATTTGCAACCTATATAGTCTTGTCTGGTGGCGCGTCATCATGTTTTGCAGTAACTGGATCTGTTACAAATAACTACGACTGTAATGACGCTAGCGCGGCTTCATATTCAGGCGCGACTGAAATTTGTGATGGGTTGGATAACGACTGTGATGGACTTGTAGATGAAGAGATTCCATGCGGATCTGTTTCTATTTCATGAGCTGCTTCATTTAATGTGACTTGAATAAGTACGCTATCAAGTCAACAAAATTACTTCTATACTATTCCAAATTACTTTACGGTCTCGGATACTAAAGGGGCAAATTCATGATACTATACTACTCTTGCATTAAGTAACCTAAGTGGTACTTCAAATTATCTAGCGAATAGCTCGGTACAACGAAGATGAACGTGATTAGCATTAATCACAGGAACTGTAAATACCGGCGTAGTGATCTCGCCAACATTTACTGGGTATGTAGTTGCGTCAGGGACAAATACATTTATCAAGAGAGACTCCGCTGCAAACTTCAATAGAACATGAACGTATGGTGTGCGTATTGATTTGAATATTACTATCCCAGCGTTTACTCCTCCTGATATTTATTCAGGTGTAATTTATTACACGCTCTATGAAAATTAATTGAGAATAATCTGTACAATAAGCGAAGAAGTCTATATGCAAATATACTAAAGAGGCCAAATACTATTGACTAATATAAAGGTAACAATTAGTATGCCGTAATAGATAAAAAAATTGCGAAATAGCCGAGTTTAAGTATACTTCTGTTAGTTTATTGCTTTATTCTTATTTACAATTTTATCGTGATGATCACCACTTTTACCAAGCATAGTTTGGTAGCACTTATTATTGTGTTTTCCCTAGCAAGCAATATTAGTTTCGCGCAAGAAGCGAACCTAGGTGACTTGTCAGTTAGATTTTGTAATGATAAATCTCAACCCAGTGGAACTTCTTCATTAGCAACTACTGCAACATGATGAGTCCCAGAGGATATCTGCATCTATCTTAGTAATGGTGGTACTTCGGCAGTTAACATGAAAATAAATTTCGTAGACTGAACAATCACCAATGATAGTGATCAGAAAAAAGCATGCCAGCCAGAATCTACCAAAGAACGTTTTGGAAAATATATCTCTATTCCAGAAACTGAATATCGTATCGAAGCAGGACAAAGCGTAGAAGCTCATGCAACTGCTACATTCCCTACTACCTATGCTGGGATGTCGTATGGATGCATAACGTACCAAGCAACAAATGATGCAGAAGCAGGCAATGGGATGTTTAATGTCCTAACACGTAAAGCGAACTTTATCGATATCCTTGTCGCTGGAGAAATAAAACTTGGATTTACCATCAAAGAGCAAACAAGAGGCGACAATCTTGGTAACTCTTCACAACTTATTGTTCTCAAAGATCCAACCGATGGCACATACAAAGGACAAATAAGTGTGAGTAACTGAGGGAATGTAGCTCAAGAAGTTACTATGGACGGTAGTATAAATGCACGATTTAAGTCTACTCCTCTTACTCAACAGACCAAAAAACTTCTTCCAGGTGACACGATAGATTTTATTTTCCCAATCCAGCAAGATATTCCATGGTATGACGGGAAAGTAGAAACAAAAATAACTTTAACCAATAAGCCAGTATTTGAGTTTGAATCACCGCAGATTACTGACGAAATGAGAAAATCATACACTCATGAACTATCTAGTAGTATATTTATCGCTCCATGGAAGTTGTTAGCAGGTTTGATAGCACTCTTACTTATTGTATTTGCACTAAGTCGTTCACTTATACGTAGAAAGAAGGATAAGGATATGTGACCTTCCACTCAGCGCTCCAACAAGCCTCAGATGAGACAAGATCAAAAAATGCAGGAAGAACAGCAGGAAGAACAGCAACAAGATGATCAGCAACAAATGTAACTCGTTATATAAACTACCCGATCAAAAAACAAATATCTAAATAAAAATTCTTATACCTAATGATCAACAAAAACAAAACAACTCACCTAGGTACTTTCATTGCTATTAGTATTCTTACTATAGCTAGTTGTTTTGTGAATAGCGTTTCTGCAGCAACTCAAACTAAAAATATCGACATCGCATTGACCTTGTATAACTCTTATTCAGGGTCTATTTCTCTTGTCACGACAGGATATACAACAGGCGGTACCACCTATCTTACAAGCACGTGAATTACCTTAGATATTTCTGCAAATAATACCTCCACTCGAGAGATAATGGGAGATATGTTGCAGTCTTTCACCGGAGATGGTGTGTGATCATATGTAGATACCGTCAATACATTTCTAATAGATGGTGATGGGCCCAAAGTAGTAACTGGTATTTACTTCAAAGGCATAGAATTTCTCTATCCAACCCCTCTTTTACTCTACATAGATACAACTCCTCCGACCATGCCGTTAGGGCTCACGCCTCTGCTCAATGGAAATACGTACGAGTCTCCTATAATTTTTAATCGATCTCCTAGTTTTGATGCAGGAGCAGGTGTAGAGGCATACCGTGTGATTTATGATACTTCCCCAAGCTTCACTTCTCCTACCGTGTATACGAGCAGCATTACCACCCAAGCTGTTCCATGAAACCTTATACCACTAGGGACCATATATCGATATGTAGAAAGCATTGATCACGTAGGAAATAGTATCGCATGATTCCCATTGTATTTCAAACACGTCCTACCGCCTATAAATAAAACATGAGGGAAAAATACCGTTCCTTGATTCTTAACAGATCCTATACTTCCTCCTGAGGAGGTCCCACAGGAGGAGAATCCGGAAGAAGACGACACTCACCAAGCCTGAGGACTCCCTTGGCGGCGTACTCCGATAAGATTTGCTAGGAGAGAACTGTTCCCAATATTTGGAGTACCAGATGATAGTGCCCAATCGGCTGAGGAACAAAAAAATATCCAAGATCAAATTACCAATGAAGGTAATCTTCAAGATTTCGCCGACGACACATCATCACAACGAATCCCAATACATCCTCCTAAGCGCTACACAAAACTACCAACGTACCCTGTAATCGTTATAGATCTCACCAAAGATAAACCTGCGAAATCAGAAAGCATCCTAGATTGATTAAATCATAATCAAATACATTATTTAACGCCAGAACAGATTAGAAAACTCAAAAAAGAACTTGCACAGAGCGATAATCCAGTACAAGATTACATAGACGAAGTATTACCATATCAAGTTAAAGTAACTAATGAAGATTCTAAGAGTACTGATTCAACAGTAGCGTGGAGACACCTTATAGAAATTTACAATCAACTGCCAAGTAGACCATTTAGCAATCAGTATCTACAAGTTTTAACCCACCAATCACCCATCATACCGCAAGCTATGTTTACGCTTTGGTTACTGCTACTCTGCTATGATATTGAAACTTACCGCATGTGGACTAGGATTATATATGATCCAGCCCTAGTAAATAAAGTGCCATAAAACTTGACATATATGATGAATCAAACTATAATTGTACTATTACAAGTTGGTTTTGAAATATTTATTTACCTTCCTTAAACAAAAATATGAACACAAAAATCTCTAAGAAATCACTGTCAGCGTTGATTGTTGTCATGTGTGCTGTCCTAGTAGTAGGTGTTGTAAAGGCAGCTACAGGGGCTAACACCCTCGTACAAGTCTCTATTGCAACAGGTAATATCAACATTTACTCTACTGGTACGTTCAATTTCGGACAGTATACAGTATCAGCAAGTAATCAGACAGTCACAGGGGCATTCCTGTCTTACTTCTCTGTAGAAGATCTTAAAGGTCTCAACAGTGGATACTATACTACTGTGCAGATGAGCGGTAACCTTATGTCTCCAGGTGGTGCATCGATAGCTAATACCGGTATCTCTATGCTAACTCTAACGACAGGTACTACTCTGATTGCAGGTACTGCTAACCTTCGTGTGCAAGTAGCTGCGGGGATGCTTTCATTCTCTAGTCTGGATACTGCTAGAACTCTTATCAAGAGAGATAATGCAGCAAACCTTGGTGTGTTAGGTCAATATGGTACCTTACCTCAGATGCAAGTCTTGATTCCTGCATTCCAAACTATTGGTGTGTATACGGGTACCCTCGTCTATACCTTATACGAGAATTAAAATACCACATAATTTCTATCAAAATCAACGAGAAATCCTCCGAACTATCGGGGGATTTTTTTCTAATAGGAGTAAATATGTTACTCTAACCAATAAAATAGATCTCCAAGGGAGGACGATTTACAAGGACTTGCAACTTTCCTCTCGCAATACCTACCTATATCAATAGAAGCTAATTCATAACTATTTATTCCGTCTCTTTCAAAAACTATGGCCTCACCTAAGAAATCGTCAAAACAAACCAAGACTTCTCAAAAATCTCTGCTTCGTCCAGCAGATATTTTATTCTTCGAAACATTGATAAATACGCCATCCCCTACAGGATTTGAACGAACTGGCCAACAAGTACGAGTAGACTATATCACTCCTTACGTAGACGAGATATTTGTAGATACATATGGAAGTGCTGTTGCTACGATCAATCCTGGTACAAAATACAATGTGGTGATCGAAGCGCACTGTGATGAAATCAGTCGGTTTGTAAATTATATCACTGAAGATGGATTGATTTATGTAATACGTAATGGTGGTTCAGATCACCAAATAGCGCCCTCCAAAAGGGTTGAAATTCATGGGAAAAAATGAGTAATCACCTGACTCTTCGGACGACCAGCAATTCACACAAGAGATGTCTCCAAAGAAGAAGGACCAAAAGTTGAAAGTATTTTTATAGATATAGGAGCCAAGAGTAAAAAAGAAGTTTTGGAAATGGGCGTGGTAGTCGGCAACGTAATCACCTATTCTGATCCATTTCTAGAGTTAAACAATCGTTATTTTGTAGGAAGAGCTATGGATAATAGAGCTGGAGGATTTATGATATCTCAAGTTGCGAGATTACTTCATACTGCAAAGAAAAAACTTCCTTTTACGCTCCATATTGTAAATAGCGTACAAGAAGAAATTGGTCTGAAGTGAGCAGAAATGATCGCACACAGACTCAATCCAGACGTCGCAATCATCACTGATGTGTGCCACGATACTTCCACACCTATGATCGATAAGAGAAAGCAATGAGACACCCAATGTGGAAAATGACCTGTATTAAGCGTAGGTCCCAGTGTCCAAAACAAGTTGCGTACCTTTATCGAAGAGATAGCTGAGAGCAAAAAGATTGCTTTCCAACGTCTAGCATCATCAAGATCAACCTGAACTGATACCGATGCATTTGCTTATTCACAAAACGGCATCGCTTCTGCACTCATCTCACTACCGCTACGCTATATGCATACCACAGTAGAAATGGTAGAAAAGCATGATGTCGAAAGCACCATCAAGCTAATATATGAAACTATTTGTAGCTTGAAAACCGGACAGAATTTCGACTATATTCAAAACCATAAAATTTCGAGCAAGAAGAAATAAGTCCATTGCTGCCGATATACTGGAAAATAGCACTTTTGCAGTAAACGACTTTTTCACTGTACCATATCGGTACGCCACATAGGGCGTATATGTTTAGGGAAATCGCTGTTTGGTTATTTGGTTATTTGGTTTATTCGCTGTTTGGCTATTTGTCTATTCGCTGTTTGGTTATTTGGTTATTTGGTTTATTCGCTGTTTGGTTATTTGACTATTGAGCTATTCGCTATTTGGTTATTTAATTGTTATTATGATCCAGTGATACGAACTGGCTCTTTTATAACTCTAGTCGCATAGTGAGCCGCCATATAAATTCGATTTTTGTCCTCATCTACACTAATCCCAACTCCAACTTCATTGTATAACGGATGTACTGTAGTCTTCCAGTGGACATCATTTGTTTTACCTTCCTCATTGATGAAGAACTCAAATACTCTGCGCATAGATGCAATTGCGACATCAGTACAATCATCCTCATCACAATCAAACCAAGCGTACCCAATATTTTCTGTAAACGTTGCACCATTATCATTCTCAAAACGGACTCATCTATCTGCAAACCATTGATCAATCTTTGGATAGTTATAATAGCCATCTCATTCGGTCCTTTCATGACTAGCATCTTGACGATTTCTCATTACTTGCGCTCGTTGTGAAGCGGTTTTGCTCAATGCAGGCTCCAATTCTAGCGCGTTACGATGCAAATCTGGTCTTGCTCTTACTTCATTGACCCATTCAAGTCGGGCAGATTGAAGATATGTAAGATTAATACGTCAACGTTTGAGACTATAATATTCATCTTTACCTGATCTCGTGATTTCTGATTTCTGTGGAGCTTCAACTTCGACTTCTTTTATATTTTCAGCATTACTGTTTGAGTCAGTAGTAGGTTTCTTTATATCCAAAACAACCTCTTCATTGTCTTCTTCATCAAGATCCACTGCAGCAGCGTGTTCACTATTGCTGTCATTATTATAATCCTCGAGGGAAGATGGTATAGTAGTTACTACAAAAGGTTTCCCGTCTTTGAGAAATACTTTTTTTCAACTTTTAATTGTTGTCACAGCCTGGTTATTGGCCAACTTCGTAGTACCATAGGATGTATCAATCCAAGACATGATTCCAAAAAGAGAAGAGCGTATATACGGGTTTTTCTCATTATCATAAGCTGTTTTAAGCTGAGCATATGCTTGCCGAGCACTTGATTTACCTCTGGAGGCAACCCTCGTTTCAATGATGCTTTTTGCCTGGGTAGTAATATGTTGCCTATGGGGTAACAAACTAGCAGCTGTTACCACCTGCAAACCCACTATTCAACTAGCTACGGATATTAGTATACAGGCCGTTAAACGTTGTATCATACCACTAATTAAGGGTAAATAGAGCAATCTCGCTTTTTTGTGTATAGTAAATTATATACGTAAAACAGTATTTGTCAATATGTAGTGGTACTATTATATATATGTCAAATAACAAGAAAATCCCTTATAGAAGCGTACTTCTACGATTTCGTGGTCTATTTCTGTGTTACTGGCCCAAAAGCTGCTGAAGGAAAATCATAGATATAATTGCTATAGTCGCTATTGTGGCTACAAGGCCTTTGGGGGCATTATCAAGCGCATCAGGTAGTAGTTCGCTCAAAGCCATCCATATCATTGCTCCCGCAGCGAACCCAAGGCCAACCGGTAAGAATGGAGTAAACCAATTAACAAAGAAAAAAGCAGGTAAAGCCATCAAAGGTTGTGGCAGACTCGAAAAAATGCTTCGTCGTATTGCCTCATATCGTTTATACCCTTTTGGGACTAAAACTGTGCTTATCGCTAATCACTCTGGAATATTATGTATCGCAATTGCGAGCGCGATAAAGATTCAAAATCACATACTAGGTCAAAATGAAACTCCGACGGCCACTCCTTCTGTAAATGAGTGTAATGTCATAATTGCCATGATAAGGATTACTTTTTTTGCATCAGCCCCCTTAAGATGATGTACTTCCAAGTGGTGATATTTAGATAGTATATGATCGCATATAAGGATAAATCACAACCCAAGAGCGATGCCTAGCAATACTCATCGTGTTGCTCATTCAACAGATAAAAAAGTCTTATGAAAAAATGGAGTGTCTGCTTGAAGTATTCTATCCTTGAGTTTGATTCATTCATAAATGAGTCCGAAACTTGCAGTGATCATTAATGCAGCTGCTACTGCATTAGCTTTCGCTACCCAGGTTCTTGAGAGATCTTTTTTGAATATGAATGGAATTGCTCCAAGTCATGTAGCAATAGCGGTTAGTAGCGCATACACGAAGACGGTTAGGACTGGCGACATCAACATAAGGATCACAATAAAGTAGTAGTGCTATTGGCAATGAGCAAGTAGATTGATATACTCGGACCACAATATAGAACACACCGTGTCTTTCAATGCTTTAATGATCAGTTAAAAAAGTTAGTAATGCTCCTTATTACATGTCCATTTGGACTATCGTCTGTACTTACTACAGAACTCAAACGCTTTGGATATAAACCCAAAGATGTTTTTCCTAATGGTTGTCGGATAGATAGTAAAGAACGAAAAGATATTATACATATCAACCTTCACACACGTATAGCCAACAAAGTATTTTTGGAAATCTCATATGGGCTCACTACCACATTTGACCACTTGTTCGATATGACGCAAGAGATCGATCGAGCACAACATATACGTCCTGGACAATGATTCCGCATCACAGCGACTACACAACATAGCCTGCTCGACTCTCTCCCCACTATACAAGCTATAATGCAAAAATCGATTGCTACTCGCCTTACTGGATCACCAGACGCACGTTGGGATATAGATGAATCTATTCCTCAAGCAGAGATCTATCTCTACCTTCATCACAATCAAGCTTACATCACGATAAATACCTCATGACATTCTCTTCACCAAAGAGCTCGAAGATTAGAACAAGGAGAAGCTCCTATGAAAGAAAATCTTGCCGTAGCTACTCTGCTACTTGCTAGCTGGCCATTCCACCAAACTCTGCGAGATCCATGTTGTGGAAGTGGAACGTTAGTAATAGAAGCTGCGCGTTTAGCAAAGAATATCGCGCCTGGGAGAGATAGAGCTTTCGCATTTCAGCAGTTCCCTAGCTACTCTTCTGAACTCTTTGAAAAGCTAAGATCAGAAGCAATTGCGAAAGAGATCGTAAAACCTCGAACAATAATCTGATCTGACATAGATGAACACATTATAGAAATCGCAAAAAAGAATGCCGTCTCTGCATGAGTAGACGATGTAGTCCAATTTTACTATCACGATATTTTCACACAGACAAAACTGCCTGCACTACAGGGCCCTACTACTATCGTTTGTAATCCACCTTACGGGCAACGTCTTGATGATCCAAAAACCAACGAAATACATCACCGTCTACGTGAACTCATCACCCAACCAGGGCGAAATGGCGCAGTAATTTCTGGCTATGAAGATGCAGAAAAAATCTTTGACTCAAGTGAGCGAAAACGCAAAGAAACAAGACAGTGAAAGGAGAAATGCTTCATATACATCCCGAGGAAGTAGTATGCTCGATAGTATGAAATTACCCTATACTTCCTTCCATCTCCATCTCTATCAACCTATTTAGCTCTCCTGCATATTCTAAAGGGAGTTTCTTCACGATTGGAGAGATAAATCCATTCACTATCATCGTCATCGCCTTCTGTTCTTCCAGACCGCGTGATTGCAGGTAAAAAAGCATAGTTTCATCTATCCTCCCTGCACTTGCTTCATGTGCAATGGTTGCAGATCAGTTATCAACTTTTATATGAGGTATCGTCGTACTAATAGAACGATCATCCATAAGAAGTGCGTCGCATTCGGTGCTGTTCACTGCATTATCAGCCGATTTTTTGATATCTACTATACCTCTATAGGTAGCGATACCTCAGTCTTTGGAAATTGATTTAGATATAATGGTAGAAGAGGTATTCTTTCAAATGTGAATCACTTTGGATCCGGTATCTTGTTCTTGTCCTGCTCCAGCAACTACTACACCAAGCTGATCACTACGTGACCTATCGCCTTTGAGAATACTACATGGATACAACATCGTGATACCTGATCATAGATTCCCGTTTACCCGTTCCAAAAAACCATCTTCTTCGACAATGCCGCGTTTCGTGTTAAGATTGAAGGTGTTTATAGACCGATTTTCTACTGAAGAATAACGCATACGAGAGCGCTTTCCTACATAGATCTCTACGCCTCCAGCGTGTAATGAAGTCTTATTAAACTTAGGTGCACTACATCCCTCGATATAATCACCTGCTGCATCGTCATCGACTATGATAAGTGTGTGTTCGAACTGCCCTCCGCTAAGTGAGTTCATACGAAAATATGCCTGTAACGGCTCATCCACTATTACTCCTTTGGGAATATAGATAAAGGTACCTCCAGACCGCACCGCTCCATGCAACGCCATAAATTTATGATCGTGCGATGGGATAAGTTTCATGAAATATTTACGCACAAGTTCTTCATGCGTCTTAACCGCTTCAGTCATATCTTCAAAAATTACTCCTTTCTCAGCCCGCTTTTTCTTGATGTTGTGATACACAACCTCAGAGTCCATCTGTCCTCCTGCGCCAGCAAGATATTTTTGTTCTGCGTCTGGGATTCCAAGCTGTTTGAATTTTTCTTTGATTTGTGGATCGACTTTGTCTCGATCTTCCTGCGTCTCAGACTGTTCTGGTTTCGCATAGTAAACTAACTCATCGAAGTTGAGCTTATCTAAGTTGGGTCATCGACTCGGTAGTGGTATCTCAAAAAACATTTTAAGTGACTTCAATCTATGGTCAAGCATTCGTTCTGGTTCTTGTAATTCTGCTGAGATCGCTCTCACCACATCTTCACTCAACCCAGAAAGTTGTTTTGCATAGGCAAAGGTGTCTGCAGTGTCGAGCATTTTACGAAGTTGTTGGTCTTGAGATGTCATGGGCAATATCGCATAAAGTAAGCGTTTATAAGGACTATCAAGGCATTTTACTCGTTTTAGATAATTTCGATTCAGTGATCTGTCACCCATAACGCTTGCTGATCAGTCAAGGTGATGATCGATTCTTTTGCTTTGTAAATAAACTCAAGTACGTGTTCATAATCATCTTTGAAATCTTTCGATCACCGATGAGGGAGAATCATGGCAGGTACATACTTCAATCCATCAAACAGGAGATACTCTTCTCGCCCTGGTTCTGAATAGGTAAACTTTTTGTCTCCCATGATACAACTACCTGCGCTCGTACTTACATAGAACTTTCACTTCGTAGTTACAAAGTCATGAAGTAAGAGATCGTACCCGCTTTGTTTTACAAGTTCACTGAAATAATACGTATTACCACCAGAAACGTAGATCCCATCTAGGGTTTCAAGCGCTTCTGCAAGTTTTTCATGTTGCGTAACCCTTAGATCAACTTTGACTAAAACTGCTCCACACTCTTCTAGCATATCTCTATCGTTCTTTAGTCGTCGCATATCTTCTCCTTCTGGTTCTTTCTCCACATCTCTATCAGCAGGATTGATGATATAAGCAATTTTTTTACCTGTCAAAGATCCAACTTTCTCCAAAAGTTGTTCTCTCATATTGCTAAGTGCGCTTGCAAGAAATAGTTGCATGTACGTCTTTTTACACAAGTAAATAATCATCGAGAGAAAATATAGAGATCTGTATACATAAAACCATTGATAATATAGCTCATATGTTATAGGTATAGGTACATCAGAATGGCTTATTTACAGGTTTCTCAGAGAGATTACTAAAAATCAGAAAAACAAAAAACCATCTCTCCACAAGGGCGAGATGGTTCTTTTTTAGCGAGAAAAAAACACCAAGAATAATTATTTCTTCTTAGCTGGTGCTTTCTTTTTTGCTGCTGGCTTTTTCTTAGCCGCTGGTTTTTTTGCAGCTGCTTTCTTAGCTGGCTTTTTTGCAGCTGCTTTCTTAGCTGGCTTTTTCTTAACTGGCATAGTGTGCGTTGAAAGAAATAAAGATACTTACATTTAAAGAATAGTAGGAGAATAACAAAGTGTATCATCATTTTTTTATATTGTAGCTTTTTTTTATTAGCTGAGAAAAGCTAGGTTCTATATGGCATTGCTTAGACACGTTTTTTTAAAAAAAAGAATCGTTTGACATATTTTAATAATTATTTTTTCGCGCGTTACTTTTGTGTGCTTTTAGCGTTTTTCAATCCAATTGCATCGACTGAATAAATATCCATATCGACCATATATTGAGTAACTTCTACTCATTCTTTTTTTAATAATTCAATTTGCTCTCGTCATTTGTCTCATAATTTTAATGTACTTACATATCAATTTTTTGCTATTACTCTCCACCAAGGAAGTTGTTGTCGTTCATGACGAGGTAGTCATGAAAGTTGCCGTCCTATCATCTGTGCTGTAATGCGGGTTTCCGTCATTTCACGCACAAGTTCTGCAATCGCGCCAAACCATGTGACATATCCGTACGGGATACGATTTACTATTTCTATCATAGCTTGTTTAACAGGTCACATATTTTCCCCAAAAATTTATAAAACCACTACATCTTGCGATGCAGTGGTTAGTATACTTCTTTCGTAACTTAAAGTCTATTAGTCTTTTTGAAATTATCCTTGCGTATAGATCCATTTACAACCATTACTACTACATTGATAAACTTTTGTTGTAGTCGTAGGTGGGGTATAATTACTCGGTGGAGTATAATAATTGGTAGGAGGGTTACTGTATGTAGGGTTGTTGTAGTAATAAGTCTTTGTAGAGGTGGGTTTTTGATAGGTTGGAGTAACGTAATTTGGATTTCCACACCCTACAGTTGTTGATCGACAAGCTGTAGTAGGTGGTATGCGTGTAGTAGTTTTAGGTACTGTAGGTTGCCCTGCAGTAGGAGCGCATCGACTGCTAGCACATTTACCTCCATTAGAATAAGAAGTATTTCTTGAATTATAGCTGTCTTTTTTGTTATAAGCATCATAGTCTATGTTTCCTAGGGAACGATAATCTTTCCGAGAATACTGATCATAGCCTTTACTATAATAATCATAGTCCTTATCCTTATGTGTAATTTTTTTGTTACTAGAGCTGTAATTACCCTTACTAGAGCCATTATACTGTGCTATAGCAAAACTTGAATAACGACTGTCGTTGTTAAAGAAATCTTTGTAGTCCTCAAAGTTGCTCCACTTACGATATGATGTACGTCATATTCTTTTGTTACTAAAGTCATCATCCAACTCTACTCTCAAGTATACTGAATCTACAATATTCCATTTGTTATACGATCATACATGTCCAAATTTATATCCTGTGCTACAATTATCACACAAAAGATAGAGTGTTACAGAATCAGTGCGTTCTCCTAACGTAGTAGATATGCGCCGAGCGTCTTCACTACTTTTGTAAAGAGCGCTAACCGTCTTTTCGTAGTATCCATCTTCATCTACAACAGCCACTACATGATATCTATCATCATCATCTATGAGGCGTCCATCTTCATCTACTGCTTCTACCAAGAGGTCTAAGTTCTTATGTTGTAGCATTACTCTATCGTTACTGAGACGCGTAGTAGATGCGTCTTCATTTATAGCTACAATCTTACCTCGAAAGTCATTATACGAACTGTTTGATGCAACCACAACTGAACCGAACAAAAATGCGCTAGCTGTAACTAGAACGCCTGCTCAAACGTGAACTACCATTCTAAAAGTTGCCATGTGAGTGATATGGAAATAAAAATCTATCAGCTTAATTAATAGATATATAACTAAAATAAGGAAAATGTCAATGAGAGTTCTTTATCGCCTATAATGCTCTGCCGGTCACTTTTGTGTGTTCAAATCACAGGTTTTTGATCTGCTCAGCTAACTCTTTATCTCCAGTAGCGACAATATGTCCTTCATCAAGGACGATCACCTGATCGACCGCTAGATGCTCCAAAATCGTGAAGTAGTGGGTAATCACGACAAAACAATTATCTTGATTATTTATCTCCTTGAGTAATTCGACTACTGACCTAAACGCATCTACATCCAATCCACTATCGACCTCGTCCAAAAATATATACCTGGGTTGAAGAATTTTCAATTGGAGTATCTCTATTTTCCTTCTTTCACCCCCGCTGAAACCTACATTCAAGTCTCTTCGCAAAAATTCATGGTCAATCTTGAGTTCATCCAAAAGCGGAAGTATAAGTTTCTTGAATGTAACGAATGACTCTTTTTTCTGTCGTTTGCTATTGTATATGGTACGCAGGAATTCGAATAACTTGATCCCTTTGATTTCTGGGATAGCTTGAAAAGCTACAAAGATTCATGCCTGTGCCCTTTGATCAGGAGACATACGTAAGACATTTTCTCCATCCAGGTCAATCGTGCCTTGGACTATCTGGTAATTCGGATGTCCCATTATGGTTAAAGCTAGCGATGACTTCCCTGAGCCATTCTTTCATAGAATGCAGTAATTACTACCAGGGATAAACTGGCACGAAACATCATTGAGAACGGCTTTGTTCTCCACTTTTACTGAGAGATTCGAAATTGTAAGCATCTAGAGCACACCAATAAAAGAATAAAGACTATAGGTATTTTTTACATTTTATCAATGACTATCTGAACTGCGAATCACAAATTTTTTGGAGAATATCACAAATATGGGTACAATATTAACGTTTAGCAACAAAAACAAATCTACATATGAACAATCTATCACATGGTGAACGTCTCAGTGACTGACTTAGTCCTGAAATTAAGAAATGAGGGAAACTCTATAGACTGTCCCAAAATACTTACAAAGAGATTGTTCAAATGTTTGAAAACCCAAGTAATATAAAGCTTGCTGAAGGTAAGATAGTAGAAGCATTAAATATTGAGAAGAGAGAAGAGGTCGTTAGAAGAAGCAAAATGTTTGCAGAGAAATTTGGCAAACCAATCCAAATGCCACGCACTCCGCATTCAAAACAGAAGAAGGCTGCGTAGGCACCATTATGAGATAGATAATTGAGAATAAAACACCAAGAAACCCTGCGCTTAGGCGCAGGGTTTCTTGTAAGCGCAAAGTATTTGCTGTTTTAAGATTGAAGGATCCTATTTCGGAAGAAATATTCGCTATCTACCCGCTATCTACTTAGAGAGAAATTTAACTTCCTCTAAGACAATCAATCTCCTCTTCCCTTTCCTCCAAGACAATCTCATAGGTATCTACTAATCAATCTTTCTTCCACAAGTGTATTGCGTTTCTCACAGCCAGCAAGGCACTCACTGCACTCCTCTTCCTCCTTGGACTCACTTCAAAGCCAATCCCCTTCATAAACGCATAGTTCCGTTTCAAAACTTCATCGACATGCACATCTGCCACTTCCTCTGCTAACATACTCGCCGCAGCGAGAGTAAACATCGCAGGTTGTCCTGCATGGCTATACTCTTCTATAATTCACTCCTCAGAGATTTTTAAATAGATAATTATACTATCAGCACATATCGAATTTCATTGTTCGTAGGATACCGTAAAATTATCCATCACGTACTGATTGATTGGATCGCGACTGTATGACTGTATAAGATCGCTGTACTCTGCCATGATATATTAAGAGATAAGAAAGTTCTTTAGTCGTAGTGTAGCTTTTTCTAGTTCTTTTCCGAGAGCTATTAAATCTCAAGCGTTGTCTATGGTGTAATCACTACTATCATGTAGTGCATCGATATTAAGTTTATTTCCATGTTTATACTCTCTCGCTTCAAACTCTAGGAGTATTTCTAAATCGTGGGGATCTCATGGTTTATTCCTTTTTGTAATTCTTTCCATTCTTACCTCATTTGGCGCTTCTACCCATATCAGACACGTTTTCGCTTTATTCTGCAAAGAGCTATACAGATCAGGGATTCTAATCCCGACTAGCATTCATATAGGAGAAAGACGATCAAGTATCATTTGCTCTAAGGCCTCTACCGTACCTGGAGTATTTGATAGTTCTCTTAAGTCATCTCTAGCAGATCATAATCACTGTTGTGCAGCCATCTCGCGTAGCACGTTACTCACCCCTAGTAAAGGAATTGATAAGCCGCGCGCAAGTTTTTCAGCAATAGTATCTTTACCTGCTCACATTTTTCAGGTGATACAAATAATGATTGGCCTATCTAGATGATTCATGCTTGCTGTAGTATTTCAACTAAAGAAACCGCATTAGTCGGTATATTTCCCAAGGCAGCCATAGCCTCTGATTTTTTTAGGAATCATACCGTCACCTCTCTACTTAACCTCATACAGTCAGGATGGAATCCTAAGAGGTCTATAAACTTCCTTTCGGTTGCTGCAGCCAATAAGCAGGAGTTGTGATTTGTCTCTACTAACAGGTCACCTGCGGGAGGCATCCAATCAACTTGTTGGATAATCTTTTTTGTCTCTTCGAGTGTCCTTTGTAACAAATACGGTAGATGGACTATATAGACTGGAGGCTCATTTGCAAATGGTTGAAGTGCTCTAATAGCTGAGTATTTACCTGTTGCAGAGAGGTGTGTCCGTTCATTCATCCCTAAGAAGATGATATCTACTCCTCTCTTTTTAGCTTCTGCATAATATGCCTTGATCACAATCTTTCTACAAATCTGACAAGGGCGGATATACGGCAAGATTGTTGTATCTTTTGTGTTGTAATGATCTCTCCCTTGCGCATATCGTTCTTTAAATTTTTTTGCAGTAGTAGTATCGAGAGGTAGTTGATACGCTTCTATGAGCTGACGATAACACGTTCTATCTGCATCAGTTATATGCGATCTAATATCGATGCGTTCATAAGGTACTTGTAATTTTTCCGCTAACTCCGACGCTCTATAATAGGTACTAGAAGGATCATATCATATATCAAATGTAAATGCCAGAGGAGTCACTCCTCGATCAAGCAATGTTAACAATGTTGCCGTACTATCTTTTCCACCAGAGATACCAACCATACATGTTCATCAGTTTTTGGTTAATAGCTCATCTATAAATTTTTGTTCTTCGTACAAAATCTTTGGATCAAACTGTTTTTTATATGATGCACATATCGTACATAGTCAATCTTCACCGATTTTAATAACAGGATTTGCTGATGAGTTGCAACATATTGTACATTCCGTATCCATCTGTGAGATTTTAGAGATAAAAAAACACGTGGATCTCCACGCTTTTTTTTAACTCTATGATGAAGTCAATATATGCGATTATCGCAGAAAGTCAATACTACCCTTCGATCGCGATCTTCGCGCTCACAATCTCAGAAATCTCTTGCGTAATAGAACCTTGGCGGGCTTTGTTGTAGCTGAGCGTCAATGATTTAACAAATCCAGATGCGTTATCTTTTGCGCTCTTCATTGCAATCATACGAGCTGCGTGTTCACCTGTCTTATTCTGAATAACAGCTGATGCTATCGCATAATTTCTAATCTGTCTTTTGATCTCTTTGAGATATGTAGCAATGTCTGGCTCTACCAAAAGATCTTTGGAGTCCATTTGATTGGAGATAGTATAAGAAAGCTCTAACTCTTTCAGAAGTTTTTCAAAAGAAGTTTTAGTAATTGGATAGAGAAACGATTGCGTAGGCAATTGTGTCATCGTGTTTTTGAAATAGTTGAAGTAGAGTTTAATCTCTTTGTAAGACCTCTCATCCAATGCTACATCAAAAAAACTAAACAAAGGAAGCATATCTTCTTCACTATAGATATCTCCTGCGCTTAGTGACCCAACGATATTCCGTCCTGCTCTTTTCCCAAACTCTAATCATTTCTTCCCTATGATGAAAAATTCATTATTTTCACTTTGCGCGGTCTCTGCATAAACTTTCCTTAGAAGTTTTGAGTTGAGTCCTCCGCAGAGTCCTCTTTCAGAAGTTACTACTATAATAAGATTTTTTTCGCTATTTTTGGAAGTTTGTTCTTGGGATGCATCAAAAAGATCAATCTTTTCTCCAACCTGAGCAAGTATCGCCATAAGGTCGATCAGGTAGTGCTTCAATGCATCAGCCTGACCTTTCGTTTTTTGGAGTTTCACGGTAGAAACTATCTCCAACGCCTTGGTGATCTTTTGTAGGTTTTTGACTGACTTTATCTTGGTTTTGATCTGTTTGAGATTGGCCATATGATCGATGAAATGTTCATAAATATAAGGAATTATATAGCTATTCTAGCCTCTAAATCAAGGTAGAGATAGATCGATTCAATCTGAAAAGGTAAGTCAATTAAGCAAAAACCCGCATACCATAATATGCGGGAAAGAAAAAAGTGTTTAGAGTGTTTACTAGCGGTAATGAAGACCTATCAGTACGTCCAGTATTTTGTCCCTGGAAGTTTGATATCCCAAGCTTTGATGAGCTTCACATTCGTAACAGCGAAACTACACCATGAAGAAGTACATCCGACTGGGATCTGCGTACCCAACTGCGCAGTAAGTTTTCCCTTGTCTGTATTAACATCCCCTTTCATTACACGGATAGTGGAAGTATACCATTCACGTTCATCGATCTTATAGGCATCACCACAGCCAATGGTATATGCTACCTCTCCAGGAGCATCCCCAAAGCGAGTATCCAAGTAAGGCGATGGCAGATTTGTCGTCCATGTGCAAATAGGAAATCCCTGACTGTTCTGTGCGCGTGAGAAGTATGTTCCACGATTGTCAGAATAGTTATTGAGGAAGAAGTCGTGCTCGTAGGTATACCATCTACTGAATGGATTATTGTTCTGCCATCTTACGCGTTGATACGCATAGCGTTGTGTAGAACTATAGTCTCCAGTGGTTAGATTACCAATATTTGGTACCCATTTGAGTGCTGCTCTGCTGTTGTCATTGTCAGCTTGTTCTTCGACCTTTTTGGAATCGTTATCCCGTACCGTGACATCTGCTTTGAGTTCTTCCATCAAGGGAGCTAACTGGTCTCGTTGCTTTGCAGTCATCTGCATCATCAAATAAGAGACCTCCACGCTTACAATCCTTTTGGGAGTTGCTCCTGAAAGCACTTCATACTCTGGGAGTCCTTGCTTGATACCTTCTTCGACTACCTGAGCATCGATCTCTTGCTGGTGTTCGAAGAAGCTGATCGCATCTTGCTGAACTTCGTGAATATCCATTGCCTCATTGTCATCCAAGCTACGTCCATACGTAAACTTTTCTCCAGTGTTGTCCACCATCGTTGCGTGTAGTTGCACGATATGGATGTCTTGGCTGATAATCTCAGCCGCTACGGAAAGGTCTACTGGCTCCTCAAAAGAAACCTCGACCAATTTGTCAATCTGTGGTTGTGTAACCACGTCATCAACGTTCTGTTTGCTACATCCAGCAATAATTGCTATGCAAGCGATACTGATGCAGACGGTGTAAAATAATTTTCTCATGACTGATAGTTTTAGAGAAATAATTTAATAAAAACTTATTGTACTTATTTGATGCGCAGCAAGTACTCCTCTGCGATACTATCAAGCGCAGTTTTTATTACAACTGAAATTTTTGTTAGTATTAGATGATGCGTCGACACATCGTGCCAGCACCATACGGAAAGGAAGTTCAGATAGCAAAGAATATGCGAAGAATTTTTTGGAAAAAGAAAAACCACCCCGTCAATGCGACGGGATGGAATCAAATGGCGTACTAAAATCATTTTCTTATCCCTTTAACACATGGTATTTATTTTCATTCAACCAATCAATCAATGATTGAATTTGTGTTTCATGTATAACCAATGTAGTAGGCATTATCTTAATTTGTAATGGCGCTATTTGCAGCCATTTGAGCAGGTGATAGATTTTAGTTTCTGGTTCAATAGTAATAAACTCAAATCCAAGTTTTTTACTAATGCCATACACGGGAGTAAGATCCCATGGTGTAACACGTTGTTCTTTGAGAATCATGGCATCTACTTCCCCTTTCCACAACCTAGCAAAGTTAGTGCCTATACTACCATTTACAACTGAAATAGATTGATAGTAACCACTTTCTGGAAATGACAGATGCTGATAAACCTCAGGAAATATTCTGATATCATCAAGCATCAAAAGTCTCCGATGTTTTTTGGCAACATATTTTAATAGCTCCCTCCTATCGCTATGAAGACGGTGTGTAGAATCGCTTTCAGGGCGATAATAATAACTTTCATTGGTCATAATATCTCCAATGCATACAGAAATTACGTCTTCTGTACTCGTCCCGTTTTTCTCTGTAGTTTCAACAAGTGCTAACATACACCCGATACCATCTGACTGTTTACGAACGAATGCTTTTGTTCCATCGAGAGGGTCGATCGTAAAAGTAAGTAGTTGTTTTTTATGAGAACACTCCTTTTTTAAGCCAGACTCCTCTGCAATAATACCTGCCATTGGAAAGTTCTCTTCCAATACTCTTTTCATTGCTTGTTGTGCTGCATAGTCTGCATCTGTAACCTGGTCTTCGGCTTTGTATTCAACAATTTTTTCGTGCACTTCAAAGTTTTTCAGCTTTTTACGCACCTCTTCCATCCCTCTCTTGACTGCCTCTCTCATAATCAACCCTAAGGTCGCAGCGGGGAGACCGTGATATTTCTTTAGTTTCATTTCGTTATGGTTTTAATGATCTTTATATAATTTTTGTCATATATTTTATATACAACAAAATATATAAGTCAATACCGACTTCTTATCACAAATTTATAATAGAAAATGTCTATATCTTCACTTCCAGCTTCAACAAAGGCTGTTTCACCTTGATCTTATTTTTTGCTCTCAAGTACATAGCTCCTTTTATGATCTTGCGGACGGTTTCGGTTTCAGTGATGAGCTGTTCGTTGATATATTTGTCTGTTGCTACTGGTCGGTAATCTAGGTGCACTGATCCACCATCAGGACGAGCTGTAAAGTTCTGCATCGCTTGTCGAAGATGTTCTGTCATAAATGGTGCAAACGGCGCTGCAACCTTTACATAGGTACAAAGTACTTCTCGCAACGTAGCATATGCAGCTTTTTTATCATCGCCCATTCCTTCACTTCGGAATCTTCTTCTTGATCTTCTGACATATCGATTGGTTAACTTATCTACAAACTCGATCAACGCTTTCGTAGCTGGTTCGATCTGGTATCCTACCAACGCCTGATCCATTTCCGTTAACATTTTATACAGCTCAGCTAAGATCCATTGATCTAACTCATTGGTGATTCTTGTAGCTGGAAGACGAACGATCTCTCCATACGCTAGATGAGATGGGATATTTCCTGTTTGATCTTTCCATAGTGGATCGAATACTACTTTGTGAGAGATAAGCAAGACACGTTTTCCTGTGGCTTGCAACTCTTCAAGCAAGTAAGAAATGTTGGATGTACCAATTTCAAGTCTTTCATCAGACTTATATTCTACAGACTGCGTCCCAAACTCTTGCACTATCTGTTTTACTCACGCCATTGTTTGCTCACAACGCAAATACGGCGAATAGATAACAACTTCGGGGCGCAATCTTATGATTTGCTCTTTAAATCCATCTGACGTGAGATATTCCTGACCCGCTGCACTTAGTGGAATATTTTTTTGTCGATCTTCTAAGTCAGCTTTTTCTGCATGTCTCATGAAATATATTTCGGCACCAGTCGCCTTCCAATTATCTACTTTCGCATACGTCTCAAAGAAGTTCCACACATTCTGCAATGGAATTACAAAATCTTTCAATACCTGCTCCACCCCTTTTTCGCTAAATCTCAATGGCTCTGCCCTCACTACGGGAGAAGATAACACATATAATCTAAATGCATCTGCCCCGTACTGCTCAAGTAATCCTCTTGGGTCAGGAAAGTTTTGCTTACTCTTGGCCATTTTTTTCCCGTCTTCCGCCAAGATCATTCACGTCACTGCGACGTTTTTGAATGCAATCGTATTCATATATGCTTGACTGATGACGTGTAACGACCTAAACCATCCTCTGGTTTGATCGAGTCCTTCAGCAATGAAGTCTGCAGTTGGAGAAAATGGTTCACAATGCGCAAGCGATGATGATCACGCTTGTTCAAGCGTAAGAACGAAATCTATAACAGTTATAATATCTTTATCATACATCTCTTTACCATAGTAGTGTTTGAATTTAATCTTTTTATCTTGGACTGAATCATATGATGCATGTCACGAGGTAATCAAAGGTATTTCGTCAAATGAAATTATAGAAATTGACTGAATTTCAGCAACTCAGAACTGCTGTTCATTCAATGAACGAACCAATGCAACTCTATCTCCTTTAGTAAATCTATTGAGGAATTTATCTCACAGTCTATAGGTCTTCGTCTTCTCTCATGCAAGAATAGCACTATACCCTCCTTCGTCAAACCCTAGAGATTTAACTGCTTGCTGCCCTCACTCCTTTGGGTCAATTTGTTCTTTTCATTTCATCCAGTGATCCTGCCCATACGGCATACTTCCTGACTCAAACCAACAGTCCAATACTTCTGGGATTCTTTTCATGGTCCCTCCACATGCACAAGGGAACATAATTTCATCGATATATGGTCTATGGAGATCGATTACTTTCTGTCCGCTTCTTTGTTCTATCTCAGCGATGCTTCCGAGCACTTCACGTGCATCACACTTGGTACACTCTCGTACAGGTAGTGGTGCTCCTCGGAATCTTGTTCTAGAAATATTTCGATCTGGTGCAGATTTTAACGTATCGATAAATCTATGTTTGATAGCAGCCGGTTCGAAATTTATCTGTTCTGCAGCGGGAACTGTTTTTGCTTTGAGTTCCTCTTCTTTGACAAACCAACTTTCCAATGCTCTATAGATTAATGGTTCTCCAGTACGTGGACAGTGCGGATAGCTATGGTTGATCGTTTCAAGCTTTGCAAGAAGTCCGCGATCTTTCAAGCTTTTGATCACTTCTTTGTTTGCATCGAATACATTCATTCCTGCAAAATCAGTAATTTCATCAGTATATGCTCCATAGTCATTGACTGGATTAAACAGCCACTCTTTAGGTGTGTCTTTCGGTAAAATCGAAGAAACTAACGCATAATCGTCCTCTCCAAACGCTGGCGCTTCATGCGCAATCCCTGTCCCTGCCTCCTCTGTCACAAAATCAGCATGCAAGACGCGATGGACTTGCGCGTGATAGGCAGGGTCGATAGTTGGTGCTTTATAGTAGTAGTCAAATAAGGGTTTGTAATGCAGTCCGACTAGTGACTTCCCCTTACATACATAAACTACAATATAATCTTCTTTGTTTTTATAGTACTGTTTCAGTAATGACTCCGCTAAAATGTAATACTCTTTTTCAGCAGGATCAAAAATCGTCACATATTTTATATCATTATGAACTGCCGCAAACATATTTGCTGGGAGTGTTCGTGGAGTTGTCGTCCATGCTAAGAGATGCATTGGTCCTTCACTAGCACCAGGTAGAGAAATAATTCCAGTAGAAAATAAATAGTAGTCTATAAACTCATTCTTGATCTGATCAACGTCATCTATAATAATATTTTCAATTTTAATAGAAAATCATAATTCGTTCTCAGAAGGAATTTGTTCTATCCATTTTCGTTCAGCGTGTTTTTCTGGTTCTTTGATATGAGGATGTCCTGTCGTTTCTATTTCGAAGTAATGTAACCTCCATGGTTTATCGTTATGGATAATTTTTACGTGTCCCAACAGTTTGCCTTCAGTAACGTTCAATCCTACTTCTTCTTTGACCTCTCTCGTCAATGCATCAAACGCACTCTCACCTTTATCGACCTTCCCACCTGGGAAAAATCGCTGACTGCTCTCGCTTTGATAAATCATCCCATATCTTCCTTTTTCATCTTTAACTAACCCAACAACACATTCTACAAATCAATCTTCGGTCATCTCATATTTTGACTCTTCATTTATTTTCGGACAATGTAGTTGTAGCTTCACCGTCACTGCAGGATCTTGCCTATCTTCATATCCTTCTGCGATTTCGCTATTTGATAATGACGTTCACAATGCCCGTGAATAGCCAAGGACTTTAAATCACTTATAGATTAAATTATTATGATACAGATCTGCAAACACTGCGATCACTGAATCCATAAACTCATTGGACATGGTGAAATACGCATGCTCCATATCTACCCAACGACCAACGTGATCGACGAACCGTTTTCGGTTATCGTTGACATTGCTTACCATCGCGCGACACGCTTCTACGTATGCTTTTATACCAAATTCTTCTTCGACCTGTTTTCTAGAAGTAATTCCTAATTGTTTGTTTACAAAATTTTCTGCAGGAATTCCGTGACAGTCCCATCATCGTTTGCGTTCTACACGATATCCCCTCATCGTCATCCATCTAGGCACCATATCTTTTACTGCCGACTGCAAAAGATGTCCATAATGAGGATCTCCACTCGTAAAGGGAGGTCCATCATAGAACTTAAAGGGCATCTTTGGAGATCTCGTAGCAATGGACTGCTGAAAAGCATTGGTTTTACGCCAATATTCTAATATCTCTTCCATGAGCTGGACTTGATTCATACTGTAGCAAACTCAGTAAAAGGGCTTATTGTAGACGGAATTTATAGGTATCTGGCAGGAAGTTGCAACAGGAGTTGCCTTGCTTTCTACCGATAAATAGATACAATACACTATATTTAATCTTTGTCAATAGTTCTCTCTAATGAGTCCCGAACCTAAACTTCAAGAAACATATCTAGCAGATAAAAATGCTCTTACCGCAGCAAATAAAAAACAAGAGCTACTTTTTTATATTAAAAAACAATTAGACGATATAATCATACCGACCCAAGAGTCATACTATAAAAAACTAGATAAAATTACTGCTCAGTTGGCAAAAGTACTTGATACAAAAGATTGAGTTTCTACTTCAGATGCCCCCCTGCTGAAAGCAATTGTGCGAAAAGAGATACAACGTTTGTCGACCAAGAAAACCCAACTCTGCAAAAAGATTGCTGACTATCAAGAACACTTTGTAGAGCCAATAGATGAACTTACTCAAAATCAAATTACAGAACGCGAAAAGAACTCTCCCTTTACCTACAAACCATTACGTAGTTATTTTCCCGAGCGTAGACAAGCATCTATCAATTGGAATAATCCTTATGACCTCATACAAGCAACCTACGGTGATGAAAAGGAGTATAACTATCTAGCGCGAGAGCCATTGCAAGAAATGTCAAAAGAGATGGGATGGGATATTGATCAATTGCAACAAGAAGCTACAAAATACATTCCTCTCGATATCGAAAAAATACCTTTGGAAACATGGCACAAACTTGGGAAATATAACAAAGCAAACACATCGAAACAACTCTTAACTACTACTTCAATTGCACAACTGAGCAAGGATATAAGTTATTTCAAAGAAGTAATACGTACCACTCACCCACTCGAACGCCTCAACAAGAGAGCTACGCGGAGAGTACAAATGTGCACGCATCCGGACCACGCATGAAAAATATTTGTATACAGGACCGTGACTACACCAAATTCAGATGGCAAAAAAACTCCTCACACGCAGAAGTTTCTTTCAATCTATAGTAATATAATTTCTTTTCTCAGAAGCCAGCATCACACAACCCAATGAGCACAGAAAGATTTGGAGTTGCGAGATAATTTACTTCATACACTACATACAATTAGGATAAATATCAAAGATAAAAACTCGCTCCCTACTCCTGAAGTTCTTGATCATATTACAACAATACTAGAAGATAGAAAAAATCATCATCTCGTTACTATACTAGATAGATCGATTACAAAACTCAGAAAAGAAACACATCCTGAAAGGGCTAGAAATATTTTACGATGAGCAGAAAACGAATTGTTAAAAAGAATCGGCGACCAAGAAGAGATAAAAAATACTGTCCAGACACAAAAACAACAATTGAATAGAGTGCATGACCTAGTAGATCTTGTCTGGAGAAGAACTGGTCGTGATATCAAAGAACACCTAAGAAACGATAGAAACAAACGAGATATCTCTTATGTTCATAAGCTCCTTACTGCTTACAAAAAGAACAGTCCTGATCAAACATTCAACCCGTATAAAAAGTTCATTGATGAGATAGACACTCTTATGAGCGGCAGTGATTTATGATCTAGAGATAACAAAAAAACAACTACTCTCCTCATGAATCTAGATATACTCCTCTCTATACACGCCCTTCAGTATGTCGTGCTAGATCGATATGACAGAATGAGAAAAAGTAGAAAACATTTTCCTGCGTTTCCTTGCAAGAAACGGATTAGCGGAACTAAAGGAGTTCTAAAAGAAAAGTATTGATCATTAGCTGAAGATAAATTTATACAACTGGAAAAGTATGTAGAAGAAATAGATCTTCTCATCAATGTTCCCCTAGAGAGTGAATCGAACATGATTGAATCAGAGAGTTATAGTGATGAAAATTTGTGAGATACGACGCCACAGTTTCTCCCTCTCAATCAAAAAAACGAAGCTATAAAAAAATTAGTAGACAAAATAGTCACATACAACTGATTAAAAAATATGTAGGATAGAAACTGTTCACCTATACTATTTCTCTATTCACAAAATTATGTAACACCCATCCAGCAACAATTGCAGCCGTTTCGGTTCTCAATACGTTTTCTCACAATGAAATTGTCTTGATGATAGATGGCTCCAAAACTGCTAGATCATCTGCATGCAGGCCTCCTTCCGGGCCAATAACCCCGTATAATTTCCCTTCTTTAAGATCTTCCGACAGTCAGTTATCTATTACGGCTCCATCAAAATCAAATACCACGAGTCTATGCTCTTGTAGCCACGGCCATCACTTAATTGTAGGCACAAATAATATTTCTGGCACAAACCATCTCTTCGCCTGCTCACTCGCTTCACGAGCGATTTTTACTAACCTTTCCATTCTATTGGGTTCTATCGTACGAAGTTCAGATCTTTGTGCTGGTCGGAAAATGATTTTATCTGCTCCCACTTCGGTAGTTTTTTGCACAATTACATCTAACTTATCTGATTTGTTTGGAAGACCAATTAACAGACCAATCCTAGAAACGCTTTTTATTTTTTGTACTGATCCCACAATCGTCGTCAGAACTATCTGATCCGTTACAGATTCCAACGTGACATTTCGCCTATTGCTTGTTTGTAGATCGTCATTTTGTACCTGAAACTCTTCTCCAGATTTTAGACGAAGGACATTTTTTATCTGATGCACAAGACGTTCTTCCGTAATCACAAGTTTTTTCCCGTCGACAGCTGGCTTGGTGATAAATAGATGCATGCAAACAATAACCAATAAATAAATCTATCGTACGAATGCCAGTACGCGCTGCAAGAGAAAAATAAAATAAGAAAAGTGCAATATATGAAAATCCACCATACAAAAACTACTGCCCCAAAGAGATTACATCTATCGTAGGCGTATCTCTCCATCTCATTGGTAAGATATCTTCTCCGATCCCACACGTAATATACAAGCGTGTATGCTCTTCTTGCGCCAGTCCTTTATCGAAATCTCCATCCACAGGAATGATATATTTTTTGACGCGATCTCGGATAAATGGCAGTCTGATCTGGCCGCAATGTGTGTGTCCAGCTAACGTTACGTCTGCATTATCATTGATATAATCAAGCGTTGTGTCTGGATCATGGGTTAAGACAACCACTTTATTGAGCGGGCTAAGTTTATTGAGTAACCAGACCTCGTCATCTGCGTTATCGTGATCTCACAGTCCCACGAGCAAAAAGTTGGAAGTTTTTATAATATCATTATTGAGATATGTCACATTATTTTTTTCTAACGCTCTGATAAGATTTAATTTTAGATCTGGTCATGGCATTTGCACATCGTGATTCCCCAAGACTGCATAGACAGGGACTTCCAAATCACGAAGAGGCGCAAACAACTCATCCAATGGTTGATCAGGCAACGGTTCATACGTCAGATCACCTGCTATCAAGACCATATCAATATTTTTGAGACGATTAATTTGATTAACTACTTTTTGCAAAAGTACTCGATCGTTGTACACACCAAGATGTAAGTCTGAAATTAGTACTACTTTACTATCTACTCCAATATCTATTGTCGTATATTTTACTTGAATCTGTTGCGGTTCGATAAATCTTGTTCGGATAAACAACCCTCAGACCACACCCCAAAATAACATACGCAAAAACTTTCTTCTGCGAATCGCCCTCAAAAATCGAACAATACAAAAGAACGCTACCACGTAACTTCCCCAGTATATAAGCTGTAAGATGAAGATATCAGGCATTTATTCCTTCTACTAAAGAAATGCCTTTATATTGACTTCAGAGAGTTAATCAATATATTATTTAAATCGTTAACAGACAAAAATTAACTCTTTATGAAACTGACATTGACACTTTTTTTGCTTTTTTTGTGTGGAATTTCATCGCACGCTCAAGTACTGTATTTGTCGCTGGACAATACAATTCCTGCTACAATTGATTATCAAATGGGTGTAAAGACGCAAACTGCATTAAATTCATACCCGCGACCTTCTACTCCTACTATTGCCATGAGCATAGAGATGCCGGCCATGAATGTCGTTGCAGACCAAGATACCTTCTCCATTGAAGAGTTTGAATCACTTACTCTTGAGAATGATTCTATGAAAGCAGTCTTTGCCAAATCAATTGTTCATCAACTAGCATATGTTATTCTTGAAGAGCAGTTTATTGGGAAGAATACACTATCGCTACCCATGAGCAACATCCATCAATGGGTTGAGGAAAGTAGAATTGGAATTATTGATAAAGTACTACCATTCATAAGTCTTAATGGTAACAGCTACTATTGGAAAGATCAAAAAATGGCGGGCATCTTAGTAATAGAATACTGAGAGCTCGCGAATTTAAAAAGAAGAACTACAAAGGACCCATGCATGCATGGGTCCTTTTCATTACTAGATCTCTTCGTTCTGCTACATCTCTTTCTCTACATTCGCTTAATCTCCTCCTTCCCTTCCATCGCTAAAATTTGGTTCACCGTACTGAAATGTTTACAACCAAAAAATCATTTGTGCACAGAAAATGGAGATGGATGTGGCGCTTCAAGAACGATATGTTTATTAGTATCGATAAGTTCTTTCTTACTTCTCGCAAAATTTCCTCGCAACAAAAAGATGATACCAACTTTCTGATCAGAAATTGCTTGGATCACCGCGTCAGTGAAATGCTCCCATGGAATATGCTGATGTGAAGCTGGTTGGCCTGCAGTAACGGTTAAGATCGCATTGAGCAGCAACACTCCTTGCTTCGCTCGACTCGTTAAGTTTCAACTCTTAGGAATTTCGCCTCCTATGTCGTTATGAATTTCTTGATAGATATTTTTAAGCGATGGTGGTGGCTTCACTCCGTCAGGAACAGAAAATGAAAGTCCGTGCGCCTGACCTACTCAGTGATAGGGATCTTGACCTAAGATAACTACTTTTACTTCTTCAAACGGCGTCAGATCAAACGCATTGAATATCTGACTCCCAGGAGGATAGACCATCTCTCCTTTTGCTTTCTTCTCCACCAACGCCTCTTTGATCTCTAGAAAATATGGCTGATCGAATTGATCAGCTAATACGTTTTGTCGGCTTGAATGGAGTTTGAGCGTCATGCGCCCATTGTAGTTATAAAAAAATTAGTTGCAAACAAAAAAAACAGATGTTTTCTCAGACAATAAGATTTGCATAGTTTACACACAAATCCTCCCCAAAAACAACTGTGTTAAGAGCTGCTTCTTATCGGACGCATGGACAAAAAACTTGCGAATTTCTTCATATCCCAGATAGTACATCATCTCTTTGGGATAGAAATATTCGTGTTGGTCGTAATGGAAAAACTTGTAAAATCTTTCAAAATAGAAGTGCGCGGTTGCGTCATCTATGAGATCTCCTCCGAAACGTTTCATCTCGTGGCGAACTATCTCAAAGTTATGTTTCCTATCGTTTGATCATTTTTCACGAAGCGTTGCATAGACATCAATATATGCAGAGAAATATAACGGATCTGTGTTCATCGTCTCTATCGCTTCAATATCGCCTGCCATGATCTGTTGGTGAAGGTGATAAGCAACAAAGTCTGCAAATCATTCATTCGTCTTGGTATAGTTATCGAAACAGACGTCGTAGTTTTGATAGTAATGAAATCTAAAAAACCTATTGGTGAAATGCGCAAGTTCATGGAAAAGTGTGGTACAGGTGTTGTTTCCTATCGTTATCATTACTACATCCCCAATCTCAGAAGTGGCTCCAGATATACCCTCTTCGGACGAGATATGGAGTTTGGTGTTCGCATAGTTCTCGTACGCCTCAGCTTCTTCTATAAATCATTGGTTACGCAAGAGAGAAGAAATATATGTAATAAATTTTTTGGTCGCATCTGCTTGCGAACTATAAAAACATTCTTGTGTAGCCATCGCTGTCTGGAACATCTGCGCTCTGTCACATTCAGAGCAGTAATCACGCAATATCTTATCGTAGTTAATTACAAAAAATTGTTCAAATAAGGCTATTATCTTTTTATTACGTGAATTATCGTTGTCGATCTGCGCGTGGAGGTATTTTAACTCAACTTCATATGGATATGACGCAATCAATATCTGCCAAATAAGTGGGTCATCGAATAAGTCCATCTGACGAGGTATTTCAAGAGTGCGTTTCAGATTCCCGTTTGAAATTTCTTCCAATAGTTCGTTCTTAATTTCAGGAGATTGCAAGTTCACTGGCCGGAATTTTGGATCCAGCAAAAATAAGTAACTAGGCAATATACGCCTGCTATCACCTAGTTCGATATGGGTATAGTTAAGTCAGATCGACATCGTACGTTTTTATTTTATATATTTCAAATCTTCCGCCTTTATTTTACCTATCATAAGATCATCTTTGCTACCACCTTCATCTAGTCGTTTTTGAACTTTTATATAGCCGTCCAAATATATTTTATCTCTGTAGTGTATTGCTCCTGGGTGGACTACTGAGGTGTCAATAATTCCTTTTTTTACTCTCAAAATCCCTTTGAACACACCAATCAATGACTTAGTCGTTAATGATCCAGCGATACCAGCCAGTTGTGCGAAGTTCTTAGTGCCAGCCTGACCTAAGAGCCAATACTTCTGATACATACCTCTCTTCTCGTACTCATCTGGAAGGACTTCCTCGCTTGCCATGATTGCTAATCATTCATCGTCTTTGATATATCATGCTGTACCATTCCTCAACAGATGCCATCATGATTTCAATCATGCGTTATGCCTCATCACATGGATATCTATCTCGTGTGCAAGTGTTGCTAGCAATTCTTGTTTTCTAAATCACGCTTTGTGCGATACTCTTATGCTGATAGATTTGCCTCTAATAATAGTAATTCTTCAGAAACTGTCTGAGTCAAATTCAATTTTCACATGTTTCATTCATTTTTCTTTGAGATAGTTCAAGATACACTCTTTTACTTCTCACAAAGATAGCACATGTCACAAATCCTTTCTATTGTTTGGTTCTCATAAAAATATTTTCTCTTGAGCAGAAGCTATCAGGTCAGGATCTAACTTGCCGTACAGGTCAATATTGGTTTTCAATATTTTATCCAGATTTTGTTTTTTATACGCGCGTATGAGAGTGAGTTTTATAAATAACTCATCTATCTTCTCTTTGAAAAGTTTTGCAAAATCACTTTGCAGTCAGTTGTGTCAAAAATATTTTTCTTGTAATCGTCCTAATTGTTCGTGTACCTCATCAAGTTTTGTGTCTGACGGTCGTCTATATTTGAAAATTGGATTATAATTTCACTGCTGGGTAATAAATAGGTCAAGCTGTTCAAGAAAGTTAACTGGTTTGAGAATATGTGAAGTGTTTAATATTTTACTAAGTCTATTTAATTTTTCGTCTAAAATATGTAGCGGGTCGATCTCTGATCTTTGCAAGCGCCCAGGAGCAATAACATCAAATGATGTTGTGATCTTGTTGATCGGCTTAACATAGAAGTCTGTTACTGCCTCGCTTCCTAGTACTATTTTGTTCCTATCGGTCACTTCAAGTGGTCTTCGCATAAGATCATTGAGGCGTATTCCTTGGCTTGTTAATTCCAATACTGAGTTGGTCGTAGCTAATTCTTGCATACGCTTGTAGAGGTGTTTGGAAATATAATTACGTTTTTTCTTGAGATCAACTTCTACGATTACGTCGGTTACAATTGTTTTCTGCTCTCCTTTAATTTTCAATCTTCCGTGTTGGCTAAGGTAGATCACTTTAGAACTCGTAAGTAGTTCTGTTTTCTGGTCAGTGAAAAGACTTTGCGCGATCTCTACTCATTTTTCTGGTGTAGTTACTTTTATATCCGCTATCTTATCCAATCTACTTCTAATCGGTAGCATCGAAGCAATCTGAAACTTCAAGCCTGCTCTCGCATTGATCTCAAGCAATTTCGGTCCGTCTTCGGTAATAACCCAATCCAGCGCTAAGAACCCGAGATTGGTGAAATATTGTATTTTGGATGAATAAGAAAGGATATCATCCCAATATGGAATATACTGATGTAAGAAGTTTGCATAAGGCGCGGGGAATTTTTTTTTATAAATCTTACCGTTTTGGTACATAGCATAGATTTTCCCAGTACCAACCTCGACTCCCATACCCAATGCTCCTCTATCTAGATTTGCTTTACCATCAGACTTTGCTGTAGGCACACGGAGCATAGCAGCAATAGGAATTAGATTAAACACAATAACCCTAATATCAGCAAGTCCATACTCGCAATATTGTTCAAATCACGATCAGGGAATTAATATCTCTTCCATCATTATCGTATCTTCTTGTGTCGGCGTGATTGAGTGTTTTCCATCCAATATATCAACCATATATCTCCTAAGTGTCGTGTCATTGGTAATACGTCACGATGCTTTATACAGCTGATCTACGTAGGGAGAGTGCCTGATAAACATACCTTCCAATACTCCAACCTCTGGAGAAACAAATTGGATATTCGGATCATCGACTAGATGTACACGATAAATACCTCTTCCCCTACTTCCTCTTACGGGCTTAATCATAAATCAATCCTCCTTCGCATTGGAAATAGTGGTAAAATCATACTCATACAACTCCTGACGTGACTTAATCGTGTCATAGGTTCTTGGGACTGGTATTCATCTTTGTGAAAGGAACTCTTTTGTCATAACCTTATCGTCTGCCAAGCGAATTGCTTTCGCTGGGTTAAACTTCTTGATATATTTGAGATTCCTGGCGTTCATACCGAGGATTCAGAAGTTGAGCATGCAGATTTAAAAGATAAAATATCGTTATTTAGTCGCTTGTGTATCGCAACTCCCTCCAAGGTCCGCTCCGCTCAATTCGGTCGTTTACGATACACTTCGTTCCTTATTCAATCTCAATATATTTACTCACTCGTATATCGCAACTCGCTCCATCATTCTCCATCTTCAACTTTCAATCTTCAACTTTCAACCTTCAACTTTCAACCTTCAACTTTCAACCTTCAACTTTTATAAATTATCAACCAACCATTTCATAATCTGTGGTAGATTCTTTTTCTCTAATTTTATAGGACAGTCTGGCAAGAGCGCTTTTACTTTTTTGGGATCGTAGCCAAGTCACTTCAATGAGTTTACTATATCTTTGTAGAGATGTTCATCTATATCAAGTTTAGCGAGGTCAGATTTACCAAGCGTTGATTTAAGCTCTATCAGAAGTCTTTTTGCGGTCTTTGGACCGATACCTGGAATCTTCTGGAAAAAACTTAGATCCATCTTTTCAATTGCTTGTTCAAGATCTTTCTGAGGGATCATAGCAAGTTGATGCGCGCTCTTTGGTCCTATCCCCTGAATCTTTAAGAGTTGTTCAAAATAATTTTTCTGATCAGCATGATCAAATGCATAATACCTAATCGTATTAGCATTCTGATCGATCTGAGGATAGATATAGTACGTTCCTTTTTCCTTCTCACCCGTATACAATACCGCAATCCCAAAATGATCATTTTCGAGATAGGTCGTATGATGATGATCAGTGAGCTTGCCGTGGAAGAGGTGGAACATTAGACGTTAGAAAGATCTTGTAAAAGGGATTTATCTCGTCGATCTGTAGACTTTGTGTTACACATTTGATCAAATATTTGTTTTCAACTCTCAGTACGTAATGCATTGCGTACATTGGTTATATGGTTTTGGGCTGTAGTATATCATATCTCCATATATTTTTTACCTTGGAAAGCAACTTCTAGATAGTCAGCATCTTTTGCGATCTTAGCTTCCAATGTCTCCTTCTTCTCCATTTCAGCAAGTAGTTCAATAATTTCTCAACCAAACTCAATTCATGCCATTTGCGCGTGTAACGCTTCATCTTCTGCTGTATGTTTATCACGAATATATCTCGCATTTACTTTATCTACATCACCAATTCTTGCTTCAGCGATATCATGCCAGATAAGCATCTGTACAACCTTTGCTACATCCGCTCATTCCATCTTCGCAAGAATATATCCAATCTGAGCAGCGTTGAGTGAGTGTTCAGCAACACTATCAGGAAATTGTACTCCTACTCTTCTTCGTCCTTCGTGTTTAATCTCTTTCAAAAACAAAGCTTCGAAGATAAGGTTCACAATACGGTCTAGCATTTAATCGGGTCGATTGCAGTAAAACAATGTTTATATGAGAACTATAGGCAAATATAGAGTGTTTTCAATAACTAAAAACTGAGGCCATGCATCTCTTAATCTATACTAACTCTGATGATCATCAATCTTATAGACTTTCAATATCTCATCATTTAAAACTCCCCAAGCCCTATACTGTTTGTTGATGCGGAAGTAGAAAATGCGATCTTGCTTTGGTTTCCTTACCGCAAAATCCACTACAGTAAAATTAGCTGCCAAGAGATAATGCTTTGCTTTTTTATATTGCTGCTCTAGCCTTCTGCGGATAAGAAAAGAAGCAACTTTTTTGCTTTCTATGATGCGTTTGAGGGTGAGAGGCATGTATCCCTGATAAGACTAAAGATCAACAAATTCGCTATCAGGTAAGCCTTTGATCTCTTTGACTAATTTTTGATCTGCAGGAGATAACTTGTCATACGAAAACTCGTGAAGTGATACAGGTCACTCAGTCAATTTTTGATACTCTTCATAAGATATAAGAACCGCGGAAGGTTTATTATTGATAAACACCACTTGATCACCCGTCTTTTTCAATCACTTGATAATACTTGTGGCGGTCTGCCTCAGATCTGTGATGCTAATAATATTACTATTCATACTAGTAGATTTAGTAGTAAATATACTATTATAGTATTCAAAAGTATCTAAAATGCAAATAATAAAGCAAGAAAGAATATAGCAGGCGCGCGCTTTAGTGCAACAAAAAAAACGGCCGGGGCCGCTTTTTTATTGAGAAATTACTATCTATTACACGTCCAACTCTCTAACGTTCTTCGCATGCGTAAGGATGAAATGTTTTCTACTCGGGACATCATCCCCCATAAGGATCCTGAAAAGTTTGTCTGCTTCTTCAGCGTCTTCGACACCTACTTTGAGCATCTTTCTTGTGAGTGGATCCATCGTTGTTTCTCGAAGTTGTTCTGGATTCATTTCTCCAAGTCCTTTGTAACGTTGGATACTTGTTTTGTCTGGATCGAATCAATATTTTTTCATAATTTCAGTCAATCCTAATTGGTCATCTGGTGGATAAATATATTGCTCTTTTTTCCCTTCTTTGAACTTGTAGAGAGGCGGCACCGCGATAAATAGATGTTCTTGTTCGATCAACGGTCTCATATAACGGAAGAAAAACGTAAGCAACAATGTCCTAATATGAGCTCCATCCACGTCCGCATCGGTCATGATTACTACTTTTTCATATCTAAGTTTCTCTTCTTCATAACTTTCTTTCATACCAGCTCCCAATGCCATAATCAACGATTTGATTTCGTTGTTGGCTAAGATCGTAGAAAGCGCTGCTTGTTCAGTATTTAATACTTTACCTCTCAATGGGAGAATGGCCTGGAAAGCGCTATTGCGTGCCTGTTTCGCAGAACCTCCAGCAGAATTTCCCTCCACAATATATACTTCTGTTCATTCAGCTTTTTTGTTGCTGCAGTCTGCAAGCTTACCTGGAAGAACTCCCCCAAGCATTGCGCTTTTTCTCATCACAGTCTCTCTTGCAAGTTTCGCAGCGATTCTTGCTTTCGCAGAGAGCATAATTTTTTCGATAACCGTTGCGATCATGCCTTCATCTTCTTTGAAGACTTTGTTCATATAATCATACACGAGCGTTTCGACTTCTTTTCTCACATATCCATTTCACAATCTTCCTTTGGTCTGTCATTCAAATTGTGGCTCAGGAATTTTTACCGTAATGATCGCATAGAGTCCGTCAGTAATATCTGATATTTGGAACTCGCCGATTTTTTTATCGATGACCCCTTTTGCTTGTGCGTACTCATTCACAACTCTTAGTAGTGCGTCCTTGAATCCTAGCACATGCGTCCCCCCATCTTTTGTGGTAATATTATTTACGAATGACATGGTGTTATCATTACTTGAGTCTGCAAATTGGAAAGAGATCTCTGCCCATACATCATTACCTTCAGCATTGATGTAGAATGGCTTAGAAATGACGTGTTGAGAACCCATTAAGTTCTGTAACCACGTCTTAATCCCTCCTTCGAAATAGTATCTTTCTTCTTTTTTGCTAACTTCATCGATAAGCGTAAACGTCACACCTGGGGTAAGATATGCGGAATGTTTCAATCTTGTAGAAATAGTATGGTACGAATATTCCATCGTATCAAAAATAGTATCATCTGGGATGAAACTAATCGTAGATCCTGTGACTGTGGTCGTTCCTATTTCAGCAACATCTCATTGTGGAACTCCACGTTTAAATTCTTGCATATAGATCTTTCCATCCTTGTGTACTTCTGCTCTCATCCATTTGGACAATGCATTTACTACAGACGCACCTACTCCATGCAGACCTCCTGAGATTTTATATGCTCCTTTTTCGAACTTACCACCTGCATGCAACACCGTCAAAATTGTTTCGAGCGTTGATCTACCCGTCTTCGGATGAATATCTACGGGGATTCCGCGTCCATCATCATACACCGTTATCTTGGAACCTTTTGACATAATTACTGTGATATTACGACAAAATCCTGCCAACGCTTCGTCGACTGAGTTGTCCATAATTTCCCAGACCATATGATGCAAACCTCTTGTATCAGTCGATCCAATATACATTCCGGGCCTATGTCTTACCGGCTCAAGTCCTTCTAAGACCTTAATCTGTGACGAATCATAATTTGCCATGTTTCCTATATACCCATTAAAACAAAAAGCCGATACTAACGGCCATTTCCCACTATTTAGATAGAATAACTATAGGCAAATGCGGGGGCATTGCAAAGGAAAATCGAGTATAAAAAAACTCGTTGTGACCCACAACGAGCAGTATATATTTTAGTTAATATACTCTATATATTTATAATCTACCCACAGTAAAGAATTATTTGTCTTTAAAGTTAAGATAATTATTTGGGTATATTTTATCTATTACAAAACAAAGCAGCATTGCAACAAATGCATTGCCAAGAGATATAAATATCCAGCATGAGCTTGTTGGTAGTTGTATAATTTGTTCTCCCACCGGAGAAGAGTCTATTGAGCAGAACATAAAGGTTAATATACAAATGAATGCGTAACCAATTAAGTATGTTTGTAATCTTTCACTCAACAATTCTCTCTTGCGTTGAGGTATTGAGGGCGGTAAATCCGGTAAGGGTTTACCCTCTTCCATGTCCCTCCTTGCTTGCGCAAAGAGTTGTGAGATCGGTGGAGACACAACTTCTTTCCATCGTTGTTCACTCCACTCCTGCATTGCAAGGATGAAGAGATAGATCTTTGTGATTAAGTTACATGTAATTGTTTTCATTTTGCAGTTTGTTTTTTTGGTTTATATTTGTTTCGTAATTAATTCGATCACCATCCACCACCACACCATAGCGATGGGGACGTACGCCCAGGCAGTCTTGCGACCATGGTTTTCTTTTTTTCGTATGTGCCACTCATAGAGATGGTGCCACTGGTACAGTAGGTAAATCCCAACGATCACGAACCCAATCGTTTTCGTGAGGAGTGTCGGGAAAGCGAACAAAGCGATAATGAAAAATATTGCTATCATCATCAACTTATACACAACAAATCCTACTTGTGTTTTGGATTTATAGGTTTCAATCTGTTCGCTAAATTGTAGTCCTGAAAACTTTCGTCCAGGATTTTTTGTAAAGGCATCTTTCCCTTCTTCTTTTGCGTGGAGAAATTCTACCACTGCAAGTATAAATGAAAGGAGTGCCAGACTCTCCAGAACAATTGTTTCGTTGATCATAGGTATATCTTTTAAGGTTCACTTTAGTATAATGCAATATATATGTATTTTATGCAATAAGTCAAATGCACTACTCAGTGGCTCAATTACTCACCGATAACACTTGAAATAACGCGTTTTCATACGCTGAGAGAGTTGCGCATTTTGGCAAAGCGCAGATTATGATTCCTTCACTAAAAGAGATTATATCTTTGGAGGAAGTCCAATTAGATAACGAAATAGTGTTCGAAGAGATGGATCATCAAGGCGAAGTAAATTCATGCACCGGACTTGCACACATCTATAAACTTATTCTACCAAATAACGCGAATAACGGTTCGCCTGAAATTTATATTTTTGACAATCACAACCACGCATTATATTTTCGATCGATGTATGTCGCTACATTGAAAGAATGAGAAACACCCAAGATTCTTCATATCGATCAACACTCTGATCTTAAAACTCCTCCACATTTTTTCTGATGAGAAAAAATCCCTGTAGAGTGAGACGAAATTATCGATGAAGATTTTCTAACCAAAAAAGATAATCTTCATAATGCAGACCTTCGACGAGAGTATACAAACAACGTATGTAATGTCGGAAACTTTATCATGCCGTTCCTCAAAGCATTTCCATTTACGAGTTTTGAATGGATCAAAGCAGAACAACAACTGCTCGACTATCAGGCGAATTTTTTCTCTCACGATAAACTAATCTTGGATATCGATCTAGACTTCTGGGCTCCTGAAATGGGCATCGATCGTTATCAAGAAACTATCGTCAGGACGAAGGAACTTATCGCAGAAGCTTCATTGATCACTATTGCTACGTCTCCATACTTCTTAGATCAGCCTATGGCGTTAGGAATTCTAAAAGATCTATTGACTTAGATCAATAACCGATAAATAAGTGGCTATTTGCCTTAATTTTTCTATAGTCACTTCAGTAAAAAAATATTTTTGACGTTTTGAAAAATGAAAATCTGCCTCGCCCCTATGGACGGAATCACTGACTGTGCCTACAGAATTATCTGTAAGCAAGTTTTTGAGGCGCACGGGAATCCGCAAGATGAGCTCATGTTGTGGACGGAGTTTATGAGCGCTGATGGCTATATACATAATCCTTCTGGCGTCATAAGACACTTATACAAGACCGACTACGAACCGCAACTTATTGCACAAATTTTTGGTGGGACACCAGAAACATTGATCTCATGCGCAAAAGATATCGAAAAGAAATATAATTTCGCTGGGATAGAGTTGAACATGTGATGCCCTTCACCCAAGCTTATGAAGTGTGAAGCGTGAGGAGGTATGATGAAAGACAAACAGAAAACACTCAGTATTATAAAAGAGATGTCGCAAGAACTTACTACTCCATTTAGCTTGAAGACAAGAGTTGGTTTAACGCAAGCCGACGTAAAAGAACAGTTTGATTTTGTGTTGGAAGCGAGCAAATATGTTTGGATGATCACTATCCACGGAAGAACATACAGCCAATCTCACTCAGGAGAGGTAGATCGAGATTTTATCTATAGACTCAAAGAAGCTCTACCAGATAAAGTAATAAACGGAAATGGTGGTATTAGATCCTATCAAGATGCGTTAGATCGCCTAACTTCGAACGATTGAAAAGTAACGCTGGACGGCATCATGCCTGCGCAGTCTGCAATTGGAAATCCTTGGATTCTCACGCCTCATGCGCCTACTCCTGAAGAAAGACTCGCAGTCATCATTCGCCATCTTGATCTCGCCATGGCTGCAGAGATATGTTTTCGACAAGCACAAAAAGAGATGATCGAAACAGCGGTAAGCAAAATTCAAATGCCTACCCTGCAAGAACTTGAACTAGTCATGCAAAAAATAGAAACGCATCCCTACGCATCATCTTGTAAAACTCCTATCGAGTTTCGTAAATATCTTTTCAATTATATTAGTGGACTCACTGACGCAAAAAAACTTAAACAAAAAATAATCACTATCCGCGATTATTCAACACTCAAAAAAACTCTTGTAGAATATTTCAGCACGCTTAATTTACTACCTCCTTCGCAGCTGCAGCGTCCTGTTTCCGCGTAGGCACACTAACCACACGATCTGCATGATCGTACCGGTAGTAGTGATTTTCGTTAGATTGTTGCCAAAGATTTCTCTCAAGTTGCAAAACATCCAACTTCACCACACTATAGTTAAATTGTTGTTTTTTGTATGAGTCCATTTCTTGATCAAGAAAATATCCGGCAGTCGAACCTTCGTTAATCTCTTTTGCATAAATCCCTAACACCAAAGAGAAGATTAAAGCTACAATGGTCAATTTCACTGAGCTCATTGCTTTTCTATTACTTCTAATATGCGACCTTATGGAAAGGTACTGCCTAGAAATACTTTGTGCTAAGGCAACTTTGTTCATACACCAAGAGATGCACTAAAGAATACGTTCTATCACTCTCATTTTTGCACTTCTTGCAGCTTTATTTTTTTGTACTTCTTGTCGCGTAGGTTTAATTACTTTTTTGTTGATCAAAGATACTTTTCATTGGTCTTCTAGATCTTTGAAAGCGTATTTCACTAGCCTATCTTCGATACTGTGATAGGTGATGACAATACATCTTCCTCAGACTATAAGGAAAGGCAGAAACGATTGCAAGAACTTTTGAAGTTCTCCTAGTTCATCATTGACTGTTATTCTAATTGCTTGGAAAAACACTGCCAACACTTTGTCATTTATGTTGTGTGTCTTAGCCCATTCTCTCAACTGTTGAGTCGTTTCAAAAGATTTGGTCTTCATCGCCTGGACAAGTTCTTTACTGATCCAGTCACGATATTTGGGACTAAAGTCTGTATACAACTCCCAAGCTTGCATCAGATCTTCATAGTTCGCCTGCTTCAGCCATGTCGAAGCCGGAATGCCAACAGCCCTATCATAACGCATATCCAGATCTCCATCGAGCTTGATGCTAAATCCACGCTCAGCGATTTTAAAATGGTCCATATTTACTCATAAATCTAACAACATACAATCAAACTGAACACCTCCAGCATTTTTTTCTATCAATGGAAAATCTGCATAACTCCCCTGCACAAAAATTAATTCACCTAGATGTTCCGACAGAAACTCTTTTGCTTTGCCTAACATCTGTTCATCTCTATCTGTACCGACTACTTTCCATGAAACTCAATTTTTCTTAGCCAAATCAAGCATCGCTTGCGTATGGCCACCATGTCCGAGTGTCCCATCCAACACAACTCCTCCTTGCTTGGGAAGCGTCTCAAGCACTTCTTGGAGAAGAACTGGCGTATGTCTGAGCATCTCTTGTTTTAGAAAAATAAATGGATAAATTCTTTTTATAACATACTACGATTTTCATAGGTTATCTTCCCATAGGAGCATCAACTACGGCAATCTGGAGAGAGAGGAGACTACTGGTTGTCTGATAAGTGCTGAGGGAAGAGAGGCTTGGTTGGTTTTCCGATCAAGCTTTTTTTATTTTCAACATACTTTTTGTGTGCAGTGGAATAATGGATTGCTAACTTATTTTAACTTTTCTTCAATAAGTTGTTTCACCACTGATGGATCCGCGCTCCCTCCACTCATTTTCATCACCTGTCCGATAGCAAATCAGATCGATTTCATATTACCAGCCTTGAGATCTGCTAAGACGTCAGGTTTTTCAGCGAAGAACTGGTCTACTAATTTCATCACTTCTTTTTCATCTACTGGTTTCAATCACTTCTCTTCGATAATTTTCTGCGGATCTTTTCACGTCGCCAACATCTCTTGCATGACAGTCTTGGCGTGTTGGTTGATTAAGGTTCAATTATCCTGTAGATATAAGAATTCCATGAACTGCTTAGTATCGAACAGCAACATATCTATGGTTTTATTCTGTGTAGCAAGCCAACTTGCGATAGGTCAAACAATCCAAGATGCAGCTGTCTTTGGATAAGCGCCAAGGTTTACAACATTTTCAAAGTATTCACTCACTTTTGCATCATTGATTAATCAATTGACGTACTCTTTATTGAATCCATAATCTTCTTTATATCTTCTAATGCGATCAGCTTCCATAGGTATCTGTTGTATTCTTCTACGTCTTTCATCAATTCGATGCGATTCTAACTTTAAAGGAGGAAGATCTGGGTCTGGCATATAACGATAGTCCATTGCATTCTCTTTGGATCTCATCACATACGATTCGGTCTTAGGATCATCTCGCCCTCTTGTTTCTTGATCTACTGATTTTCATTCATCGTATAATTTCTTTTGTCTTTCATACTCATGATCAATTGCTCTACGAACCGCAGAAAATGAACTCATATTTTTTAATTCTACACGAGGATTTAGCGCTGTTTCTCCTTCTACTCTTAAAGAAATATTTACGTCACAACGCATTTGGCCACTCTCCATTTCTGCGTTACTTACTCTATATAGTCTAGCTATTCTTTGCAGCATCTTCAAAAATCATACTACCTGATCCGCATTCGAAAAGTCTGGATAAGTTACAATCTCAACTAGCGGAGTTCATGAACGGTTATAATCTAATAAGAGTTTCTCGCCAATATGGATTGATTTTCATGAGTCGATTTCAATGTGCGCATCCCTAATATGCACAGTCTTATAAATAGTATAATCGTCATCTACAAAGAAAGTTACTTCTCAATTAATACACGTCGGTTTGGATAACTGCGTAATCTGAAATCACATCGGAAGATCAGGATAGAAGTACGACTTACGATCAAACATCGATATTTCTTGCACATGGCAACCAAGCGCCAACCCTAACTCTACCGCTTTTTCAAGGGGCTCTTCGTTCAACACAGGCAACTCCCCCGGTTGTCACATGCATACGGGACACACATGCGTATTTGCAGGCAGATCATCAAACTCCTGTACATTCAAGCACGTACAAAATAACTTATGCTTAGAGTTAAGTTTAAGATGTATCTCGAGACCTATAACAATTTCATAGTCCATCAAATCGATCCGATTAACTAAATTAGCTGTATACTATAGATAGCGCCTCAATATGCAAAAAGAAAACAAAAGAAAAACTCCACTGGAATACAGCGGAGTTTGTCTGGGATAAGAACTGCCCGCTAAGGTATAGCGGCGCTAATTCTATCCAAATAGTACTTTGGATTTTCCCGGTCGAGAAAACTCTCCCGGTGTTCAAGTTGTAGTTGCAACGTTGCATGCGTTGCTGTCGCTTGCGATAGAGCCCTTTCAACTTCGGGTTTGTAGTCAGAGTGATTTCTTGTCTTAGCGACTTCCATCAATTCGAACAATTGTTTCCAGGTATCGTTCATACACAACATTTTCCACAGCCGGAACGGCCTTCTCTGACGGAATTCTTGCCAGATAAAGTCATCCTCTATCATAAGAAAGATATTATTATTACGGAACAGTAGTTGGAATCGTTTCCCTTCCCTGATAGCATATTTCAGCTCAAATACAGAGTTGGCTTTGTCTACTAAGTGGTACCCTTTCTGGTACATTAGTCTGACAATATCATCCATACGGAAGTACGTACGACTAATATTCTTATCGTATGCAAGTTTTCTTAGAAATTCAAAACGCTTGCAAACGTTTATGCGTTGTCCTCTCGTAAATGGTTTTACATATGCTAGGCTTGTACCAAGTCTAGCATATGCATTACTCGATCGAGTTTTCCATGTTTTGTATTCTGGACCGAATTTAAGAGCATGTAATGCCTCTTCTGCATATTTTTCGCGCAAGTATTTCGCAACATTGAACATAAACAAAGGGTTAGGTGTGTAATTCATGGGTTTGAATTTTAATGATGACGAATCATTGACTATACAAAAAAACAGATCTCATACAAGAGAATTATTGACATAAATTATATTATACTAGTACTATATATTGCGATTTTCCTTGATCCAATCTGCAAACATCTTTGTACTTCTGATTCTATGATGTTTTTCTCCTAACCATGCTTCTTGGTTCATTGCTGCAGGCGTATCCAACCATTCTGGTACAAAAATATATTCAAATGGTAACTTAGGATTTTCAACTCAAGGTTGATACCAGTCAAAAGATATAGTTCATGGCGTCTCTGCAATAAATTGGATTGGTTCATCTAATTTATCATCCATATACGAGAGTACGCATTGCATACGAGCTCTATTATCTTCTATGTTTTCAAACAACTTTTGCAAGCCATCAAGACCCATCCCTTCATAAATATATTTTGTTAATGCTCCTGGGAAGTTTTTATACGCATCAAAAAATATTCCTGTATCATCTACCAACACAGCACGCAACAATTTTTTGTATGCTTGAGTACACTTATCACGAGAGATAATGGTTATCAGATTAGTTTGTATTTCTGGCAGGTCTAGATCAACCTGCGTGCACTCTACAAATTCAGGTAAATGAGAAGAAATTCTTTTAAACTTTTCTCAATTTCCTGTAACGATTGATAGTTGCATCTTTAGTTTTGTTAATCTGTTAAACTAACTCAATTCTCAATCCTGTAAGTTGGCTTGCCAACTTGATATTCACTGCTCCTTTTCCAATTGCGAGAGCTTTTTGATCTTCTGGGAGTTCGACGGTTGCTTTACCATCAGCGATTTTTACTGAGGTTATTTTTGCAGGTTTGAGTGAGTCGATTACGAGTCTGTGTTCATCACCGGTATCTTCGATAAAGTCGATTTTCTCTCCATTGAGAAGCGATAAGACCGTGTTGATTCTATCTCCACGATGTCCTACGAATACTCCGACTGGGTCGATCTTTTCGTCATCAGACGCGACGATCATTTTTGTTCTCTTTCAAGTTATTCTTACTGTTTTTGTAACTCTTACTTGTCCTTCTTCAAACTCAGGAACGATTCTCTTGAGCAACGCTTCGATGAATTCAGTTCCAGCTTGCGTGATATATAAGTTGATACCTCCACTTCCTTTAGAAATTTCTTTCAAGAAGACGATAATCTCTTCTCCAGGATTGTATACTCTGTTGGGTACTTGTCCTTCAGGTCAGAGAACCACTGTTGCTCCATCGATATCCAATACGATACTGTCAGCGATCACTCTCAATACTTTCGCTTTGAGCAACTCTCCTTCTTTGTCTTGGAACTTCTCGAAGAAACGTTCTCTCTCGATGCTCTTAAGATTTTGTTTGATAGTCTGTGCTGCAGCTTGTACTCCAATTCTTGTGAACTCTAATGGATCTGGTGTAATATCCATCGTGACTGTTTCACCAAGCACTGCGTCTTTCTTGATCTTTTTTGCTTCAGGTAAGAGCAACTGACGATCTTCTTCTTTATCTTCGATTTTGTCGACTACATCTCGTTCTCTGTAGATTTTGATCGTTCCATCTGCATCGATCGCAACTTGGATCTGTGCTTTTCTTTCTTCATTGGGCATATAGTCCTTTCTGTAAGCGGTTCTTACGCCCATCTTTACGATATCCAACACTTGGTATGGATCGTACTTGTACTCAGCAATCAACATCTTGATCGCTTCTTGAATCATTTTACCATCTAATTTCATCGGTTGTGTACTATTATGTATAAAAATAATTAATGACTTTCTGTGTGAGTTTTAAAATTATCTAAGATTGCTTGCCGACCAGATTGTTGTTTATAAACTGAATTGGTCCCTTCTGGATCAAATGTTTCAGTAACTAGTACTCCTCCATCTTGTACTTCAAAGGTTACTTTCATTTTTCTTCCATCACCCATCGTAGCGCTTATAAGGGTATGTTCGATAACTTGGTCATACGTTCACCAAAAATCAAATGATGTAGATCCGTCTTTTGCAGCCATCGTGTAAACAAACTCTCCTCCAGGGATGAGATCATTTGTTGCTTTTGGACAATGCCGATCGCCTGATGCATGGTTTCGCTCCATAATATGTTCAGGGCGAGTTCGACACTCCCAAACTCTCTCAATAGGCGCATTCACTACCTTACTAATAGTTATTGATTCCATAGCAATACATACCTAATAAAACAAAACCCTGCCGCATTGGCAGGGTTTTTATTAACGCTTTTATAGTCGGATTTTGGGGAAATGCAAGGGTTAGTTATATTCTTTCATTAGTATCTTCAACAACGTAGGGAAGGGAAAGCCGCCTACCGCAGCCTGTTTCGGATATAAGCTCTGTTCAGTAAATCAGGGGATATTATTTATTTCGATCAGTTTAGGTCAAATTGCGTCGACTATAATATCAACACGCGCATAGCCCGTACATCCGACAGCTTGATACGCTTTCAAAGCTAACTCTTTTAATTCATTGGTAAGTTGTTCATTAATTTCTGCAGGGCAAATTTCTTGTGTCTTTCCATTGTATTTATTTTCAAAATCGAACTGCCCGCCTTCTGGAAGAATAATTTCTATAACCGGTAAAACTACAGTCGTTCAGTCTAGGAGATCTAATAAACCTACAGTAAATTCTTTACCTTTGATATATTGTTCGATCAACAAAAGACGGTATGATGAGAGTTCGTTATACACTCTAAGCAAATCATTTTTTGAATAACAAAAGACAAGTCATTTCGTACTACCCTCATCGACAGCTTTAACAACGCAAGGTAATCAAATCTTATGTGCATGGTCTGTAAAATTTGCTCGATCAGAAGTTTGTATATCGATAGTTTCTGCTGCAGGCACAGGTAATCATGCTTGTTGTCGGATTAACTTCGTGGCTGATTTATCCATGCAAATAGCCTGAATATCTGCCGCTGCTCACTGATACGGAATGTGAAATATATCCAAAAATCTTGCAATCTCACCATCCTCACCTCCCTTCCCATGGATCATTATCCAACAAAAATCTATTCTATCTTTCTCTTCTAAAAACTTTTCTTTATCGTGCGGAAAATCATATAAGGAAACATGGTAGTTATCCTGCTCTAATGTTTTCTTGACTGCAGAAGCAGAACGCAATGAAATTTCACGTTCAGTATTTTCTCCACCAGTAATAATTGCAATAGTACGCATATTTTTTTGTGCAAAAGTTAGAGAGCTCTATTGTGAGGCATTCATGATTTATTTCAAGTGAAAAAAGTATTTTGTGTAAAAACGAAAAGACGGGCTGTACACAGCCCGCCTTTTATACTATTAATATTTATCTGTCACTAAGCAGGTTTACTCCACCCAAACCACGATGTAATGCTTGCTATGGTATACCTGGCGAGGTAACCAATAGCATCCACGACGTCTAGCTTGTAACCCTTTGGCACAATCGGTATTGGGTTGTTTGGGAGAATAAGATATGCAAGCACATCGCCAATTACTCTTCCCACAATCGCCACAATAAGGGAATATCCTATTGGCCATAGTGAGTGATATTGAATACACAAAGCAATGCTGTATCCAAGCACTACTACACTTGCTGTATTACCAACTTTTTTCCATGCTGTGTACAGTTTGTCCGCACACATTCCTTCAGACCAATCAGCCCGCACATATCCGAATATTACTGCTAATCCGAAGTAAATCGTAAGTGGGAATACAAACCAGTAATTGTGGTTAAGATCCATCGTCTTCGCTTCTACACCAGATTGTGCGTATACAGTAACAATCATCATGAGCATCCCGCTCAATAAAAGTATTTTTTTCATAGGTTTTTGCATTAGTTTTGTGAGTTTTTAATTTCTTTCTTAATCTGAGGGCGATTCATAATATCGCTCTCGATGTCGTATGCATACGTGTGTAGAATCTTGATCATTTGATCATGATTTTTTTCTGCTGATTCAGGAGTAGCTCCAAAGTAAATTCTTCTTCCACACCCTTTAACAGTCAGTACTATTGAGGAGTCTTCTAGTATATTAACTGTTGCTGTAGTAAGGACTGAAACTTTTTCTCCATTCAATTCATAGTCTTTTAACCTGAGCACAAAACTTGCTGTGTCTCCAGTTACCTCGATACTTTCAATAAGAAAGTTAGGGAATTCAGCTTTCTTTTCGGTCAATTTTACTTGTTGGCTATACAATATAGCTGTAAAGCTGGTAAAGATCACGAGCATAGTACTCAAAAAAAGTATTTGTTTCATACGTGTTTTATTTGTGTTTGTGAAAAATTAATATACTCAATAAAGTATATATGTCAACTATTTATAAAGTGGCTTATTTCTTCAACTCTTTCCGTAGTCTCTCCTCCTCCTTACTCAACTTCTTAGGAATGAGTATCTTAGGAATGACAATTAGGTCACCTTTGTGCTTCAGGAGTCATTTGTCGCCAAATCATTTGTTTGTGACACGGATATACTCTCCTACTTGGAGACCTTTTGGAATTTTTACTTTGACGTCACCATCAGGATGAGGGACAATTATTTCTCATCCGAGTACTGCATCAGTAAGTGGAATTTCTACATCGACCAGTAAGTTCTCTCCATCTCTCCTCCACTTCTCAGATCACTTAATCAAAATTTTAATATACAGATCTCCTGCAGATCATCACAACATTCACGCATTTCACATTCCTGGATATCTAAGTTTAGATCACGCTTTAATTCATGCAGGAATATTTACCGTTAGTGTTTCAGTTTTTTCTGTGAGTCCACCACCTTCAAGTTTTTTTCCATCTTTGTAAAATTCTTGTCCTGCTCCGTGGCAGGTAGGACAGTATGCTTGTGTCTGCACTACCCCAAAAGGCGTGCGTGCTTGCTGGGAAACTACTCAACGCCCTCCACATGTTTCACATGTTTTAGATTCTACGCCGTCCATCGGAACTTCTCTTTTATACGAGATTTCTTTGGATAGTCCGTGATATCCTTCTTCAAATGTTAACGTAAATTGCATAACGAGGTCTTCGCCTTTCGATGGTCATCACCTCCCACCTCCACCTCATCCAAATCCTCATCAGAAAAATCATCCTAACAAGTCACCTAGATCTCAAAAATCAACTTGTCCTCATTGGAACCCTCCTCCACCAAATCCTCATCCTCAGAAATCTCCTGTGTATCATCACTTGCGATATGCATCGTACTGTTGTTTTTTGGATGAATCGCTCAGCACATCGTTCGCTTCATTTATCTCTTTGAATTTTTCTTCCGCAGCCTTGTCTCCCTTGTTTCTGTCAGGGTGAAATTTCATTGCGAGTTTTCTATATGCTTTCTTGAGTTCATCAGGCTGTACACCTTCCTCTACACCAAGAATATCATAATAGTTTTTCTTCGGGTCAAAATCTAAGTTCATAGCTCTCTAAACCAATGGGTAAACAAAAATAGCACCTAAAGTATACAGATGCTATAGTGTTTTGCAATTAATTTTTGAGGTAATCTGGCTTATGTTTTATAACTTTCAAATTGCTTCCGTTTTAGAAAAATATTATAGTTCCTATTCCAAAGATCAATAGTTTTGGAGATTGTGCTATTATTTGCTCTTACTGCTATAGCGCTAGTAAGCGGGAAATCACTATATTCCGCACTATTATGATAATTATACCGAAGTTTAATACCTACGGTTCAAGCTTTTCATAATTGCTTTAATCTAACCATCTCCATTATTCCTCTTTGCAATTCGTTATAATCTTCATCAAGTTTTGCAGCATCTAATTTCTCTTTCGCAGCAGTTAGGCGTAAAGAAGAGGTAGAGGAAGGAGGTGTCGACGGTTTTTTATCAAGAGGACCTATTGCATCGATCAACTCTTCTTGAATAGAACTAGTAGATTGATCGGGAGAGTATAATTGATTTAGTAAGTCCATCGCATCAAGTAACTTACCACTCTCCTCTTTTATACTCTGATTAGTTCTTTGGCTCATCATACTTTTCATTTCTTCAGAATTCATCTTCTCTAATAGTACAACATTTGAATTTTGATAATACAACCACCCAAGAGATGAAGCGATTTGGAAAAGCGGAATATTTATTGATAGATCACTTGTTTTTCTTTCTTTACGAATCCTAGAGTGTATAATATCTTTCCATTTTTTTATCCACTCATCTTTTGGTGTTAAAATTCAATTAGAGTCTCTAACATCTTTCGCAATTCAATCCATAAGCTCCAACCTAATTTGTTCGTAAGAGAGCGTCTTATCTACTGAGTCCTGAATGTCATTCATAGAAAAAAGAGAGAATATAAATCTCTTAATTATATATAATAATAAATATATGTCAAATAGTGATTATTTGAAATACGGCTTAAATAGCTAGATTACGCTGTTTTTCTTTTTGGCGCTGCCTTTTTCTTTTTAGGCGCTGCTTTCTTCTTGGTCGATAGCTCTTCCGAAATTGATTTCATAGTTGCTCCTTTTTTTGCTATCGTTTTTTTCTTAGTGGTTTTCTTTTTAGCGGATTTTTTCTTTGTTGTTCCTTTTGCTTTTTTTGTTTTAGCTCCTCACTTCGCAGTCGCTAGCAAAGCTACAATTTCTTCATGAGAGATAGTCGCACCGTCAGTTCATTTAGGAAGTTTCACTAATTTTCTATTTCGTTTGATAAATGGTCATCGTTTTCATTTCATGATCACGCCTTCTTTGTCATCATGTATGAATGTTTGTAACATTCTTGCTTTATCTTTTTCTACTTTTTCTGCGATGAGTTCAATCGCTCTCTCACGAGTGACGGTGTAAGGATCATCTCCTTTGCGCATAGATGCAAAGGTGGAGTTCCATTGAATGTATGGACCAAAACGTCCAACACTTGCTTTGAGATCATGTCATTCCCGTTCTCCAAGCGATCTTGGAAGCGCAAAAAGCCCTAATGCTTCCTCGAGAGTTATAGATTCAATACGGTGATTCCCTCTTATAGAAGCGAATTTCTTATCTTCGTCTTCTGCTTCTCCAATCTGTACCATTGGACCAAATCTTCCGATTCTCACCTTCACTACTCTTCCACTCACAGGATCAGTTCCCAAAATTCTTTCACCACTTACTCTCTCTGCGGTCTCTGTTACTGTCTCTACTGTTCCATGAAATGGAGAGTAAAACGTCGCAATCATTTTATGTCGTTCTAATTTTCCATCAGCGATAATATCAAACTCTTCTTCTACTTGTGCAGTAAATTGATAGTCCAAAATATTTGGGAAGTACTCTACCAAGAAATCATTCACGACCAATCCGATATCTGTTGGTACTAATTTTTTTCTATAGGCACCCGAGTATTTGTTCTCTTCTCATCGAGTTACTTTTCATTTCGATAAGACTGCTTTTTGCAACTTGATAGCGACTCCATCATAATCGCGATTTTCCACATATCATCTTTTCTGTATAGTACTAATCGTAGGCGCATACGTCGATGGACGACCGATTCCAAGCTCTTCCAAAGCCTTTACCAGACTCGCTTCTCCGTATCTTGCTGGTGGCTTTGAGAAGGTCTGCATCGCAGTGATGCGGTCTGTAGAAAGTATATCACCTTTCTTCAACGGAGGCAAGATAAATGTCCCTGCTGACTCTTCGTCATCGTCTTTCTTTGGTTTCTTGGGAGCACTGGTGAAATTTTGTGGATTGCCATACACAGTTAAGAATCCATCAAAGATCACCACCTCACCTGTTGCAACAAAATTATACGTCGGATGTCAGAAATCGATCGTCGCAACTGTTTTTTCAACTAACGCTGGAGCCATCTGACTTGCGATAGTTCTTTGTCGGATGAGATGATAGAGTTTTTTTTGTGATTCATCCTCTCCTGCTCGTTCTTGACGGATATTTGTAGGTCTAATTGCTTCATGTGCTTCTTGAGCATTTTTTGCTTTGCTTGAGAAGTTTCTAGGATGACTATACTTTTCTCCATAGGTACGAATGATCTCTTCTTTGGCAGACATAATTGCGCTTCCAGAAAGATTCAAACTATCAGTTCTCATATAAGTAATATGTCCTGCCTCATATAAGCGCTGTGCTAATTGCATAGTCCTACTCACAGAATAGCCAAGCTTGCTACTGCCCGCTTGCTGAAGGCTAGATGTAGTAAAAGGCGGTGAAGGGCTTTTGGTTCAAGGTTTTTTCTGCACATCAGCAACCGTATAGGTAGCGTCTTTACATTCCATAAACAGCGCATCTACTTCTTTAGTTTCTTTCAGTCACTTGTTCAGCTCAGCAGCTACTGGTTCGTTTTTGCTTGTATTAAACAATCACGTTACTTTAAATCAAGCTGTCGATGAGAACTTTTGTATTTCGCGTTCACGCTCTACGAGCAGACGCACAGCCACTGACTGTACACGCCCTGCAGAAAGCTGTGGTTTAATTTTTTTCCATAAAATAGGACTTAGTTCAAATCCCACCAAACGATCCAATATTCTTCTAGCTTGCTGCGCATCGACTAGATTGAGATCAAGTTTTCTAGGGTGTGCAATAGCGTGTTCAATAGCTTCTTTGGTAATTTCGTGGAAAACTATTCTAGGAGTCGTTGCAGAATCTAGTCCAAGCGCTTCACATAAGTGTCGCGCAATAGCCTCTCCCTCGCGGTCCTCATCCGTTGCGAGCCAGACTTGTTTCATGGCTTTTGCTGCTTTTCTTAGCGTGGCTACAACCGCTGTCTTATCTGGACTAATCTCATATGTTGGCGTAAAATTATGCGCAATATCAATTGCACCTTTTCCTTTTGGCAAATCTCTAATATGCCCCATACTCGCCACTACCGCATATCCTTTCCCCAAAAATTTGCTAATAGTCTTAGCTTTGGCGGGAGATTCCACAATCACCAAGTTTGGCTGGGTGGTATCTATTGTCGGTGCTTTTGCATATCTCGCTCTAGGTGGCATCAAGAAAGGTCGAAATGAAAGGGTTATTACTTACGTATACCTAAATAGTATCGCCTACTATAGAAAACAATATAAGAAAATCAACCACTGGGAGGCATACTATAACTATTTACCGATAATGTGTCAAATTTTGACTTTTAAAGGCATGTGAAATATACTTAGGACATGTGAGTACTGAGCAATTTCAGAATAGAGAAAGTGAAGGAAAAGATGGCTTCATTCCAAGATGCTGTCACTCCTAATTTTGAGTATGATTCAAAAAAAGCTTGGAAAATGCTTGCGAAAGAAATTAACGCAATCAAATCTACAGACTATGAAACGAAGTTCATCATTATCGCTGCAACAACTAATTTGATCGCAGCTTGTTTGCAACTGGTAGTAGGTTTACGAATGGAGAGTGTCTCAGTAGTTTCTGCCGCGATTGATTCACTATTGGATTTTATACTCGGGATGTTCAATCTATTTCTATTCAAACAATCTCAAAGAGAAGAAGATGACGATTATAATTATGGATATGGAAAGTTGCAATGATTCGGCGCACTGTTCCAATGAATTGTAATTCTCTTTTTCGGTGCTAGTTTGATCTATTTTTCAATTTTAAAATTAGTATCCAATAGTCCAATCGATGGGATTGGTTTGTTGTTGTTGGTTATGTTGGTAGATTTTGCGGGTGGACTATTAGCAGTCGCCTACTACTTCTTGCGTATCAAAAAGACCGAAAATATGATTGTCTTAGGAACACTCAAAAAGGTTTATGCGTGATTGATCTTCAATATTGGTATTATGTCAGGGCTCATCTTGATTTATATTGGCATGCATTACTTCAACAAAAAACGATATTTCATCGATCCTATAGTTGGTTTAGTTGTAGCGGTCTATGTGTTACGTACAGCTCGGCAACTCTTATTCGGCGGTTTTGGGATGTTGATGGATAGAAGTCTTACTGACGAAGAAACAACCAAGATAGAAGGCATCATAAACGCCTACAAAGACAAATACACGCGTCGAGATAATCTACGTACCAGACGTTCTGGGACAATTAAACACATCCAATTTGATTTGTACTTCCAACAACAAAAAACTTCTTTCCGCGAGATCTATGGCGTTTGTATCTTCCTCAAAGAACATATCCAACAAGAACTTGGTGATTGTATAGTCATCGTCACTCCTCTCCCTGCATAATACATGCAGTCAAATATCGTTAAACAAAAATATAAAACTATAGAAAAGAAAAGCTCTCCGACAAGTCGGAGAGCTTTTCTTTATATAGATAATTATTTAGAGCTTACTTAGCTGCCAAGTAACTAGCAATAGGAGCATCAAATGCTGTCGCTGGAACTGCTCCAGAAACTTTTTGGAACTCACCTGTTTCGTTGTTCATAACGATATTACCAGGAGTACCAGTTACACCAAGCTGTCTACCGAATGCTGTCTGTCCTGCCATTTTTGCAGCGAACTCGCCACCATTAACACAAGCCATCAAATCAGTTACATTTAATTTCTGCTCAGTTGCAACTGCTTGTATTACATCAAGTGTTGGATCTCCTCCTTTTGCAAACAAAGCTTTTTTGAATGAGAAGAATACATCTTCTCCTCCTTGTTTACCAGCACACTCCAAAGCTTCACCAGCTTTTTGTGCACTAGGATGGATACTCAATGGGAAGTGTGCGAATACAATATTTATGTCATCACCATACTTAGCATGTACCTGATCTAAGGTCCCTGCGTTTGTATGTCTCTGACAGAATGGACACTGTACATCTGAGAATTCAATAACGCTAATTTTAGCATCTTTTTTCCCTTCGATATACGTCGTCTTATAAAAATCTTTCAACGCATCCAGCGAGACAGATGTTGCTGCTACAGGCTGTGGTTGCGGCTGTGGCTGTGCTGTAGGAACAGGAGTTGGTGTAGGTGCAGGAGCTGCTGCTTCTTTACCTTTTCATCCAATACCTGTCAATGTTACGATAAGAAGTACCGCTAAAAGTACGGTGTTCACAATTGTTAAATTATTCATGCGACTAATAATAATTTAATAATAAAAAAGTAGACAGCGACAGTCTAGCAAAACACGTATAAAAATCAAGGCGCTAATAATAGCGATGGAAGAAATAGATTGACATCATTGGAATAGAGGCTTTTGTTTTTCGAACCTTAAGTGTCCAAGTATATCTACTTATTTATCTAGAAAATAGCTCAATACCGGAAGTACTTCCTTATCCTCATATAAACCAGGAACTTTTACCCGCTCTCCTGAGTCCTTATCAAGGAAGATATAGGTTGGAAGTGCTGATATAGCAAAGAGTTTTTTTGCAAGATTTATTTCTTGTTGGAGATATAGTGTCGAGTTTGATTCGTCAAGACATGATGCAAGGTCATCAATACCCATATCTTTAGTTGCCTTGAGTAGATCATCCATTGAGGGTGTAGATTGTTGATAGAGATAGTCACTGAAAGCAGTATATTGCTTTTGTGTTCATCTATCGAGTACACACAATAATGCACGATGAGGAAGCGTCTCAGCATCTTCCATACTCGTAGGATATTGCTTTATGAGAGCTTGTACCTGATCAGGGAAAGCTTCCATATAGACGTTTAAAGTGTTTTCTTTGTTCGCCTGTTTGCAATATTTATTTGTAAAATCACAATATTGTATGATTATAATTTCTGCATTCTTTGGACCTTCAATGAATCATCCTTGCAAGAGGTCTGACAAATCTTCTGGTGCTAGCTTGCCTTTGGTATACTCTTTGCTAAGTGCAGAGAATGGTATACCCTTGTTATCATTTTCTATTGATGGGTTCGTATCCTCCTCCTTATTGTTTTCTCAATCCTTCGCTGGCATATCTCAAGTTATTCCATCGGTTGACTTGTGTGCTAAAGATTTTATTTTAGAAAGCAGTGGAAGCTCAACCTCGTTTCCATCTGGATGAGTATTGCTCCAGAAATATCTCCATACTCCCCCCACAACAAGTAGGAAGAAAAAACATGCCAAAATAACTCTGAGGGTTTTCATGTGCAGAAGTAGAAATAAATTTAATGTAATATAGATATTTTAATATATAAGTCAAGTTTAGGTAAAATGAGAAGAATAGCAGAAATCAAACTATATTTTGCTGTTGGACAATAAAGGGAGCGGGCGGTTGGAGAAGAACCGTTGCGCCCTCCTGGGCGCACAGGTTCGAAACAATTGACCGCTCTCTTTGTTGGATATTTTGTTGGATATTTGATCCTATTTTGGATGTCTACTTGGGTTTACTTCTCAATCTTATCGTACGCGACGATAAACCTTGCTATATCTCCAAATATTCTCGCAGCAGTATCTGATCATCGTGGTGAAAGTCTCGGACGTCTAACCTGGATCGCTACGACATACTTGGTGTCGTCAGCAGTAATTCCTCCCATAAATGATCCATTAGTCCATCATATGGTTCCTCTATACTGTCCTTTAAAAGCAATTTGAGAAGTCCCTGTTTTCCCCATAAGACTAAATCCAGGTATTTTGAACCTTACCAAATGCCCCTGCTCCATTACTTCCAATAATGCAGTTTTCGTATCTTTCGAAGTCGAAGGCTTAAATATTCTAAATTTATTTCTCTCCCCAAGATCAATATACTCTTGTTGTGCAGGATCATAAATCGCTTCAACGATTGTGGGTTTGATATACACCCCCCCATTCAATAAAGTAGAGTACGCGACAGACATTTGGATAGGCGTCGCGAGCAATCCTTGTCAGAAGTTGTTATTGAAGAACTGCGCATCAGAAACCGTATTAAAATCCGGGATCGATCCTCAGTCCTCACCTGCAAGCTCTATACCTGTCGGCTCTCCAAACTTTAGTCTTTTTAAGTAACTATAGAAAATATATTTTGTGACCTTTTGCGCGATTCTGACCATTCACACATTACATGAAAATGCGAAAGCATGGAGGAACGTATGATCTCCCATACACTCATGGAGTACGTTAGAAATCGTATAGGGTCATACTTGTACAATCCCAGGATCGTTATAGAAATCGTACATACTCAATGCGTCACTATCGATTCATACGCCCAATGTAATTGCTTTGAAAACACTACCAGGCTCATATGGGAAGGCAATATTTTTGTCGACAAATATCTGTGGCCCTAACAGGTGACGGAACACATACTTTTGTGTGTTTGGAAGCGTTCTCTCATCTACTGTTGCTTGGCGGAGTTCTTTTCATGACATAATGTACAATGGAATATCTACCCACGTGTCATTGTCAGCAATATAGCTTTGATCATATGTAAGCGGTTGTAGCTCGTACTCTTCTTCATATCTATTAGGATTATATCATGGTGCATTTGTCATCGCCTTAATTTTTCATGTATAAGGATCCATGACAGTGATTGCGATAGAATCGGATTTCAGTGTTGGTTGATAGTAGTTGGCAATTGACTCAACTTCTTTTTGGATATTTGGGTCGATCGTCAAGTATATATCCATCCCATTTACTGGCTGGGCGATTTCAAACCTATTTGCTCCGACTGACCCTATCCACGGCGTCGAAAGTCAGATAATCTTCCCATCTTTCCCTTCGAGTTGATCGTTGAAAAACTCTTCTATCCCATAATATGCCTTATTTTTGCTATCCAGATATCCCAAAATATGTGCCGCAAAAGACTCATAAGGATAGTATCTACGCTGTGAAGGCTCTAAACCTACACCATGCAATAATGGGATGCTGTTCGTTTTCTCGCTATAGAACTCTGCCTTAGCATCTTGTATCATTTTTGCAATTTTTACATTCATATTGGTCACCAATTTGATATATCTTATCTCTTGCGGTACTGCCAATACTTTCAACGAATCTACATCATATGTGTATCAATATTTCTGTAAGAGCGTCTGTAGCTCCTTTGCAACGGCACCAGGGTTGGTGATACGGTCGGGGACAATATAAAGATAGTAGCTCTGTTCCACTTCTGCCCAAGGGTAACGGCCACTTGCCAATTCTTCCAGAAGATCTGGATTATCAAAAAATCCAATATAATTTTTTTCATTAATTCCTTTATGAATAACTCTTTCTAGTGTAGACTTAATTAACTCTTTGGCTTGCTGTGCGGTAAAGATTTCAATAATTTGCGCAATCTGATCTGCATACTCGTCACTATTTACATAATACTGCTGGTTTCATGAACTAACAAACACCCCTGTTCTTTCCGGTAAAATTTTGGTGCTTGTAAACTCTTCAATATTCTCGACACACTGTTGCTTATTTGGGACATCAATCCCATACGATTCGCAAAAATGCTGATAAATGATTGGCGTGAGGACTTCTATCACACGCTCTTTATCTTCCACAAACTTCGGATCTACAAATAAATTAAAATAATCAACATTTTCTGTGAGCTGAAGATTTTTACCTCATTTATCGGTCATAAAAATATTCCCTCTACTAGCTTTAAGTTCCGATTTTGTATAGTGCTGATTTACTAACAGTTCGCGATAATAATCCCCTTGCACCACTTGTAATGTAAAAAGTCTTGCCAACAAGATGAAAAATAAAAGTCCAAAAAATCACAATAGCCACTGCTCTTGCGTCAGATTATAAATCTTTTTTTGCCATCTTCTCCGATAAAGATGGGCAATATCTATCCATGTATCAAACATTCTTTATTGTAATAGTTGTACAAAAAAGTCTAGCTTATATACCGCATCCTACTAGCAATTAATCCAATAACGAAGTTTATAATACCCTTTTCATTCCACCAGAATTTTATTTTCGAATACTCATCGATTCTTTTCAATAATTTTCTTCGACGCAATATTATCTTCATTACAAGTTAGTAGAACTTTATGGAGTCATGTATCGCCTGCTATCCTTTGCAAAAGGAGTTTCAAAATCATTGATCCATATCATTTTTGGCGTTCGCTTGGAATAATTGCATACCCTATGTGTCCTCCATATTTTTCTAGATACTCATTCAACGAATGCCTCACGTTTATACAACCTAGAAACTTTTTCTTATCTGTTTCTACTAATCGATAAGTGTGTGACGCCACTCGTCACTCTGGTAAATGTTCTCATCTCTCAAAATATACCGTATCATTAATATAATTTTCTATTCAATCTTTCTCTAATTGGACTCACCCGACATTCCAAAATCAATTGCGTCAATCTCGCTTAAATTCTTCAATCGCTTCTGCGAAGCTATCTTTATAATCCGAATCAGGTTTTATTAGTTTTATACTATCTTGCATCAATATGCATTAGACTAAAGTTGCGATCTATGTATCAGTCCCAGCAGAACTTCCAGCCTCACTCGTCGTCGAGTTCACTAACCAGAAGATTAAGCTTGCGATGAATCGCGCAAGTCAGATTATTACAATGCCGATGAGAGCGCTCTTCAAGAACTTCGCTCCTTTTTCGTATTGTGTCGGCTCTCCACCTGCAGTTACCATCAAGAATCCTCCGTAAAGTAATACGGTCAATGCAATGAATGCAAGGATACCGAGCACCCAGTTAACAATACCTTTTATCACATCCAATAATTTTTCTCCTTGTTCTCAATCTTTGGCTTTTGGAATATTGAACGAATCTTCTTTTACTTGAGAATCATCTCCGAAACCATTAGGTGGTGATGCAAAAGTCTGTGAAGGCAAAATCATGACTGATGAGATCAAAGACACAGCAAAGATTAGAAAAACAGAAAGGCCAGGGAGACTAGTAAGACCAGAAAAACCAGAAAAACCAGAAAAGAAAGACCTGAAAGATTTTTTATTCATCGGAGATACTATAAATAAACAGTAGCAATCCAATAAACACTATAGCTACTACCTACCTCATTTGCAACCAAAAAAACCAGAAAGAGTTAGAACAGGAGGAAAAGCCAGGAGAGGGAAACCAGAAAGAGTTAGAACAGGAGGAAAAGTCAGGACCGCGAATGACCTACATATCTTAGAAACCCTGTAGGCGTAAAGATTAAAGAACAAAAAGGGGCCCCGAAACTTCGGGGCCCCTTTCTCTTCCTCATAAAAGAAATTACTGTATCCTATCTCATGTAATAATCATTTTTATCCGCCTGTACCAGCTGAACTTCCTGCTTGGCCCGTAGTGAGATTAATCAACCAGAAGACCAAACTTAAGATGAACCACGCTACCCCAATCAAGACCAGCCCAAAGGCAGCTTGTTTAAGGATAGTAAATCCTTTCTTGTAATTGTCTTCTTCACCAGCAGCAGTTACCATCAAGAATCCTCCGTACAATACTACTATCAGTGCAATCAACGCAAGAATACCTAGTACCCAGTTGATCGCCCCCTTCACTACATTGACGAATGCATCTTTGGTATTTGTTCCGTCTACTGCACCAGGGACTGCTATTTTTTCTGCAGAACCGTTATCGGTTTGGCTGGTAAGTGGGTTATCGGTATTATCGATCTGTGCATGAGTCAAACTGACTGGCATAACGATAACACAGAATGCTCCAATAACCAATCCTAACTGAATAGTTGATATACGCATGCTCTTTGGATAGCGACCTAGGATAAAAGTATAGTAAAAGAATGCTCCGAAAGAAGTTCGCTTCGATATCGTTCCATTTCAATCGTCACATCCTTTACTACTAAGAAGATTAACCACCAGTACCAGCACCTCCTCCAGCTTGTCCTGTAGTCAAGTTGACCAACCAGAATATCAAACTTAAGATGAACCGAGCCACACCGATCAAGATCAATCCAACAGCAGCTTGCTGAAGGATAGTAAATCCTTTCTTGTACTTCTCTTCTTCACCAGCAGCAGTTACCATCAAGAATCCTCCGTAAAGCAATACGATCAATGCGATGAATGCAAGGATACCAAGTACCCAGTTGATTCCACCTCTGATCACGTTAATGAATGCATCCGTCTGACCTGCTCCTTTACCAGGAACGTTAACTTGTACTACTCCACCCGGAGAGGTAGGGTCAGTATAGGTGTTTGATGCTCCTTGGAGGAATTGAGCGTTAGTTACACCAACTAGGCTCGTAAGTCCGATTACTGGTAATACCAATAAACTAAATAACTTTTTCATGAGATATTGTTTTAGGAAGAATAAATATAACATAAGTATATGAAAGTATCATATAATTGTCAAATTTAGTTAGCCAATTTTACGGCTATTTTGCAGGGCTTTCTCTATGCATTTCATCTTTTATAGTCCAACTATGCCTCAGGATATACATCTTCAGGTATTTCCCGCTCGACCTTCCTCATTCTGAAAGGATAATCTTCTGGGACGTTATATCCTTGTATAGCGCTCAGGCAGTTCATAACATTCTTCTGCCAGTTATAAGGAGACGACGCATAGATATACCCATCCTTATTTCCAAACCTTGATAGTTCATCTATTGTATAATAGTCTCCAAGATATTGATTGTTTAGTACATTGAAGAGCGCTTTCACTCAACCCAATGGAGAATCAAACTCTATTGTATCTCCACTATCGTCATTACCTACATTTCAGATATTATTCGAAGTTTTAAAGTTTTTGAAACTTGTCTCCGCGAATCCAATACAAATACCAAACAATGGATCTATACCTGTATCCAATGCGCCATCGTTTCGTAATGTAGCATCGTTCCATGGCCTCGTAGCATACCTATCTAGGAAATCATCTCTCCTCTCTGCAACGGTTTCACCCTTTACTTCAGGCAAATGCGAAAGATCAACTTCTCTTGAGAGAAAATCTTGGAGATATTTCATTCTATACTCTTCAGGTAATTTCTCTTCATCAGCAAATATACTTAAATCTAACACACTATACGGATCGATCGATCCGCCATTTTTCAAAATCTCGAACGACAAATGAGGACTTGAAGTATCCAATCCAGCTCCTTTTGTTCAGGGTTGCCCTCCACTATTTCAGATAATCTCTCCTCTCTTGACCAACTCTCCAGGTTTAACAAATACGTCTGACAAAGGAGAAACAAATGTTGTGTATCAATTCTTATGAATTATCACTACCCAATTAAGTTCAATATCGTCTTCATTGTGTACCGCATAGACAATCCCAGGTGCCGGCGCGCGCACAGGCGTTCATTGAGGTATTTCGATACTTACTCCATCATAACTTTCTTTAAACTCTTCTGTGTAGAAAGGATCATGGAAGTAGTATTGGATATTTGTTGCAGGCAAGACTGGCCGGGAAAAATATTTCTTACCATTATCTCTATCCGGAAGTTGTAACAACGTATAGATCTGTGAGCCTTCATCTACTCCTTCTTCGAGATTGCTATTTGCAACTTTTCTCATGACCGATAGTTGACGTTGAAGCTCCTGTTTTGATTGTCCGATAAAGTGTATCTGCCCATCTGTCGAAGCTTTGTCTTGTTGTAAGTAACTCAGCAAAAGATAGAGATGTTTTTTCTGTTGCTCCAAACTTTCTAAATCCTTTTTTAGTCCAAATGCGGTATCTTCGTATGATAGTTTTGCTTTGTTAAGTTCTACAGAATAATCGCTATAACGAACCTGTTGTGACTGTAGTTCAAATAAGAGTGCTTGTAGCTTTACCGTCAGCATCTGTACAAGCATATCTGTCGACAAGGTCGCTGCGATATTGTCAGATTTTGTAAGCAATTTCACATCACTAATTTCTAGATCGCTCCCGTAGTAGTCGTTATTTAACTTGTATAAAAACGTAGTGTAATGAGATAAGTTTTGTTGTCCCTTTTCTATTTCTATCTTGAGCGATGCTAGATCAGCTTTTAGTTCGATAATTTTTTTTGAAAAAAGAGAAATTTTAGTGAGAGAGTCAGTAATTCCTGACTTTGCTTTCTGTGTATCGCTCAATATTTTATCTATGGTAAGTTGTACATTGCCATATTTTTGTTCTATTTCTTCTCTTTTATTATCAAGTAATGAGTATTCATCACTAAGTTTCTGGAACGAATCTGAAAGATCAGTAAGTTGGATGCGTGCTTGGTCAACGTCTACCAATGGCAAAAAGTCTGGGTTGCTATAAACGCTCTCCATGACAGCTTGTTTTTGCTCATCAATATTCGCGGGTTTAGTAAGTTGAGCAGTCGTAACTCCGGCAGACATGCATACTATCGCTCATGCAACCAACTGTTTCCGTCACCATCTCTTCATCTAGCACTTTGGCATAAATAAAAATTAATCGGTTTGATGAGGTATAATCTGTGTCCCCATTGATAGTTGTTTTGGTTGCCACAAACGCGCTGTTACTAGCATCCTTTTGGCATCGGATAAGATGGGATAACACGCCATCAGCGTAAGGAGTGGTTCATCTGAGCTTCACTCTGCTGCCAACGCTCCACCAACTTCTTTGGGTCGTTTAACCTCCTTATCGACCGCCTCATAGATATATAGTTGCCCATCTCGGATTACCTTGATCAGATCTCCTTCCACAAGTTTTGGGAGTTTTGCAAATACTTGTCCATAAGGATTCGATTTTGCTTCTCGCGCATCGATACTCGAATGACCAAATAGCAAAGTGTTACCGTTCTCTCCTGGCTTACTAGTGAAGGGATATTTAACGACCCCTGATTTGAGCTCCTCCTTAAAATCGCCCTTTTCCATTTTATCGTTACTAGCATAAGGAACATCAACAATAGGCGTGTCTACACCGATTGCATCAATGATAAGCCTTTTCCCAGGAGGCAAGGTATTAAATGCTAAATCGTAGGATCTCGCATGGAAGGTGAGAAAATCGTGAAAATGTTCACTAGTTATTTCTTGATATCACGCTTGAATTTGCGCAAGAGCCTCAGTATCTGTCGCGAGCTCTTTTTGTGATGATCATTTGGACGCAGCAACCGCTGTCGATGAAAGACCGCTTATTACATTGGTTTTTGCGTGAGTTCCTCCGATATACGACTCAAGTTCCCCTCGGAAAATATTGTAGTACAACGATGTCACCCCAAGGATAAACACAGTGAGAAAAATAATACAAAAATCTGTTATTTCATAAAATCGATTTATTCAAACAATAGTCGTTTTTGCATATGACATTCAGAAGATGTGTTTTTGTTGATAAATAGTATGTTTTTATTGCGCTTTCTGATTTATATAAGCTTACTGAACTGTAAAATAATTGTAAAAAAACTGTCAAAAATATGTAAAAGTATGTTTGACAAATAGGATATTTAATGGATATGAAGATAGCCCAAATAAAAGGAAAATAGGGAAAACTCTTAAATTATAGTAGAGATATTCTTCTAGACCAGCATTGCACAAAAGGGCACTCTGCTCTAGCCTTATAATGAATAGTAGTAATAGTCATCCAATACACAAAAAACATCTTCCTAAGGAAGATGTTTTGATGGCCGTAATAGCTTATGAAATGCGTTTTCGTAAGCCCAATTCTGTGATTAAGTATCATTTCTCTTATCCTAGTTATACCAGGAGTTCAGCACTTTCCTCGATCACATCGAGTCGTATTTACATACTCTTCGATAAAATTGAAGTAAGCTTGCGTAAGATGAGGGGTTACCACTCGATTGACCACCAGCCAATCTGAGTCAGCGTACTCCGACGTGTCGGAGACCGCTTCGTTGCACCTTTCATCGCTTTTTTAGGGCTAACCTAGATAAATCTAGTCTAGTCCTAGAAAAGGACTAGTTTCCGTCTCTGTGGCCCGTTCCTTTGTCCCGATACTATCGGGAGTCCAACAGCCGTTAGCTGCTCTCTTGTTCATTACGTTGGGACTTTCCTCTCCGAATAACCAGAGCGATACACTGAAAACGCATAGACCACACCCTACTTACCTATTCAACTAAATCAAGTTGAAAAAAACTTGCAAATAGGTAGACTGACCGGACGTAAACCAGTTGAAGATTTTTATCCTTTTTGTGTACGGTGAAATGGGAAGAACGGTATTAATTTGATTGCTTTTGATAAGCTGACTTATGTTTGTTGGATCAGTATTGCTAATGACACCAAAAGGTGGTCTAGGTATGGGTATTGCTGGCATGTCTTGAATGTGAGAATATGGGAGCAAAAAATCTGTAGAAAATACGTTAAAAAAATCAGCTATTATATCTGCTGTGGTTTTCATCGGTACGGTCATTTTCTTGCCTTATACTCCTTAGTCCAATGATTAAATTCCCAAGTAAACAGTTCAGATACGTTTACTGGATCATCTTTGTGGTTCGGTTATTGATTAGCACGCATGTTGCCTATATGTATTTTTCTTTTTCTTCTGAAAGTCAGGCTGGCAAAGGATGAACTTTTATCGAAGCAAACGTAGGTAAGATTAATTATCTTCCGTATGCTACCCCAAACGATGAAGATAAGTTCTATCAAAGTTTACTTTTCAACGGGTGTGTATATCCTACTATTTCGTGAAGCAATATTACCTATCGTGATGAACTATGTAGCATAAAGACCAGCGATTATAAAACATTTATCGTAACTCCTATACAAAATAAAACTCGATCTGATGGGCAAGCGTTTACGTTAAACGATCTCTACTTTACTTTTAATACAATCCTTGCTGAAAACTATTGGAATATACCCAGTCTAGACCCGTACAAAAGCATCAATGTGCTTGCAGACGAAACTGGTATATTGGAAGTAATTTTCCCACAAGCTAGTGTAGATAATATGATTTTCTTTACTAATTTTATCTTGCCTGCACATCTTCTAGCAAATAAAAGCTTGGAAACATATATTACCAGTTTTTACACTGATCCTGTAGGCACCAACTGTTGACGCTTACAACCTTCTGATAACGATATCGATAGTGTTGTGTTCGATCTTAGCTTGTGTGATGAGACATTATTAAAATATTATCAAGTGAAACAATTCCAAAATCAATCCGCACTTGAAACATATCTCCAATGAAAGCAACAAGGAGTTGATCTCGTTTTCTCTGACACGGAAAATAAAAACTATGAACAAAACAAAGTGGTACTCAATAAATTTTTGACAGTGTTTTTTAACACACAAAATGGGCAGTTAAATGCTTCAGTCAGAAAACAGATAGCGGGTTGGATACATTCACGCCTCGATCGAGATGATATGGAAAATCCATTTTTAGTAAAAGACGCATATTTATTTGACGCATTTTCACCGACCAATACCCTTACTTCAGGTAGCCTGGAAAAGAGCCTCGGTACACCAGATAATCGAAAGCCCGCACCTGCAATTGAATCATCAACATGAACTGCTAACAGCTGAGCAGTGCAAACATGAGTTAGCCTACCCCCGATAGATTTAGGTATCAGAGAGCTACCTACAGCGGTTCATCGAACTGCAAACGATAGTCAGCAACAAGAGTTTGTAATAAGTAACACCATAGATGTAAAACAAAGTGTCACGATGAATTTTGCTGAAGCGTATGAAAAAATTTCTATCACCCATGAAGATGCACCAGAATATTTCCCAGAGTCGTATAACTCCGGAACTAGATCATCATTATACAACTTCAATCTCGCCTATAGAAATATTGAAGAAGGGCGCAACGTCTATACGATCAAAGCATACACAGATGCACAGACCAGCAAAACCTTTACACTAATCATAAATTACCTAAGTAAGCCGACAACTGTAAATGTAGAAACTACTAGCGCCTCTACAAAATCTTTCCATAAGTTAACAGTTATATATTTCAAAGATCCAACGACTGATCGCGCCATAGAATATATGAAATCACAGCTACAAAAGGACGGTCTCCTCGATTTCTTTACGTTTGAAAGTTTCGATGATAGCAATACATTCGCTGGGAAAATAGAATCCGGAGATTACGATTTGGTCGTAAGGGAGATTAACATGTGATTGAGAAAAGATATTTCAAACCTTTTCACCAGTAGCGTCCCCAACGTAAATCCTTCACGTTATACAAATGATGATCTCGCGTCAGCAATAAACCAATACTTCCTCGCAGATTCTGATCAGAAAGCCACACTCAAAGGCCAAATAGACGCGATTTGGTGAACGGATGTACCTCTGGTAATCCTAGGAAAAGAGCTCGATACGATCAATATTAGATCAAAATTAGATTTCCCCTATCCATTTAGATTGTATGTGTTATGACGGAGGAAAGATTTTATCAACGACTTAAATCTTTTCAATCACTTAACTATCAATCGAGATCGTTTATTTGATGCGGTGAATTTCAAACATTTCTTACAAGCGCAAGATGATAAAAAATAACTATACTAGAAATTGCGGAAGCCTTAAAAAATCTTGAAATCACAAGGTTCTAAGTAATCTTGAAAATATTCAAAAATCCTAAAACCATTGAAACTCAAAAAATAACATATATTATCCATACACCAATTCATTCTTCCTTTCTACTTTCTAATTTACTCCTGTGGAAATAATCTTCTTAGCTATCATCTTCGTCATCTCTGTAAGCCTGCACGAATATGCACATGCTCGATCAAGTAATAAACTTGGTGATCCTACGCCAAAGATTCAATGAAGACTTACACCAAATCCACTGGTTCACATAGATCTAATTGGATTTTTGTTGATCTTCATTATTCATTTCGGTCGAGGTAGGCCAGTACAGATAAATCCAGCATACTACAAAAACCCGCTTAGAGACGAGCTTCTCGTAGCCCTTGCCGGTCCAGCTACCAATATTGCGTTGGCGTTTGCTGGGACATTAATCATGTTGATCTATACAAAATTTGTGGGTGTGGATGCTCTGGTTGGAGGTACAGATCTTGTCATTTCATTTCGATATTTATTTGGTTGGATAAATGTCGCTTTGGCTATATTTAACATGATTCCTATTTATCCGTTGGATGGGTATAGAATTGTAAAATACATTTGGCCAAAAGCAGGTTATGCGATGGAACAATATCGTCAGTATATTACTATTGCTCTGTTGGTAGTAATTTTATTCCCAAATTGGTTGGGATTAAGTTTCGATCCTGTCGGACACATTATCAGTACGGTCGGACAGACTATCTATGGGATTATCCAGACTGTGCTAAGCTTTCTGATTTTTTAATACTGTTTTACATTGAGTACGAAGAGGGAGAGTAAGGAGTTCAAAAAAATTAGCTGCATTCACAAGCCTACATACATTTTCTCACTCTCTTACTCTACTTCTTCATAAACCTTTACTATTAGTTTGCTTACATGCTAGAAAAACTTAAAAAAATAGCTACCAAATATGAACAGTTGAGCGAACAGCTCTATGATCCTACAATCGGCTCTGATCCTCAGAAAGCAATGAAGATCAATAGAGAATTAAGCTCGCTTAGAGAGTCATACGAACTCTACAAACAGATCGAAACTGCTACTCATCAACTCGATGAAGCGAAGCATCTTTTGGAAACAGAATCAGATGCAGATACGATAGAACTTGCAAAAGCACAACTAGAAGAGGCTCAAACACAGCTAGAATGAATGGATGCAAAAGTACAACTCGCACTTCTCCCACAAGATCCCAACGATGATAAAAATATTTTCTTAGAAATTAGACCCGCTGCTGGTGGAGATGAATCAGGACTGTTCGCTGCAGAACTCCTCCGTATGTATCTCAGGTACGCTGAAAGAATGTGATGGAAAGCAGAAGTAATCGACCATGAAAGATCATGAATCTGATGAATAAAATTTGCTATGGCAAAAATCACTGGAGAGAAAATATATTCCAAATTGAAATTTGAAAGCGGTGTGCATAGAGTCCAACGTATTCCTGATACAGAAAGTCAGTGAAGAGTGCATACGTCGACCGTTACTGTAGCAGTTATGCCTGAGGTCGAAGATGTGGAGATCACTATCGATCCAAATGACGTCGAGATGAACACGTTCGCAGCCTCATCTTCTGGTGGGCAGAACGCAAATAAGAACCAAACAGGTGTCCGTTTGATCCATAAACCGACCGGATTAATCGTCATGGGGCAGGACAGCAAATCCCAGCTCCAAAACAAAGAAAATGCACGGAAAGTACTGCGCGTAAGATTGTATCAACTCGAATTAGATAAACAGATCAAAGAACAGAAAGAAAAACGTTTCGATCAAATCTGAACGGGCGATAGATCAGAAAAAATTCGTACCTACAACTTTCCCCAAGATCGTCTCACCGATCACCGTATCAAACAATCACGATCAAACCTCCCCGTCATCATGGACGGAGGTATCGAAGATATGGTCAATGCTATGGTGTTAGAAAATCAGACGAAGTTATTGGAGTCGAGTGGAGAGTAAGGAAGTATTAGTATAAGAAATAACAAAAAATACTGGGTTCGATAACTCGGTATTTTTTATGCGCTTCCGCTGATCACCACAATCCCCGTCTCTCTAGCAAACTTAGGACTCAATGCTTCTTCTAGTTGCTCGAGAGTAAGTGTGTATCTAGGTTGGCGCGTAGGTGATGGATTCAGCATCGTCACCACGTCGGTATCAATGTCCAAGGACTCTATCAATCAATCATGAATACTGTTTGAATCAAATATGCTATGCAATTTATACTCTGTTCGTAGGTCGTTATCGGCTGTAAGATGAGCAACTATAAATGTTTTGAGATTTTTAATTTGTGAGAGAGGGTAAGTCTTTGCGTGCAAAGGTAAATGATTATCGTGGAAAAAATCGTTAATCTCTTGTTCAGATTCTATAGTTTGCATGCCTTCATCGTGTCCGTGAGATGAAAGTAATGGTAATTGTATGTTGAACGACCCACTCACCTCAGGAGCTATCTTTATCTGGAAATGCTCTGCCAATTTTTCTTGATCGAAAAGTTCTCCAAGTCTTCTTTGGATGATCATCTGTAAGCAAGTGACCCCGCAGCAGTATGGTTTTTGAACTAAATGAGTATATGGCTTTACAAGCGACTGTTTCATGGCCAACAATGATTAGGTAAACTTACTCTTTCTTCCATATATTGCTGCAGCCTTTACTAGCTAGTAAGCCGTTAATTTCTTCGAGAGTTTCTTTGTTGATACCTCTTACTCATAAGAAGCCATTCTGAGTATAACGAGATAAGCCACTTAGGCAGTAAACTTCAACATATGCCAAATCATTACATGCTCTTATAGAAAAACCTAATAGATTAATATTTGTATTCAAAAACTTTTTCTGATCTGCTGTCCGCTCTCCAACACTCTGTGTCTCTTCTGTCTGTGCTTCATGTTTGTGCAATTTGTGATCTATTGTTTTGAGCGCAGTTTTATTATTATTAAGTTGTGCTTCTCGTTGCTATACTCGCTGTAACGTCTTGATCGCTTCTTGTTTTATGGATTCAATAAGTTCTCCTTGCTGTAAGATTGAAATACCTATCTCTACCATCTGTTGTTTCATTTCATCTTTCGATAGTGGTGTGAGATCTTCTAGTGCGTTCTGTATATCAGTCATGTGTATGAAATTAGACTATAAAGCGTAATACTGAGGTATTTCTATAGTATTTAATAATAAAGTCAATAGAATAATAGTATGAGATACGCGTTGCTTGTTGAAAACTTTTCCATAGAGTGAGCGGTATTCTTTAGAAGTTCTTTGACAAGATGCTTCTCAATATCATCAATGAGTATAGTTCAGAGACAAAAGACACCCTCCGCAATCTATGGAAGGCACTTTTGTTGGATGTTGCAAAATCTGAAGATCCAAAAAAAATATTGTCGTTTCTCAATAAATGCGCTGTGGTCGGTATCGATGAAAAAGAAAAGATAGTACGAATTGGGATTTCTAATGATTTTGTTTTCCAACAAGTAAGGAAATTTTTCATTAAACCATTGAACAAAAGCGTCCAAGAAACATTTAATCCGATCTACAAAGTAGAGCTAATCACCTACTCTGATCTACAAAACGGAAACCATCCTCTACAAATTGACCTCAAACAGTTACTCAAGATAGAAGAGAAAGTCGTCTCGCCTCTATTGGATGAATCGACCAAGACAAAACTTACTTCGTATTTCGGTATCCTCTTCGAACCAGCCTATACGTTCGATAATTTCGTCGTTGGGGCAAATAGTGAACTCGCCTACTCTGCTGCTCAAGCAATCTCAAAAGATCCAGGGAATGTGTACAACCCCTTTTTCATCTATGGAAATGTCGGACTTGGAAAAACACACCTAATGCAAGCAATCGGAAATAGTATTATAGCAAACAATCCAGAGAAGGTTGTACTCTACTTACCAACCACTAGATTTATAGACCAAGTAATCAAAGCGATTAGATTCAACAAACTCGGTGAACTTATGCAAAGACTGGAAGACGTCGATGTACTTATGCTTGATGACGTTCAGTTCCTTGCAGGCAAAGATAAGACCCAGGAGATTTTCCACAATATTTTCAATGAGTTCTATGCAAAGCACAAACAGATAGTCGTAACGTCAGACCAAGCTCCAAAAGAGCTTACGCTCGTGGAAGCAAGGTTGCAAAGCCGTTTTGCGCTCGGTTTGGTCGCTGATATAAAAACTCCAGATCGCGAAACGAGAATTGCAATCTTAGAAACAAAACTCAAGAAGAAAGGTGAACAGCTCGATCCTGAGCTTGTAGATTTGATTGCTCAGACAGTCAATACCAACGTTAGAGAACTCGAATGAGCACTCAATATTGTCGTAACTAGAAAGCACCTACGCCAGCAAGAGCTCACCGAAAATGATATTTTGGAATCGCTAGCGACGTTAGGTTTCATAAGCGATAATGAAAACACACAACTCTCTTCTGAAACTGGAGGAAACAAAAAAAACTCTCCCTCAAACGCTTCACAGACCCAACAGTTCACTAGTCTAGTTGGTCGTATTGCAACTTACTATGGACTCACCGTCGAAGATCTCAAAAGTCAAAAAAGGACGCAAGACGTCTCCTATGCAAGGCAGATTGCTATGTACTTTGCCAAACAACAATTCGGATGGACACTAGAACGTATAGGACAATACTTCGGAGGGAAAAATCATGCAAGCGTTATCTATTCGATCAAGACGTTCGAAGAAAGAATGAGTGAAGACGGAGCGATGAAAAAGACGATACAGCAGTTTGCTGATAAATAATTATTACCTTCGATGAATACAAAGAGTAAACGTGTATTTGAAACTTATCTAGAAAATATTAATTATTAAATTATATGTAATTATGCAGAAGCTATTTGTCGCCGGAGATAGTATTAGCATTCAATATGGTGAATACCTCTCTGAATTAGTATCACCTTATTTTTTATACTCAAGAAAGTGAATTAATGATTGAAGATACAATGACCCTTGAATTATGGAAGGAATGAATTGATGATCTTCTACTCAACTACTCTCTTATTTCAGTGAAAAGGAGAAGCAATGATTTCATACAGAAATTCTCCTATTCAATGCGTGATTGCATGATATAAAAAGAAATAAAATCACCCATGAAGTGCAAGTAACTATAGTCGATTATGAGAAGAATTTGAAAAAAATGATTGAGGTATGTAAAAAAGTATCTACTTCCCCATTACGAATCACTACTACGCGGCATGACGAAAAAATACATAACAGTATCAATTCATTAACTGATAGATTCGAGAAAGACAATGAAGAATATCACCAGAAATCAATTGAGATCATGAAAATGTATCAAATCCCAATAATCGATCTAAGAACATTTACTAAACAACTTACTGGTAATATATGGTCTGATCGAGTACATTTCACAAAAAGAGTATGTTATAAACAAGCACAATTTATTCTAGATTATCTTCTGACTCACAACTATTATTTATAAATAATTTATAGGTATGAAAATTTTATACGATACTCAAATTCTTGACGAATATACCAAGGAGCACAACCTCCCTTCATTCCGCGTAAAGCAAATCCAACAAGCGATCTACAAAGAGTCGCTTCTGGAGATAGATGAGATCACGACCCTGTCCAAAGAGTTGAGAGATCAGCTCAAGCAGGATGAGTTTGTGATCAATACGTTGACGTTAGAAAAAGTAATCGAAGGACCGGAATCGACAAAGTTTCTGTTCAAACTTCCTGATGGGAATATGATCGAAACGGTATTGATGTACCATCGGCATCAGAAAGAAGAAGCGGATGTAAATCAGCGTAAGATTCTTAGATCTTGGACCAATCCTGATATCTCAGAAGATACGCATAAGTTAAACCGTATCACCATCTGTATCTCATCACAAGTGGGTTGTGCGGTCGGGTGTATTTTTTGTGTAACTGGAAAACTCGGTTTCAAAAAAAACTTAGCACGACATGAGATGATCGGACAGATTTTGTATGCAAATAATTATATCAAAACGAAATTTGGTAAAAAAGAAGACGGCACACGAAACCGCGTAAGAAATATGGTGTTTATGGGAATGGGAGAACCGCTCCTCAACTACGACGCAATGAAACAGTCTATAAAAGTGATGCTTGACCAACAGGCGTTGGGGCTCTCCAAAAGACATGTTACTATTTCAACTTCAGGAGTTGCGAGTTATATGGATAGATTGATAGAAGATGGAATCGATGTAAGACTCGCATTAAGTTTACACGCACCCAATCAAGAACTCCGCGCGAAACTCATCCCTATGATTGCTAGGAAACGACCGCTTGATCAACTCATGGAAACGGTTGATCGTTATGTGGCTGCATCAGGGAATCGTATCTTCTACGAGTACATTATGATCGCAGGCATGACTGATACGAAAGATATTGCGCATCAGTTGTGAAAACTACTCGAGAATCGTCATGAGGCACATGTAAATCTTATTCCCTACAATGAAAACCCCGCTATGCCGGACTTGGTAACTAGTAATTACGACGATATTATCTCATTTCAAAAAGTTGTAAAAAGCTATGGCGTGACCGTCACCGTCAGAGATACGCTTGGAAGAGACGTAAAGTGAGCCTGTGGACAATTGGGATATGAGAAGATCAAAGAGAAACAAGAAGAGCTTTCGTATGCGGAACTTGATCCTTCAACGATTCAGGCTGATCAAACTACTACGTCAGAATAAGGACTAAATGTCATCATAAGCTTGACATTGGAGGCAAAATAAATAATAAGACGACCCTAGTAATTTTTCTTATCTTTGCAAATGAGCGAAGAGGGAGAAAATATCATTAATTATTTCAAAACAAAAAATTAATTTAATATGCCGGATCAAACCGCAAACAAGCAAAACGCGTCTGTAAGAAAGACGCTTTCGAACACCACCCTCTGCCCAGAAATGCGTCCATTTGGCACCTTAGCTGAGGTGATGCGCATTAAAGGCATCAACTATCTTGAGTTGATGCGTGGCATCGCGCACATGACTTTGGAACCAATCAATGGGCAAGGACGAAAAGAAGGAGTTCTTCACATTGGAGAGTTCATTCAAATTAGGTCACAACTTCAATATGAGAAGTACAAGGACCATGTGAATGAACGTTTCCCATGGAGTTTCGAAGACATTCGTCAACGAGCAGTGGAAGTGTCACAAGGATTGTTCTCAGGGGCAATCGAAGTGCCAGCTCCAAAAACTGCAACTGAAGAAGCTGTAGAAGCATAGCCCCAAAAACCAATTAACCCAAAACCAATCAAATGAAGGCCTGGAGTATCTCCAGGCCTTTGTCGTATATGGAAAATATCTTCCAGATAATCCTTTAAACATATGAGCGAGTTAGGGCGGTCGAAGAGCCAGGAGATTTATATGCAGCCAATACCACTCTTATAAATCTTCTGGATTTGCCCGTCCTGACGAGTAAGCAAAATATCAAGAAACATAAGAAAATTATTTTATCACCACTACTCTACGTCCTACCAGCTGTCACTTTCTACTATAGATTTCTCCAATAGGGAGTACATCGTATCCAAGGTCACGAGCAAAACCGGTGATCTGTTCTTCGATCGTTGATCTATCCAAAAATAAATAAACAGGAATCGTGATAACAATAGGTACGTTCGAAAACATCTCTTTGGTATTTTTCAAAAATACAGAATAGAGATCTACTATCTGGGTTATATTATTTTTGACCTGCGCAGTATCACGAGCGACCTGTCCGTTGACAACAGAACCTAATCGTCATTCAGTCACAATCGCATCTACATGCTTCAAGACTGGCTCTGAGAAAGGCTCTTTGACGTCATGCTTGAAGAGCGTGATATGTTTTTTAGGTTGTGCATACGGAGTCGTCATCCATCGTTTGTGGTTTTGTTTTGCAGGAGGAATATTTATATCAGAACCAATAGCATGATATCACAAACTATTTGCAATCCAAACGGTAGTACCAAATCCTACGAAAGGGTCATAGATGGTAACTTCATCTCCCGCTTTTTTTCCACTGTGTGCTACGCCGATATTAATTAACATCTGTGTCAATTTCGCAGGCATCATTCCAACCTGCATTCCACGCACGGGTTTTTCGAAATCGATTGCTTCGAAACGATCTATATTCTGTCGTCCTTCTATAATTCAAATCCTATCTTCTGACAGTTCGATCAACTCTATTCATCCTTCTTTCACTTCTTTATCTGATTTTTCAGGGATAAGAATTTTGAATCTTTTAACCCCATACGTTTTCTTGCAACGAACGCCAAGTCAGTTTGAACTTACTCCGATTAAAGGCGCGCCTTGTAAGATTGATCCAAGTTCATTCTCTGAAACTACTCTCCCTCGTTTAATAATCCCAGCAAGACTAGAAAGAGCCTCCGGATTGATATCTTTTGCTTCAAAAAATACAAAGGCACCTTTGTGCGCATGTATCGTAGGATGCAAAACTTCTAGCTCTGCTAGAGAAAGTTCAGGTGTTTTGCCAAATAAAGCGAAGTACATAAACAGCGTATAAGATTAAAGAAATAACAAAGGAGATTTTTGAACTATAATAATAATCTTGAGGAAGCGAAGTATATCTTTAAATGATTGGATAACAATCTTGAGGAAGCATAGGAGAGGGAGAAAAAGTTACTGCAAGCTGAGTCCCGAACGATGGTAGGGGTAACGAAGCGAGGATTTAACTTTTTTGAACTCCCTGTGCGCCCGAAAGAATTCCAAACTTAGATTCATACCTAACGATTAAATTTGATTTTACTTCCCTTCAATCAACTTTTCAACCTCTACCTTCGCAGACTCTAACTGATTATCAACTCCTCCCGAAAGGTATGCTTCGGTATCAAATGTGACTTCAACATCTGGTGGGAGACCAACCTTATCGACGTTAGTCCCTGCTGGTGTGTATCGCGCGCCGATAGTATATTTGAGCGATGATCCATCATCAATCTCATGTAATGTTTGTATAGATCATTTACCAAATGTTTTTTCTCCAACTAATTTCCCATGTGCATCTTGTTGCAATGCAGCCGCCATTATCTCTGATGCAGAGGCACTAAGTCAATCTACTAGCACAATCAATGGAATCCCTTCTAGATTACCATACCCTGCTGATTTATAACTTTCTTCTGGGAAGGTGCTGTATTTTGCGGTAGTGATTACCTCTCCTTTTGGAATAAAGAAAGATGAGATGTCGACCGCTATAGGGAGGTATCCTCCACCGTTTCCTCTCAGATCTACAACGACTCCATCAAATTTGGTTGCCTGATATTGCGCAAGGATATCTGCAAATACTTTTCTTGTATCATCTCCGAACGTAAGGATTTCAACATAGAGTACTTTGTGTCCGTCAAGTTCTAATATTTCACCTTTTGCGGAAGGGACGCTAATGGCATCTCTAGTGACAACAATTTTTATAATCTTAGCTGCGCTCTCTCTATAGACAGTCAGTGTAACTTCTGTTCATTTTGGTCCGCGAATCTTATCGACCGCTTCATTTAGTCATAGCGATTGAATTGATTCACCGTCCACTTCCAGGATAACATCTAATGGTTTGATACCAGCAATATAAGCGGGATGACCTTTCAGTACTTCCTCGACTAAGACACCATCTTCTTTTTTTGTTACCACTGCTCCGATTCCTTCGAAGTTCTTACTCCCTTGCATCTCTTCATCGAATTTAGTGTTCTCTGAGGGCGTAAGGTAGACAGTATATGGGTCTCCCAATGCATCAACAAATCACTTCAATGCATTTTCTTGCATCTTATCTTGGTCTAATTTTTCTTTGTGGTAGTATTGAGTCTGAAGGAGTTGGAAGACCGTATTGTATTTTTCTGATCCATGCATATCTCCTGTTCATCCCAACTGGTTTATTCAATCACGAAGTTGTTCGATCTTAGAATCGAGATTCACCGCCGTAGAAGTTGGAAACTGCTGTGAGAACCATTGCGTCGTCAGTAGAGTCCATCCTGCTCCAACTACAACTAGTGCTCACAAAACTACACCTCACAAAAAACTTCGTGCTCTTTTCATGGTAGAGATTAGCTATTATTAATTGTATAAAGTGACGTTTCTATAAACTTCCAATACTTTTCCATCTTGTACAAAGACTACATCAATTTGAATAGTTTTACCTGTGGGGTTCGCATGTAGATATCGCTGCATCGTCTTGGTAATACGTTTAAGTTTCAATGAACTGATATAATCGTGCAGCCCTTCTATCGAATCAACGACTTTTACCTCAACAAATACCATCTGTTGATCATTTTCCACGATAAGATCAATCTCACCTCCTCTAATAGTATAATTACGTTCTACCAATCTCATTCACTCAGCCAAATACGAGTGTAATGCAATCTCTTCCCCGACTTTCCCTTGTGATCTCTTATTCATCAAAAATTAGGTAAAAGAGTAACCAAAGTGATAACTTGTACGGATATAATATATTGAATTGTCCGCTTAAATCAATAAGGTTTCTCCAGATTAGATAGATTCTCAAGAGCCTCCCTCGCATACCGTAGCAGCTAAAAAGTCTTTTTTATGCTCCATTCATTGACAGCCCCCCATGAACACTACCTATACCATATATGTCCTCGATTGGCTAAATACAAAGCCAGTAAAGCTTACTGGCGAACTACCTCCAGACTTAAAGCCCAAGGACCGTATCGTCTATCAAGATAGCGAATGAAAAGAGATGGTAGGCACTCTGCTAGGATATTCTGTAGATTCCGCTAAAACAGGTACATTTATGTACTCACTCCAGGGTCAACAAGCAGAAAATTTCGATAAGTATCAAGAAAAAGCATTGAAACTGTACGAGTTATTCAAGGAGAAATTTGGCACATCATTTCCTGAGTCAGTCCCACTAACTGCTAGAATGAACCTCCAATGAAACCAAGTCTATTTTTATTTCTTTGCAGAAACAAGATTTGATTTTGCAGTATTCGTAAAAGAGTTTAGACAAGAGATCGGATACAACTTCTTCCTCTACCAGGTCGGAGCAAGGGATAGAGTAAGACTACATCCCCACTTAGAAGAACGGTTTGATACATCAGGACTGCCATTGATTTATCATATCTTCAAGCATCCGCTTCCAAACGTAGAAGGTGATGTAATAAGCCTACAACAACTTGAAGGAAGAGATATTGATAAACTCAAAGATCGATCTGGCAAATTAGATCACTCACTTAATTTTGAAAAAGATATTTATGAAGAAGAAAGTAAAAGGTTCCCGTACAGAGGAGAAGTTGTAACATTCGAGGGAAAGAAGATGAAATGTACCGGGATAAATATTCTTACTGAAGAGATAAAACTCAGAGGACAAAGTGACGACGATCCAACTGAATTTAGGGGTGAGTTTAGAAAAATTACGCTCACTGAGTATCTCCCTCACAAAGAACGCGCTCAACTAGAGCGCGCTCAAAAGTTGATTGCCAATCAAGCAGTAGGAGCTCCTGTGTCTCCTGCTCCTGTGTCTCCTGCTCCCGTGTCTTCTGCTCCCGTGTTTTCTGCTCCCGCGCCTTCTCCAATTTCAGCAGCGCCAATATCATCTGTCGCTACGCCTCCTATTTCTCAACCAGCTACACCTCCAGTACAAAATTAGATAACGATTTTATTAGTACGACTTTGGTATGAGCATTGATACCACAACTGCCGAGTTATTTATATGGATTGCTATTGCTATTTTCCTGATAGCCATACCAGTAATTTTCCTCTTCAAACAGCAACTCCCCTACGTACTTGATATTATCACCAATCTAAAAAACATAGGCTTGCCAAAAATCACAATTAAGCGTCCTTCAAAAGAACCTCTAACTATACACGCGACAATTGATCTGATTGAAGAGATCACAGAGGCTACTAGGGATCCATTCGAAAAAATAGAAGAGAGTTCTCCATCTGAGGATACTAGACCAATTGAAAAGGAGTTAGATACAGGGGAAAAAGGGCTCATAGATATAGATGCTATAAAAGATCAACCAGAGCTGAAAAGTGAAGAGGTATGATTGACCGGTAAACAGCAACAAGATCTAGAGTCAATAAAATACGCTGCCCTTTCCCAAAAAGAAAGAGGAAAGCTAGATCTGTTTGAAAAAAAATTGATTGAATGATTAGCATTAGCCCCAGACAGTAGTGAATTCCTTAAAATGCTTGGTGATCATTATTTTGAATCTGGGAATCTCGTCAAGGCATTAACTATCTTGAAAAAAATCATCAATGAAGATGCCACCAATCACAAAGCAATTTGGCAGATAGCACAAATATACTTACAACAAAACCAGCATGACACCGCGCAACTCCTTGTTGAGAAAGCACTACAACTCAATCCTGACAACCCAAAGTATCACATAACTATGGTCGAAATATTTTATGCAAACAAACAGATAAAGCCTGCAATTAAATCTATGGAGAATGTGCTCAAACTCAGGCCAACAAACAAAAATTATATGCTTACTCTTGCAGGTCTTCACGAAGAAATGGGAGAACCGACCAAAGCAAAATCATTCTATAAAAAAATCCTACAAATAGACCCAAGCAATGAAGTAGCTAAAAGAGCTTTAAAACGCCTCTCATTTAAATAGATTCTGTGACTGTAGTATTTATATCGTTATTATAACTTTGACATGTCTCCAAGAAAAACTAAAACAGGTCTTAAAATATTTATCTTGCTTATGATAGCACTAGTGCTTTTTTCAACTATCGCAATTGCTGTCGTGTATATAAAAGGTAGCAATAGCAGACAGACGGCTATCGTAGACACCTGAACACAAGTTCAAGAACCAGTAGCAGATCAACCTGCATTCATAATCCCAGGTAGCAGCGGATCCCTTGTAGCATCATGAACAGCTAATGTTGATAATGGGCTTGTAGGCTCAGATATACATCTTTCTTTAACGGGTACTCAGTAAATGAAACTTGTTGTCGATCCTGTACAAAGGCATGCCAAGATGCGTGCCCACACCGCGACTCACCTTTTGCATTTCGCACTTGGAGAGCTTTTGGGTAGCACAAAACAAGCAGGATCACTGGTCGATGAAGACTATCTGAGATTCGATTTTGCTGCAAAGCAACCTCTAGACTTGCAACAACTACAAACAATCGAAAGTAAAGTAAATCATCGGATACGTCATGCTCGCCAAGTTGATGTAAAAGAGATGAGCTTAGTAGAGGCGACCAAAACTGGAGCTAAAGCATTTTTTGAAGATAAGTATGGAGATCGTGTCCGTGTCGTTTCCATAGTGGATAATGATATTTCTCTAAGTACTATTGAGCTCTGCGGAGGGACGCATGTGCCGAATACTTCTGAGATCGGCGCTTTTCTCATCACTGCGCAAGAAGCAGTTGCCTCAGGGATTAGAAGGATTTCTGCAGTCACATGACCAGCTGTAGCTCTTCATGCACAAACATTGCAAAATGAATTACTAACGCTTAGCACCAAACTCGACTGCCAGCCTAAACAACTCCAAGAAAAAGTAGATAAGTTACTCAAAGAGTTTTCACATATGCAAGGAGATCACCAATCTCTCCAAGCTCAAATTGTAAGAGGAATCCTAGCACAACTTTGCGCGTCTTCAAATAAAAATATAGATTGATTTACCTACGTCATAGATATCAGCGAAGGAGGTCTTACTGGATATGATTTCAAGATAGTGGTTGGTCAAGCTAAAGAACTCTGGCCAACATGCAACTGGGTTATCTACACTAGTGATGGGAACTACGCAATCTATACAGGCGAAAAAAATGTCTCTGCAAAAGAGTTTGCTGCGAAACATGGCCTTAAATGAGGCGGATCAGACTATTTAGTACAAGGAAGAGATAGCAGAATATTGGAAATAATATAAAAATAAAGAAGAATTCATATTGATAAAGAAGCGATAAGTGCTACTATAGGCAATATTTTATTGTCGATCAGTAAGAAATGAAAGGGGAAAAGGAGTATCCAATTGAATACATCGCCACAATCAATGCCGCATGAAAGCATGAAAAATCTGTTAGTTCTCTTATGAGTTGTGTATTAGATTACTGATACTCACTCATGAAGCCATTGGACGATAAAAATAAAGGGTCAGTTCATGCAGCTCTTATTACAGAAAGAAAAGCCAGGATAATAGACAATTTTTCATACCTTCCTCGTATCGCTTGCGCATATACTGTGGGATTCGATAAATTCTGAAATACCGCACTTCTCCTCGCAAGAAAAGACCTTCCCAAGTTACAAAGGCATCTAACTCCACGTAAGATAGATCAAATACAACGGTATCATCCAAAAAATAATGAGTTACAACAATGAATTGAGTGATTGCTGGAATGAGTAGATAAAAGATTTGCCCTAGAGCATTTGGACAATACTGCTAGAGAAGAAGTAGAGAGGCGCATGAACGCAGGTACCTTAGAAAGGATATGTAAATTGCTCGGAGGAAAAGATGACATAGATATATATACAAATGAACAACTTACTGCCCGCTCAAACGATACGGCAATTTATGATGACGTATTGAAAAGAGAGGTAAGAGAAGAGTCTTGACGGCAGAAACTCATTTCTCCAACTCCGTTTGCAGAGATAATAGAGATTAAAGAAACGATAATAAAAATGTGTAGGATCTATGTCTCAAAGTTTTGATGAGATAAATGACCAAAAAAATTCTCAGTATCAGAAATAGATCAGGATTTGGTGGAGATATACATCCCTATCGATCTAGCGTGGATGATCCTTCATGAAACATTTACTGCCAAGGTAAGAAGCCTTGACCCTGATCATAGACGCAAAATGTCGTCATGCGCGAGAAGCCTCCTAGTTATAGATTATTTCAAAGATCATCAAAATCAACTCATGCAATTGCTCCGTTAATGCGAGCAAGATGATTTAGGATAGATTCACCTTCTTAATTTCTATAGGGCACTTGCCACCTCTCTCCAACACTCGTTTCCATTTTTTCTCTCCTAGTAACACTTGTGTCGTATCGGTACAATGAAGCGTGACCGCATAAGAGGTCTTCGAAGATGGGCTTTTTGACTCACTTACAAGGGTTTCAAAGGATGATTTCACTGCTCCCAATCAATGAAATCTAATCTTTTTTCGATTAGTCCTCTGCGCAATCAGGCGTTGATAGAAAAGAAATCATCGACTCATCGGGATGAGGGTATCAACTGCCGCATCCTGGAAGTAACGAAGATCATGCTTGAGTGTGCCACGAACCATCGGATCCCTTTTACCATACGTAGTCAAAAAATAATTTCGCATTCTTACATTTTTATTCCAAAGCGCAAAAGGTTGGTGGAATTTTTTTCATAACTCGGCTTGATTGGCAGTTGAAGTATACTCCTTGGCAACATTTTTGATCAGCTCTTCCGCTTCATCCAAATCAGCATACTCACAAAGTAATCACAATTTTCAAACTATTGAATATTTGAACGCATGCTCCATTAGATAATTATGGAACAAGGGCAAAATTGTGGGTGATGCGTTTTCTGCACTACTAGTAGGATCTATTTTTATTGTTTCTTTTCCTCCTGCTATATTGTTAACTCATTGTGGGTGATCCTTTCCTGTCGAATACCCGCTCAGTTGCAGCTCAAGTGAAGGAGGCAGGATAACTGCATCTACTTTGTTAGCCAGGTAAGAGAGAGCTTCCTTTGTGCGTTCCCTCCTCAGATCAGGCTGTTTGTCTCCTCGTGGTCGCATCTGCCAATCACAAAAAATATGATAGTCGTGTTCGTACTGATTGAGCACTTCCATCAATGGAAACATTTCAAAACCTGAAGCTATAATTCCGATTTTCATTTCAGTAGATAGTTTCGTAAATTGTGTGTTATGTAAGATCGTCCTTACTGATCCTAGGTAAGTTTAGATATGCTTTTAGTGCAGGAATTAGTTCACTAAAATTTTGAGAAAACTTAATACGATCTAATAACGCCACCTTGGATTGTAGCTCATCTACCTTCCCCAAGACAAACTCATACTTACTAATATCTCCTATCAATTTCAGACGTAACAACAACGTATTCGCCTGAGATACCTTCCCAAAAAGAAGCTCTCTTTCAGGTTTAAGATAAAATGTAGTGAGTCACTTGATACGCAAAAATAAATCCCACTCATAATCATCGATAGCCACTATTAATTTTTCTCTAAGTGATATCCGCGCCTGTTTTTGTGAATTTAAGTCTGCAACAGTATGATTCCAATAAGCCTTATCATCATCCGTGCCGATATTTGTATAGCCTTCTGCTCTCGTAATATCTGTATCCAATTCGCTTATATTGGTCTGCATAGCAGCCAAGTATTCAAAGCATAACTTCTCTCCCTCTTGGATGGACACCGTAACACTACTGCCTTGTATTACACAAAAATATTTCTGTTCGAAATACCCGTTGGCAGTACAGACAAAGAGCCCAGCTAGCGTTACCAGGCTAGTTGCTATGATACGTTTATATGAAGGCATCGTCCGCTGCATCCTTTCAAAAACAACAAATTAAAGGTGACTAACAGCATGCATCTTATCGTTATTTCTTTTTCGTCGTATCGCTATCGACTTTTGGTTCTTTCGCATACTCTTCAAATAAGATATTAATAATCACTGCAATAGGAACAGCCATCAAGACTCCTAGGAACCCAAAGATTGTGCCTCCCACGATCATGCTAATAAATATAACAATCGGACTAATCCCTAAAACGCGGTTCATTACGAGCGGGACTAAGATATTATTTTCTGACTGCTGTATAAATCGATATAGCAGTAAAACAACTATAAGTCATTTGAGTCCATACGACGCAACCCCCACTAGGATCGCAGGGAACATACCCATAAACGGCCCAAGATAAGGTATAAATTCAGTCAGTCATGCTATCAATGCCAAAGATCATTTATCAGGAAGTGATACCCCAAACCATCATACTATTGTTAGTCCAAGCCATACTGCAACTCCTACACAAAGGCATAACACTAATTGTCCCTCAAGCCAAAATCACAACTTTTTGTAAAGTTTTAGGAGTTTAAGCTTGGTATACTCTGCGCGTCATGAAACATTAGCGATAACTATGATTACTTTCTCTTTTTCTATAGAAAAGAAAACTGCCATTACAAATGCAATAACAAACTTGAAAATACCTGTAAAGAATCCACTTACTACTGTTACCGCTAGTCCACCTGCATTCTTAATATAACTACTTCATGCTCATATTATTTGTGAAGCATTATCTACAAAAGCGTTCTGTAGGGTTAATACCCAGCCACCATCTTCAATTCCTTTAAGCAGCGAGCTTTTTAGAGCTCCTGGCATCTTTATACCCTCTATTATTGATCCTAGTCCATTGTTTTGAATATGCTGTTGCAGAATCGATACTCTATCAATTAGTACCGTAATTAAGTCTGCAAACTGTTGTACCAAAAACGGTATCACAATCATCAACCCTAGTAACGCAAAAACTAATAACAATAGATAAGATATAAACATCGACACTCCTCTTGAACACCATCTTTGGAAAAAACGAATTACATTCTCAATGGCCATTGAGACAATAAACGCAGTAAGTATCAAGTAAATAATATTGAGCGATTTAAAGAAAAAATATCACAAAAGGACAGTAAACACTCCTATAATCCAAAACTTCCATGCAATTTGTCACGCAATATGCGTCGAAGGATGATCTTGCGGCGGTGAATGTTCAATACTTGCTGCAAGTTCTTCCTCAAGTTTCGTAATTTCTAGATAAGAGTTTTCTTTTCTAGTTTTCATTCTCTTACCAAACTCTTTGATATAGTTACGTATCAAATCTACTCCATTTTTCACGCTTTTCATAGACGCTCTACGAAAGATATAAAGTCTTTGCGACAAATCTGTTTCCGTTGCTTGGTTATAGTTGTTTTTTCGGCCGTTGCAATGAGTTCTTGTAAGGGTCAAACGACTTGTTTATTCACAAAAACAAATATCTTTAGGAAAGATTTGAGCTGCGCTTCCTTGATTATTTCTCGCCCAACATCCACTGCTGTCCTTTTGAATACATTTCTCATAGTCGCTCTCTTGTCTGCTTTTATCGGGATTTGGACACTGAGTTGGTGATACTTGCGATTTTGATATTGCGGGAAAACTACAAAAACCAGATGATCTCCGTAAATTTTTTTACCTTTGCGTAGAAGGAATTGTACATCTACTCCCGTCAATCTATGTTGTTTTGCTAACATGTGCAAATTTACGGTAGGGCTAAATTAAACAAGACGTTATCTTCTCCTACATTCGTTCTCAATAAGCTCCTTGCTTGTAACCAACGATCTGCATAGCTTAGTTGTCTGCCTTCAAATGTATACAGTACGGCATCGATAAGATGTTCAATCGGTCCCCATTGAGCAAACTGCTGAAGTAGTTTATATTGCTCTACAATCGATCCTTCTATTTGTAAAAGCTTCAAAAGACGCAGAAAAGCTGGCGCTTGATCATCAAGTTGTTCTGTATTTTCCAATAGTTGTTTCGCATATCATATACGCCCCAGCGAAAAGCTCGCAACAAACGCTCTCTTATCTGTGCCAATAGTCGGATACTCTTTGGTCAACAAAGCAGTTACTTCATGCAAACTAGGCAATTGGAATCAAATCGTAAAAGCTCTAGATAAGATCGTATCTAACAATAGTTCTTTGTGCGACGTCGTAGCAATTATTAATCTATTTGGGAGCGGCTCTTCAAGTGTTTTCAAAAATGCATTTGCAGAAGCACTATTCATCCTTTCAATGTTTTCCAAAAAGACAACTTTAAATTTCCCAACTGGTGCCAATGCAAGTCGTTGTACAATATCTCTTGCTCACTTATCTACATAACGTTTCCCCTCTATCTCGATCAATTGATCTTTTGGGCCTACCTCTACTTTGAAGGTATGATTCTTTTCTAGTAATGCTGAGAGATCATAAATAGGCAAATAGTCTGTCAACATATTCTCACCTAACAAAGGAGCGATCAACTCTTCCGCTACCGTCGTCTTTCCTACATGCTCCGGGCCAGACAATAACAAAAAAGGGAAAGGAACGCGCTCCTGTGTTTGCATGCTGTGTATATATGTTGCAAGCACCTCTTGCGCTTGCTTGTTTCCTACGATCATAGATATATCATAGGGAATTTGAGTTGGAAAACTAGGGATTGGGTACATCCTCAACTTTGATAACGAGTCAGCACGTCCGAAGCCGAAAGATTTGTAAGAGTGGCATCTGCTGCATACAAATCTCCCGGCTCTTCGAACGCCCTCACTCGTTATTTAGATATTAAAAAGGAAAAAGGAGGCGAGGTAAAGAAGCGAGGAAAAAGTACACGCAAGTGTCGTCCATCTCCGACGTAGTCGGAATGGATAACGACACGAGGCTCTACTTTTTTGGAGCTTTTACCTCGCCTCCTTTTTCTACTGACGAATGATTAGTAATCTGTTTTAAATCTCAAACAGAAAGAGAGTTTAAGAAAGCGAAAAAAAAATTACCCATCGTCAATCGAATGGAGCAAAAAAAGAATCACCATACGATGACTCCTTATTAATTTTTTTGAGACTCTTAAGCTCTCTTGATGCCAAGAGATTAATTTATCAATTACCTGTGCTATTCTCTTTTTACACTTTTAATTATTGCCTATTTTACTCAAACACTCTCAACGTAATATTGTCTACCGCAGGGATATTATTTGCGTAGTCTACTTCTACTCTGATGGTATAAGTACCAGGTTGATCGTAACTCACTGAAACTTGTGAGTAGGTTCTTCCGTCGCCTGAAACTCATTTCGTATTACCGAAATCTCGAGCAATACTATTTACCGCTCCATCTGTTTCCACCGTAAAGGTAACTGGCTCACCGACCTTTGCCTGTTGCGTAGGATGTGAAGGAATTGCGATAGTTGCATCTCTTTGTGCCCTCTTCACGACAATAGGAGTAGTTACACGATACGTATCTTCGAATCCTAATTTCGTCCTTACAGTAACAGATGGATAGTATTCACCTGATTGTTTATCTTCGTTGAACTTATAGATATGGTCTATCTTTCATTGACTTACATTCGTTCTGGTCTCTCCGTCTCCGAAGTCCCAACTAAAGTAAACGATCTCATCGTTCTCATCATACAATGGAGAGATTGATGCATCTAGTGTAACTTCAAATGGATCAGTTCATACAGCTTCAGAGACTTCAATCATAGCTTTAACTGACGTTCTAGAGGTACGTACGGTATATGGCTGATGAGTTTCTTTACCTTGTGCTGTAGTAATCACAAAATCCAATGGTTGTTCACCGAGCGTGCCAATATTAACGTCGTATACATTTGGACTGTCAGCGAAGATCTGTCTTCCAGCGTAGTATACCTTTAGCGTTGCTGTAGGATCGGGTCTAATTTTATTGATAGTAAACTCTAACACAGCGGGAAGCATCGCAACATTGATGAGAGAGTTTTTTTGATCAAGCGTAACTTTTGTCGTATCATCGACTGCGATAAACGGGTCAGTAGCTTCTTCAGCAAACTTAAGATCGAAATCTACTTGATTACCGTCAAACCCTACCGTAAGTGGCTCTACATTACAAGCACCTTTCTGTCCGTCTTGGGTGAAGTAAGCAGTTGATATTTCATACTGCCCTCCATTTGGGAACGTAAATGTTGTTTCATTCTTGGTAGATGTTATACTATCGACTAGTTTATCTTCTAGCAAATCAGTTATTTCATACTTGAAACTTGCTGCATTAATTGCTTCATCAAAGACAGGCTTAAGCGTATATTTTCTGTCATTGTCCACCGATGTTACTTGGAGATCACAACGTGCAAGTTCTGATTCTACTACTCTGAGATCAAAACTTAGCCGCTTACTACCTCGTCCGCTTGGAAGCCCAGGAAGTTGGTAATTAATGGTCTGAAGTTTAGAGTCATTGTAAGTAAAACTAAACGCAGAATTATCTTCAAGATCAACAGTCTTATCACCATCTAGATCCCAAAGAATCTTGTCGTCTTGTAATCCTAAGTCCGTAAATAACAGTTGTGCCTTATATTCGACCGTGACAGGATTTACACCGATCACCAATTCAGTCTTTTTATCATTGAGGTAGGGCTCACCATCAGTTGGTTTAAATTGGATTTCTGCTTCTACAGGGAAGTCGCCAATATCAAACGATCTGGTTTGGGGCTCATTCGTTTGTTTTGTTGTATAGGATATATTTAATTTCATAGGATAACTTCCTTTATGAATATATAGACAATGATCTGGGAAGTATCACCCTCCAGCACTAAGGCTCATCGTAGGTGATCCAGCAAGCTTCTGCCCATTTCCACAATCCAATTCAATTGAAGAAATCACTGCGTTAGCACCACCAATCGCCGGTAGAATATTTCTATCGAACTGTTCTTTGTTGAGCTGGTGCTTAACTTTCAATGGGGCTATCAACGGCGTCCCAGGTTGCCCTGCCCGCTCCAATCCATCTCTGGTCATAAGATACGCGACTACAAGCGAGTTTGTTTGAATCTTAGAAGTAGCAGCCAACGACCTAATTTTTGTTATGCTCAATGTCCCGAGCACAATCGTAGTTGCGATGATCAAAATCCCTCACACTAGTCAAAGGATGTATTTCAACTTTCTTACATTCTTCGTAGTTGCGAGTCTATAAACATTGAGCACTAAGACGTAAAATCCCAAAAAGAATACTATTCCAAAGAACAACAACGCGAAAATCATCAATATCGTCTTCACATCCTCTATCGCGAGACCAATGGTTTGTAAGAAATCAGATGAACTTATTGCGTAAAACAACGCAGCATAGACAAGTCACAAGAACAACAAGAAAAATATTCCACATCCGATAAGGAACATTTTCGGGGAAAGCTTAGATCCTTTTTTCACTTGTCCTCCTGCCATTTGCATAGCTTGTGGCCTTGCAACTTTTTTCCTGCTCAATCTCTCAAACGGATCTGCTGCAGAACTTGTAGATGCCGCAGGCGCCCCAGAGTTACTCGAAGGCTGTGGGCTCTTCGAATTTAACTCATTGAGAAGTTGTGCATCAAGATCGATCTTGCTCGCACCATCTTGTGGAGCTTGATTGCCCTGTGGAGCAGGAACTTGAGGATTTTTTTCGTCAGCCATATCGTACTAGGAACAGGTATAAATAACTAAGATAAGTATAGTGGGAATGGCTGAAAGATGCAAAGAATTGGGCTTCTAAAAAGGCTTAGATTAGGCTGATTTATCTTGACTAAAGGGGTTAACATATGTATTGTGTGTTTCTCTAAGTTCCTGTTACTGGCCACTACCCTAAAATCTTGAGCTTAAATTTACTCCAATATGCTCTCTTATGAATAGCATAGAGTAAGGAGCGATCCCGCTATAAGGTAGTATTGGAAAGGAAAATAGGAGAATTGAGAAGGGGGATAAGCGATTCGCTTGTCTCTTTTTTTATATAATCTTTTTTTTGTCATTTTGTGCCAAAATAAAAAAATCCGCAACCAAGTGTACTGGCCGCGGATGATTCTTACATAATACTTACTTCACCTAAACGAGGATCTTTTTTTTAAGTTCCTCCCAACCTATAGATTTGTCCGTAATCCATTTATCGCTACCGTCCCAATTGTATCTCCCCCGGTAGGCTCTTGTGGGCGTACCAGCTTCAATACCTTTTTTCATCATGATTTTTATGAGTCCGGTATTGAATAAATATCCATCAAGAAGATGGGTGTGAGGATAATATTTGTAGTCGAAATGGAGATAATTCCCTTTCTTACCCTCCAAAATATATCCAGTCGTTTTTTCTTGTTTTTCTTTGCTTTCTTCAGAAAATTCGACTTCATTGATAAGGTTTGGAGATTCAGCAACTGTGTAACAAATGCTTCTATAAAAGTTTGCACGAGATGTTTGCTGTGTCCCTGTTATAGTAATCTCTTTTCCTTTTAGGGAGCAATTACAATTTCCAGTTAAACTAACATCTTTCCTTGCCCATCCTTCTGCAGGGTCACAATCTTCGTGATATTCACACATGTGTAAAGTAACTTTCTTCCCAATGAAATCTTCATCAGGCACATAAATTTTCGGCATAGGGACAGTCATTCCGCTGCCAAATTTTTGAGGTGGAATTTTTTGATTCATATTTTTTTTGAATTTTTTCATTTTAGTAGAGTTTTTACATCAGGCTTAGCGCCTTATTGTTTTGTGAATTAATTAGTTTGTAATGCAACGACAAATTATGAGTCGTTAGTATATTTCTATTAATGATCAATGGAAAGTATTTTAGAGTTAATTTAGATGTTTTTTGGTTAACCAATATTTATCAGGTCAATAGCTGGATTATTACATTACAATCCAATTATCGTGTGGTCTATGAGCAGTGAGAATCGCCTCCATCTGTTTGCGATACTTGATTTGCACATACAAAAATCATTCTTCTTCTAGATCTGCGATTGCCTCTTTTTCTTTCATAATTAGGTCATTTTTATTGTCACGAAGATAATGAGAAATCCAGTAAAGTTTCAAATCATCACTCCATGCATGGCTTGGCATTCTAAGAAATTTATCAATCTGTCGCGTTAGGCATGCAGAGTGTTTCTTCTTGTTATCAACTGCATACTTATCACAATTAATGAATATACCTTTATAATCGGGTGAGTTAAATATGTCATTATAGAGTCATTTTCTTTTACTTTGGTCAAGGTTGTGAATCGTTTCAGCAGAAACTACAGCAGAGTACTTCTTAGTACGATGATTGAGTAAATCTTTTAATAGATCTCCCTTTATTAACTCAACTCTCTCAGCTTTTACATATTTATCTAAATTTTTTTCGGCTTGCTCTAGCATGACTTCCTCGTTGTCGATGGCTCGTAATTTTATTCTAGGATCTGCATCGAGAATTATTTTTGAAGTATATCCTGTACCACAACCCAACTCGAATACAGGGATTGTTTTAGATTGATTACGCATGAGATGTGTTTTTAATTCTTTTCATATCTGTCGTTGCATACGCTCATAGTGTGGTATCGCTTCAGTAATCAAATCATATTTTTTACCTACTCCTCCTCAAAATCTTTTCTCGCTCATTTAGTTATTTATTCAAGTTGATAAAAATAATCGCCTGTACATTTTTCTTTACAATATCATATCCGACTCATAGTTTTGCTCCTATTGGTGCAGCAGAAAGGTTTTTGATAGCTCCTATTTGAGTTGTAGCGACTTTGCTTTGATCTCTATCATACTGTCAGTCTACAAAGAGTCCTACATCGTCGAAAGTTTTTCTTCCTGGCTTGCTCGTCCACATCGCTGAGTAAGAAATAGCCTGAGAATTTAACCACACGAGAGCAAATACTTTTGAGTTATCTTTCAAATCTCCAATCCATGATGCCCCGACCTCATATGATTCATCTTGGGAATGTCTAATCGCTGCAATACTGAAAGGTCATTTTGTAATATATGCACTAAGTTCATCATCTCCATTTCTGCGAACTGCTGACGCTGATATACTTCCATCTCCTATATTTTGATCAACTCTAGCTCACAATGCTCCACCAGGAGCTTGTGCTTCTGCTGTGAATAAGAAGTGTCCTCCTGGCGTTACAGGCGATCCGACCATAAGTGTAGCTGCTGTGGGTACTTTACCGACAGATATTTTACTTCAGTGAATAGGTTCGTATGTTACGCCATAGAGAGAAAACATAGATCATTCTGCTCCTACTGGTTGGTCATATGCCATCATACCATTTACGTTTACTTTCTCTCACATGTTTCGATGCGCTGATCACCCTACACGAAGATCGCCAGAATTAACAGGCTTTCAATTCTTTAATCCTTCTTCATCGACAGATACAATTCCATACATTCCTGCATAGAGATGATCTACTGTAAGATCGTTAGATGTTTCAGGAGTTGTTTGAAAGTTTTCAGTAAGTTGTTTCGTACTATCAGTCTGTACCTGTTGAGCCTTCATACTGTTCAAGCTAGCTGACACAAATAGCGGCAATAAGATGTTCTTAAGTTTCATAAGATTATTCTATAAGTAAGTAAATCCTCTGTTTTGAGGTGATAGTTGTATACTTACAGAAGTGTACTTTGCAATAGATGTCAATAGAATGCTGTTGTCAAGAAGTAGTAACAGGTTAGTTTATCTCCTTAGTAGATCATTCAGTAGAGTCTATAGAAATTGAATTTGGCTGAGCGTTTCTTGCTTGCACTTGTTTGAAAAAATCTTCAGCGATATACCTTCAAGCAATCGCGCTAAAATGGTCAAACTGATATTCTCATACTCCTCTAGTAATTTTTTTCTCGATATCCTCCAATTGCGCAAATGACTTCTTAAATCTAAACTGCGCAAATAGTTCATTATACTCTTCCTGGAGTCTTTTAACCGTAGCTTGAGCAGACTTATTAATTGGATATGCTATGATGTACTGCTCTTTTGAATCAGGGCTAGGCGCAATATTAAATCTTTCTCATGTGAGCGTGGTATATAATCAGATTGATTGGGGCATAATAACGCCCTTTCCGATTAACGCACTATCACTTCAATGTAAAGTTCTTTCGAAAGCATCACTGTATTTTTGGAATACTTCAAAAGGGAACACTCTGTATCCAAATGCAACGAATAGCTCATGGTTTTTTTCTATCCATTGCCTCGTAGCAATTCTATTACGCAGTATTTCTGAGATATTATCTACTCATGATACTACAAGTAAGGTAAATATAGAATTTCTCACTTCTGGATAATCTTCTACTTCAACAGACTTAACCTCTCATATCGATTCCATAAACGTCACATCATAATCTTCATTGAGTATATGTAAGATATTATCGATTGCTGGCCTCAAATCGTATGTATCATTACACAGGTCTTTCACATCTAAATTCTCCGCATGTAAAGGAATTCTATAATGAGGGTAGTCTTCGTTATCTGCACCAATATTCTCAAGTTTATCTCAGCATACAGGGAAAATGAATGTATTAAGCACATAGTCGATAGGAATTTTTTCATTAAGAAAGAGCGAAAAATCATACCCTTCTACTCTTGCTTGCAGTAGAATTTCCTCGATACGTGTTGTCCGCGTTTCAACGGGCAGGTTATCAATATGGAGTCTTTCATACAGTACTTGCACTACTCTTTCTGCAACTTGATGTAAGTATCATCCGTCTAGATACTCTTTTACAGCTTCCTTTCCTAAGGCGAGACTATATTCGTTGTGATGACTCATTTGATTGCTGTTATCATCGCCGATTCAATGAATTTTTGCTACAAATACTTTTTTCCCATTCAACTTGACGCGCGCTAAATCATAGGCAATTTGCACACCATATACTGTCCCACCCCTACTTGAAAGGCTAGTCGCAGTATATCCTTTGGTTGCGTTTAACATAGTAGTAGAAGTTCCCTTAGCACCTGCGCTCCAATAATAGTCAACCTTTACCTCTTCATTTGTAGCAAAAGTATTTCTGATATACTCTGAATAGTTACTTAAAAAACCATTTGGAATAATATTATACCCTCCTTCCAAAATTGGTCCCTTAAACTCTTGTACGAACTTATCTACTTTTCGACTGAGCCCTTGCTGATAATATTTGATACCATTGAACTCTCATATATCCATGTCGATAAAATATTTTTTCAAAAGCCCCATCAATACCTTGCCTTCGTAACTTTCTACACTTCCTCGCCCATAACGATCTTTTAAAATACTCTCTGCCTCCGTAACAGTTTCATCTAAATCTTCATTGATTGCATTAATCAGCTCGAGACTCGTTTGGTCATGACTAATCTCACGTCCATACAAATCACTTTGTCGCGCCTTAGAGATTTTTTCTTCATGTTTTTTTTGTTTGTAATCTAAGACCATGTCTTCTGCAAGTACTATTCATCAACTTAGTAATAATACTCCTATGACTAACTGTTTATTTTTCTCTATATATTCTTTTAATATATTTCTACCTGGAGAACGAAGAATAGAAATCGCGACTCCTCCATCATCTACCGTATCTATTAATTTACATCAAGCTGCTTCTGCAAGTTGAGCAAACTGCCCTTTAGAAAACCTTCTCGAAGAAATTGCCTGGATAAAGTCACCTTCTTTCTTAATAAGCTTTTTCCCATTAACTTCTATTATAATATCTTGTTTGAGTTTTGCCCCAAGCAAAATTTTGTCAGCGGTAACATCTACTTTGGAGTTTTTTCATGTTTTAATTTCACCATTTTCTCCTTCTCTATATTCGACTGTAAATTCTAACTGTGAAACGTCTAATCCTAATGACTCAAATCATCACATAACAAACTTCTTCATCTCATCCATGTAATATATTTTGACTATTTCTTGTATCTTCTCATTTCTATCGGCCCCATCTGGTGCAAGAAAATGACTCAAAACAATATCGCGTTTGGCTCCATGAGCCATATTCCTCAATAATTTAACTATCTCTCTTTCATGCAAATTACCAATCGATCAACCCAGAAACAAGACAGTTCATTTATTGTCTGTGTATATCTTTTCTGAGCCTCGGTCGTTTAACAATAGGATCGATTGCATATGTAACTGTCTGGCATATTCGCCAGCTTTCTTCAAACTATAGTCACTAATATCGACTCCGATATATCACTTATTGGAAATTTTAAATTTTGATGCAATAAGTCTTGCGAACTTGTCACCTCATCATGGACCAATTTCAATAATATTTTGACGACTTTTTTCAAAACTTTTTGCAAAGCGAGTATGTGAGGATAATATTTTTGATTCATTCTCTGTCACCAGTTTTTCATAAATTGGCGTATGCGCTACACGGTCAAATCTCATTCATCCGCTATCTGATTCTGTTTTCCATGCATACAGAAAAGATCCATCCCGGTCTTCATTACTAAAAATCATTTCCAATTGATCATCTACAAAAGATTGCTCCAATCATCGATCTTGGGGTTCATACTTATTGTTTTTGTTGGGTTCGTCATGTTGCGAACTGTTTATTTTTTGTTTCATTTTTTAGGAGTAGTTGACCAAATAGTCAAAAAGATACTTAAAAAGCTTCTGAAGAGTTTGGGACTATGAATAATAAATGCAGACATTTCATCGCCACTAAATAAGGCAATCGCGATTTTATTTGGTCCATAGATGTTAATTTCTCATTCGATATGAAAAACATTATTATCAATTATTCTAGATTCCTTCAGCATATTCTTATCTCGACTTGCGTATTTTTTATTGTCGTCAGAAGGATTTAATAATACTTGAGCATATACTTTAGATGCTACTCTACGCGGTAAAAAATCTTCAAATAAATATTTTTGTAAGTTAGGAGTCATGGCTTGAGCACCAAGAAATGCATAGATTGTATCTGTGCTAGTAAGTAGATCCTCATACATTGCTTTGACGCCAGCCTCTCCTTCAAAATACTGTATCCTTGGCTTATTATTATACTGATCAGTCAGTGCAACCAATGCAGGAAGCTGTTCTTTCAATAACGTATATTTGTCTTCTATTTTTTTCAACAAGGTATTGGGGTCAACGACTTGGAAGTGAGTCACTCCTCCTTTGTCTATACTTTGTGCGATCTGTTTGGTTTTCAAATCCTGCAACAACGCATAGGCTGTTACTCTTTTTATACCAGCACGTCTTGCAATCGTGCTAGCTGGTGCGCTACCCAACTCCAGCGTGACAAGATAGATCTTAGCTTCCTTTTCGCTAAGTCCATACTCTTTCAACACGGTGATAAGTTTCTCGTCCATTTCTTGGGTGTTAGGAAAATAGAACACACCGAAATTATAGCTAGAATGGGCGAAAAATGCAAAAACGAGTGTTTTTTGCAAAGTTGTAGAAATATTACAACAGAATCGGGAGTCGGCATATTGCTTTTTTTGATTTTAGAGGTATAATATACATATACTCTTTACATTCACCAAACGAGATTTATGGTATTAGATGCAGACCACCCTAAAACGCACTATGAAACGAAACTACCTCAAGAAAGGGATGATATTTTTCGCTGAGATATAGCAAAACTCCACCAACAACTTTCTGCTCTTCAAAACACAGTAACCAACTCTCTCGTTGGAAATATCTCAAAAGAAAAAATAGACCGTGTAACGCTATGAAATAAGATTGACTATATCTCCTCGACCTGAGCTGTAGCGAGAGAGGTACTACTCGACGGTAACAAAGTTTGAGTATTATTAAGATTTGAATCACAACCTTGACGAGAATCGAAAGCTATGCTCGTACATGCAACAACTTCTACCGCACGATTTACCGAAATTAAAATGAGAGATACCCCTGCACTGATACCAAATATTCCTGAAATCGAAAAATACTTTGATGATTACAACGCTACGCCTGGAAATAAAAAAAGACAAGTCACGTTGATGGTGAACGGACCAACCTTTGAAGCATACGGTAGTCCAGCACTTACTGGAGTTAATTATGATAACTGACAATCTATAGGTAGTGAATCAAGGAAAGACGATAAGAAAACTGACTGAAAAGGGATGGGATACATAAGTGGTGGGAAGATGATTCTCACTCATTCAAGTGAGTTAACTCAAGATCAAATTGATCAACTAGTGCAAGAAAAAAGAGATATCTTTACGATGAGCTCTCTAAAAAGAAATGATCTTATCAACTCATCAGCTTCACTACGAACACATATAAATAGTCATTTTCTTGTGCAGTTTACCGACGGCACAATGGGTGAACTTATTATGAACAACACCGATGCAGCGACCAAAAAAGCTGTCGTCACCTGATTAACAGATGTCTCTCGTATGCTCTACGCCGACTCAGATGCATATAGTAACTATCTCGACGGTATGCGAATACAAACTCAGAATGGAATAAAATATACTCATCCAGACAATGGAGATATTTTCAGAAATACTGCTGCACGTGAACCAGCAATGGTCGAAGACAACATCCCTGCTCTCCTTATTTTCTACACACAGGAAAAGTAAAAAAAAACGTAACAAAAACCACGCTTTCGTCTACTATTTATGGTCTTTAGGAGACCATTGCTTTCTTCTCACAAATGCCTATAAATCGTGTATCCTCCTATGGTTGCATGGGAACGAGAAGTAGACGATGGGTGCGTGCCAAAAGCGCGTGATGAAAAATACTGTGAACAACAAACCGATCCATTCTCTACTTCTCTCTTCCGGGCCATATGACAGGAGTTTTATTGTTATATGTATTCCTATGATTACAGAAAAAAAATTTAACGAAATTGTGTTCGAGACCGAACGACAAGGCAAAAAGATTTCATTCAAAACTGGAAAGCTTGCTCCTCACTGTGATGGTGCAGTAGAAATTACTATGGAAGGAACTATTCTACTCGTCACTGCGGTGATGGAGAAAAAACCAAAACCTGACAATAGTTTCTTTCCTCTAGCGATCGATTACAGAGAAAGTTTTTATGCAGCAGGAAAGATCGGTGGTGGTCGTTACAGAAAAAGAGAAGGAAGACCTTCTGATGAGTCAGTCCTCTATTGTAGATTGACTGATAGACCATTGAGACCAATGTTTCCAAAAGGAATGATCAACGATGTGATTATTACGATCTCTCCTTTGCAATTAGATATGCAACATAGCCCTGGAGAATTATGTATTATCGGAGCAAGCGCGGCGATTATGCTCGCCGGAATCCCGTTTGAAGGCCCATTGGGAGCGATTAGAATCGGCTATATTGATGGTAAATATGTGATGAATATGACCAATGATCAAGCTAAGAACTCCATCCTCGACCTACATGTTGCAGGGACCAAAGACAAGATAAATATGCTTGAAGCAGAAGGAAATGAAACTCCTATGGATATTATAAAATGAGGTTTACAGGTTGCACAAAAAGCAATCACAGAACTGTGCGACATCCAAGAACAGTTCCTCAAAAAATGCACTATCAATAAAAAAGAGTACAAAAAAAACTTCCCTTCTGATAGTTTCATCGCGGCAGTAAAAAAAGTTATTCCGGAAGAAAAGATGAAAGCATTACATGGCGATATGGAAAAAAACGATTGGGAAGCAATCTATGCAACCTACGCTGAAGAAGTAAAAGCTGCACTCAAAGAACAAATCGCTGATCCTGCGAACGAATGGTCAGAAGGACGAATTAGCGAAGGATTCTTTATGGCAGTAAAAGAATGGGCAAGAGAACATACACTAAAAAACAAATCAAGAATCGATGGAAGAAGTTTAGATCAAATCAGACAGATCTACTGCGAACTAGATACAATCCCAAGAGCGCATGGAACCTGACTTTTCCGAAGAGGTGATACGCAGGTGCTCTCAATCTTAACGCTAGGTGCGCCTGGTGACGCAGAACTTATCGACGATATGGAAAATGATAATGTAGAAAATAGATGGATGCATCATTATAAAATGCCACCGTTTTCAAACAATGAAGCGCAGATGATTAGATGAACCAACAGACGTGAAGTAGGTCACGGAAGATTAGCAGAAAAAGCTATTGAAAAAATACTACCAGATGAAGTTGCGTTCCCCTACACCATGAGAGTTGTTTCTGAAGTATTAGGTTCATGAGGTTCAACCTCTATGGCATCAGTTTGTGCTACTACTCTTGCCTTGATGGCAGGAGGTGTGCCAATCAAAAAACCAATAAGTGGAATCGCGATGGGACTTATGACTGATGAGAATGAGTACGCAATCTTAACTGATATTATGTGAACTGAAGATTTCACTGGAGATATGGACTTCAAGCTTGCAGGTACTGATGAAGGTATGACTGCTATCCAAATGGATACAAAACTCAAAGGAGCAAAAGTCGCACTCCTCGAAGAGATGCTCGACCATGCACAAGCAGGAAGATCACAAATCTTAGCATATATGCTCAAGACTATCGCTGCTCCTAGAGCAGAATTAAGTCAGTATGCTCCAGCACTTCTCCAATTTGAAGTGAAGCCTGATGAAGTAAGAGTGGTAATTGGCCCAGGTGGTGCAACAATCCAAGATATTGTGAGACAGACCGGTGCGCAAATTGACATTGAAGATGATGGGAAAGGGGTTATTACTGCAAAAGATCTAGTAGGCGCACAAGCCGCTCTCGCTATGATCAAAGCAGCTACCCGATCTCCTTCCAAAGGTGATCAACTAGAAGGTAAAATAACCAGAGTTGAAAAATACGGAGTCTTCGTCGACATGGGTAAGAAAAAACAATGACTCGTCCACGTCAAACAACTTGGTGAAGGCTACATCGAAGACGTCAGCACGATGTATAAAATCGGAGACATGATGAAAGTCGAAGTGACCGAAATCGATAGAGAAGGGAAGATTCAACTTAAAAAGATGTAAAGTGGAAAGTGGAGAGTTGAAAGTGGAGAGTTGAAAATGGGAAATTGAAAATGGGAAATGATGGAGCGAGTTAGAGTGGTTGAAGAACCAGCAGATTTGTAGAGATGCCTATGCCGCTTTTACAAATCTGCTGGTTTCAACTGCTCTGATGAGCGGATCGAGAAGCGAAGCAATAAATGAGCGACTGATCAGAACTTAAAAATAAAAAGTTTTATTTAATGTTAATCGACATCATGCCTGGAATAAATGAAGAGTTAGACAATACTCCTAATCAAGTTTGTAATAGGCCAATAAAAGACGACTTTCGGAATATCTTCGCACAGAGAGTACTGAATGCAATAACTCTTTCGGACGAAATGAAAGCAGATCCTAGGATGCAAATTGAAAACTTCATGAAACTCTAAATGTATAAATAAATATTTACTTATCAACGTACCCATGACTACCCTCTTCGAATCAGTCAAACTCGTCTTCTTCCTCGTAACTATGGCAATCGCCTTTCTCCTGTTCAAAGGAGAAACGATCTTCCCTGCCCAAAGTGTAGCAGATATGCGCACGATGGTGATGCCAGGATATTTGGTGTTGTGCGGTTTGCTGCTAGGATATGTAACTTACTTGCTTCGCACCAGAGGAGACATTAGTGAAGAACAACAACATAGAATTAGTATACAATCGTTTATAATAGGGATCATGTTGGGGATAATGTTTGCACTCATAAATACGTTTGTTTTATAGTTGACTGTGCGTAATGTTTTTGGTATTTCCTAAGGTGGTACATCGCTCATTCCTTCGATGCCTCTGCGCATCACTCGTGCTCCTTGCGGGATGTGGATGAACAACTGCGGACCAAGAAGTTTCGTTTGAGCCATTTTCACTCTCTATTCCTGGAGGGTATCAGAGCGTTTCTGCTGGCCTTGTAGAAAACAAACAGATCTTGCATAAAGTAGTGAAATCCTTTAAACTGCCCACTGAAGCAGGTGTTTTTTCTCCAAATATTGTCATTACAAGTTCAGCTGTCGCTCCAAAGTTAGATTATGAACAGTTCCGGACTGCAAATAACAATAAAATTAAAGAAGATCTCAAAGGGTACAAGGCATGAAAAAAAGACGTCGTAAACTTCACTTGTAAAGATGCGGAAGTTGCGTGAATCTATATTGATTTTGAAGTAACTGATACGTATTATAAAACAGAACAGACCTACTATATGGCGCAATATCAATTTGTATACAAGGAGCAATGATATATCATATCGTTCGCTACAGGAGATCCGAAACTACAGAATGATTTACGTAGTTGGATAAAGACGCTCCACTGTATATAAATTCTTTTACTCTTCATGAAGCACATGGCTGAAATTGATGAAACACTAGAAATATCTCCGTACAACCCAAGTGGGTGGCAGGTATTAATTAAGACTATATTGGGTCTCATCGTTGGTGTATTTATTGCATTTCTTATTTTCATAATCCTCGTACTAGTAGGAGGTATGATACAGCAGGCGCTCTCAGATAAACTCGCAGGTGTGACTAGCGCAAATCCCCTTCTCCCGTTAATTTTGATCATGGTAGGATTTATAGGTACGTTTATCGGAACACTCATTATGGCAGGGATTTTCAATCTACTCTATCCTGATAAATATTATGATATGGGGAAAATGTTTAGCTTGACGCTGTTGATCAATGTCTTGACGCTCGTCCTATTTATTCCACTGTATTTAATATTCTCAGATAATATCGATCAGTTATTTATCGTTCTAGCATTCCACACGTTGTTCTCAATCTTCTTATCATACACTGCGGTAGAAATAAGCACCAATCCAAACTATGCAGCAGTCCACCTTATCTGAACAGCAGCAGGGATCTTGGTCGCGTTCTTTGTCTTTGCGGTTGCCTATAAGTTTATCGATGTAAATCAGGGGAATACAGCTAGAATTATCATGGTGCTCCCTCCAGTAATCGCATACTTCTTCTTGCCTCTCTTACATAGTAGTTGGGAAAAGGTTTATTATAAGTTCTATGTTATGGGAAATAATTTTTTCTACATCCCCTCACTCAACGAAGTGATGGTTGATGAAGAGGAAGCAGATGATGTGAAGGTGGATACAGATATATAATAAAAAACCTGGGTGAGAGAGGGAGCGCAAGGAGCTCCAAAAATGTAAACGCATTCGCGAAGTTTGCCTACATTTTCATCGCTCTCTTACACTCCCTCTCTCATAAAGCATTTACTTTTCAATCGTTATCATGCGCGCATATAGTATCGGAGCTGTGTTAAAAATACTCGTAGGAGCAGGGATCTTAGCGATTCTCTACAACTATGTTAACGTCTACAACGATCCAATAATCGGCCTATCATTCGGGTTTCTAAGCGTATTTATGATCTTATGGGGGGTGTCATACTACTTTTTCTTGATAGGGTATAAACTATTCTCTACTCTTCCTGACTATCAACAAAGTTCTATGAGTTACAAACTTTCTTTGTTGCTCGGACTCTATGCAATGGTAAATCTTTCTCTTGTTATCACATGAAAATGGTCCACCGTTGTCGGCATTATTTTGTTGGTTATATTCCTATGAATCCAATATATGTTTATCAAAGATACAAAACAGGTTACATATAATTAGTTTTCTTCATTTTATACGCACATGGACGACACTCCACAGACTCCGCAACAAGAAATGCTCGAAATTATTCAGCAGCAGCTCATGACTGTGTATGATCCAGAATTTCCGGTGATTGATATTTACACGCTTGGGCTGATCTACAACATCAGTACTGATGAACTGAATCAGACAATTAATATCCTAATGACTTTCACCACGCCCCAATGCCCTATGGGCGAACTTATCGAACAGATGATCCAAAACTCGCTCCTAGAGGTTTACCCCACTTGGAAAGCCCAATTGGAGATAACTTTCGACCCTCTCTGGTCGCCTAAGATGATGAAAGATGATGATCTACAGAGGTTGTTTTTTGAGTAGAACTATGATAGGCTGATAATCGCCTTTTCTTGCATTTTGGCCTACTATCAATACAAACATTCCACTCATCCGCTTGGATGTTTTTCTTATCATCATTGGTGGAGCTATTCTCGATGCTCTGCAATTGAAAGAAATGGATAAGGAAACATTCATATTCGTATTATACCTATTATGCCCAGGTGGTGGAATTGGTATACACGTACGCTTGAGGTGCGTATGCTTCGGCTTAGGGGTTCGAGTCCCCTCTTGGGCACCAGGATGAGTTAAAAATTCCAAGATATGAAAAAGGACCCAAGGAAACCTGGGTCCTTTTTTTGTTCTAACATTTCTCCTCGAAACGGCGTAAGGAGAAATGTAATTACGGTCGGTCTAAGAGGGAATATGATTGTATACAGTCATGGTCCCTTTGGGTCTGATAGGCACAAAGTGCTTTCTCAAGAGCATCAGTCCATCGAGCAATCCCTCGGAATTAAATTCTTTGGGGAGAACGACATCAAACGCAATACTGCCCATATCAAACTCGATGGTGGAAGGAAAACGAATATCGTTTTCTACTTTCACATCAAAGAATTGAATAGGGAGAGCTTCTATATAGTACCCGTTGGTATTGCGCGTGTTTAGAACGAATACCATTATGTAGGTATCTATATATTTTTGTGGACCAGAAGGCGTAATAGTTTGGCACTTCAAGAAATCAATCTGCCTCACATTAATTGGTGAAGCGCGCGTATCATCTCGGAGTTCTATATGGTTGTATGTGTTAACAAACCATACTTGACGTTGCAAACGACGTTTAAAGTTAACTTTAAAGTCGTTCTTGTCATCATCGATTCTGAACAGTAAGGTGGCCTGTTCTTTGGGTTCTGGATTAGGATTAGGCTTATGCACCTTGAATAGCCCAAAGAGTAGGACTATAAGACATACAAAGATAGTAGCATAGTAGGTAACCGTGCCAATATCCTGTATGTAATAAATAACACCAGCGATCAGAATAGAGATAAAAATCGAGAGTACTCCTTTTTCAACTCGCCTCCTTTCATATTTCGCTTCGATTGCATTCCATTGTTGATCTGAATGGGTAATGCGATCGTAAAGGTGACCATTCCTAAGTGATTGTTCAATCATCTCAGGCGTAACGTTTGATTGATTCATAATTTTTTAGTTTTGGAGCGGGATACGTGGGACGGCAGTTACGCGGTCTGTATCCGGCTGACTGTGAGTTAATATATTGTTAATGATGCCGTTTCATTTAAGGTTATATATAACTTATAAGTATTGTCAATAGTATTGAAATCGTCATTTATTGTGGGTTATTGTGTGCCTAAAGCATAACTGCACTCCTCCATAGATTCTGCCTCCATACTAGCGCGCTGTCTCGTATACAGTACCGAAAGGTCTTCACGAAGTTTTGTGAGAGATTTTCTGGGCAGTGTTGTGTGCTCTAAGATATTATTCCCTCGATATATTCACTCATCTACGCGCATGTCGTATGACCTTGCAAGACCAACAATCTGATAGGCAGCAGCATTATCAAAAGATCAGTTCTTTGCTGAGATAGCGAACCGTTCAAAAGCTTCATCAAGATATTTTTTTAATTTTTTCGAATCTTTTCTCTCTGATATATTCGACTGCGCGTAGAACATTTTTTCTTCTTTTTTTCATAACAGAAACGCTGCCTCAGGATTGCCATTTACTGCAGATGTTTTCAGTCGAAGATTAGAAAGATCTTGATTATCATACTTATCGAAAAATCATGAATAGAACTTTGCAATATTTCGCGTTGCTCATTTACTAGAAGGGTCAGCATACTTTTTGTATGTTTCTATAAACTCTTGTACAAGGAGCGGCTCCAGGCTATAATGCGCTTCATTCTCTTGTGTTCAGGAGGTGAAATATGTCTTATTATAATCAAATCCAGACACAGCAAGATCCTTTCCTGCGCCTACCAATCGCCTTATGTATCACTCGTGCTGGCATTGCATCGCATGGGAAAGCTCAGCAATTCGACTATTTAGAAGGACTCTCTGCGTATTCTTATTTTCAAGATCAATCAATCTTGCATACTTATATATGTCACTCTTTTCGCCTTTATCGGCTTGTAGATAATCAAACGACAATGGACGATGGATGAGATCATGCAAACTTATCTTGTTGGTAAGCACATTATACTTAGCGACTTCATATTTGGTGTCGTTGTTAGATGACGAAGGTACGTAACTGCCTGCGTAAAGAATATTTTCATAATTTCTATAATCACCATCAAACGATATCTTGGGATTTCAATACTTACCCTGCATCTCTCGGATCGCTTGATAGAGTGCTTCATCTTCTTGTCGAAGTTCCATATGAGCGATTTGTTCATCTGTATAGCCATAACGAGCCAATAGTGACTTGAGTCCGCATGGGTCAATCATCCCGCTCATTAGCTCAATTGTGTTCGTAGTCTCTAGATTCTCATGCGTATATCTGGTCTTGATTGTGCAGTCGATTGTTTCGATAAGCTCTTTCTTGGTCGTATATTGTATCGTGCTAATCACTGGACTTGCAAGGTATAATCAAGTCGCCAACGCAGCACCCTTGAGTATTGTTTTCCCTGTAGAAACAACTTTATGTAACATATACGCAACACTATAAGAAGATGAAACATTATTTATCTTATATAACTTCTACAGCTATAGTCAAAAGGAAGTGAAATTTTTCATAACAAAAAAAGCTAGGGAAGATTACCCCTAGCTATACTCAATTCTAGGATCCGTAGGTGGATCAGACCAAATACATATTTAATTACTTTTTCTTCTTCATCTGATACACACCCTTCTCTACCCTTTCGAATAGTGTCTTATACTTTTGAAGAGTTAGTACGATAGTGTTTGGAGAGACCATTTTTTCTTTCAACACTTCTTTCTGGATCTCTTTGATAGTCATAGATCTTCCAAGTTTCCCAAGGATCCTCTCGATGATCTCTTTTACAGATCCTCCTTCAAATCCCCACTCTTTGAGACCATAGATACCAAGACCCATGTTAACAAATAGCGCGTTATTCTTAACAAGTTCGTTGTGAACAGTGTTAACTTTCACTGGCTTCTCTGGGAACCATTCCATAACTTTGGTAGCCATTTCCTGATAATGGAGAGGCTTGTTGATTCTTCTGAGGATATATAAGATCTTCTGTTTGATCGTCTTTGGATTAACTTCAGTGAAGGTATCGAGACCTACTTTCCCGTAGAAGGTAGCTACTCACTTAACTGATTTGAAAAAGTTCGTATAGAATAAGTTATTTTCTAGATAATGGACATCTTCATATTCTGCTGAAAACTTAGCTTTGAGCTTGTCTACGAACTCGTAGAGATCCTCTGCTTGAGTCTTCTTTTCGAAATAATTGACAATATATATTGCCATTTCCGTCAATGCATCTTCAAACAATGGGTCAATATAGAATCCTTTGTTGAGTCTCTTATTTCTTTTGAGATAGTAAATGTCGAAATCTGATACTACGATCATTTTTAATTCTTGCATATTGAACTTGCCGATACCCTTGTTTAAGAGCTTAGACACGAGATCTTCTTCTATGAGGAATCCTCCATTTGCATCGAGGATTTTCTTAGCTTCTTCTATGACTTTGAGATATTTTTCGTTACCGATGATAAGTCTTCTAAACCTCATTAATCCTTGGTTTTCAATCTGCCTTACTCTCTCTCTAGTGAGACCATAACTCTCTCAGATTCTTTGTAATGGAGTCTCCTTCCCTGTTGACAATCAGAATTTTCTAAAAAGCACCAATTGTTCTTTGGGCTTACAGTACTGGAGGATATCTTTTACGTTAGTTTCATCGAGATTCACTTTGATCTTCTTATCGTCCATCTTGACGTTAAACCCCATCGGAAGTTGCAGTAAAGTGATAAATAAATTGACAAACCTATATGAATGGTAGATTGATAATCATTTGCATATCTATGTCAAGCCTTTCTCTATATCTTCTGTACTATCTCTTATAGGCCTTCTCATAGACTTCAATCCGTTCTTGACTGCATGTAGTACTCTAATAGATGCATTGCCGCGATACTGTCTTCTGCTTCATTTTTATTGAAGTTATTGTTGGTCGCTCATGCCTGCACCGTTGTGTACTCCTCATTCACTTTTTTGATTTCTAGATCGTGTTCGATAAAGAGAATATTTTCTATGAAGACATCGATTGCTTCTTGAGAGTCTTTATGTTGTTTCGGCCAGCCTATAGCGACCGTCCCTATAAAGTAACGACCGATTAGTTCTCCCACATTAAAAAACAACGAATCGTCGTTCATCAAATACCCTATTGGCATGATCATGTTGGATTTTTCATTTCGATACGCAAAACCGATATACTTGGTTCATCGGTCTACGCCAAGGATATTTTTCATATTACTACATAATAATAAAATTTATAATTTATTACTCATTGAAGCACTCGGACCCTCCTAAATGTACCCAATAGCACCTACATACATTTACTCGGCTCTCAAGCACTTCAATTCGTAAATGTTTATTTATTAATTCTACATTCTTTACTAATGAGATAACTTTACTATACTCATTCTGCCCTCTATTACTAGCTTGACTTATAATCAAATATATGTCACACGATCTCAAATCACTCCTCAGCACAACGTCCAAATATCTCGACCTCCTCGCGATGAACTGAATTCGCACGCCAGAAGAGTTGATGCATTATTTCCCACGTGCCTATGAAGATAGGAGAGAGATCAAAAGACTAGATCAACTAATAATAGATTCTCCTACCGCCCAGACTGTCAAAGGGAAAGTGACCAAAAAAGCACTTCTTACAACAGGAAGAGGTAGAAAGATGACCGTCATCGAGTTCGTCGATGAACATGAAAAAAAATGATATATTCATGCACTTGGATGAACCTTTCTCATTAGAACCGTCACACAAGGAAAGCGATACTACATCGTAGGAAAACCTGCCATAGATAAAGGCAAAGTGATTTTCCGACATCCTGACATCATGCCTGCGAGCGAAACTAGTGCAGACAGTTTCAACTTCGGAAGAATTTATCCGATCTATTCGGATCTCAATGGTATCAAATGAAACTGGTTTGCAAAAAAACTTTTCCCAATTGTCGGGCAGCTTGCTCCAGAGTTCCATGAATATCTTCCGCAACAATTTCTCAAGGAGTACGATCTTCCATTGTTGTCGACGATGATGCACGATATGCATTTTCCTAATACGTTGAAAGACGCTGATCGCGCAAAGTTTAGACTGTTTTTTGAAAGACTATTGAAGATTCAACTAGTTTCGCTGATAAATAAAGAGTCCTATCAACATGAAACGAAAACTAAAGAAGAACCTGATCGAGAGTTAGTCAAAGAATTTTTACAGACACTTCCTTTCGAGCTTACCCATGCACAGAAGCGCTCACTCAAAGAGTGTATCGATGATCTGCATAGCGGAAAAACTATGATGCGTCTACTACAGTGAGATGTAGGAAGTGGTAAGACCGTCGTAGCAGCAACCGTTGCGCGATATATTATCAAAAAGTTTTGAGGGCAGATTGCGCTGTTAGCACCTATTGAAGTGTTGGCGATTCAGCATTATCGCACGTTGGCAAAAATATTATTACCATTGAGCATAAGAATCGAACTACTCACCTGAGCCACGAAGCCGCCAGAGAAATTACGCATCAAACAATGACTCGCAAACGGGCAGATAAACATCGTTGTCGGTACCCACGCACTGCTCCAAGATGATGTTACGTTTGAAAACTTACAGTTCGCAATCGTAGATGAACAACACAAATTTGGAGTCAGGCAAAGATGATTCCTGCAAAGACATGGAGCACCTCACCTCTTACAAATGAGTGCAACGCCGATCCCAAGATCGTTAGCACTCGCATTCTTTGGAGAGTTTGATGTAAGTATTATCGATGAGATGCCAATTGGAAGAAAACCTATCACGACCAAAATCATCAGTGAAGCAGAACGAAAAAAAATGAAACCACGAGTGCTTACAAAAATTTCTCAAGGTCAACGCGTCTTCGTCGTCACCCCACTTATAGAAGAGAGTGAGATCTTAGACGAGGTAAAAAGCGCAATGCATCAGTTTGAAGAGATCAAAGAGATCTATAAAGAGTTGAAATGAGAAATAGGAATACTGCACGGTAAGATGAAATCTGCAGATAAGGATGATATCATGAGCGATTTTAAATCAGGCAAAATAAAACTACTCGTCGCAACGACGGTGATCGAAGTAGGTATCGACGTCCCAGAAGCGACCATTATGATCGTCATGAACGCAGAACGTTTTGGTCTGTCGCAACTTCATCAGCTTCGCTGAAGAGTCGGAAGATCGGATATCCAATCATACTGTTTCCTAGAAACCAAAAAGAAATCTGGTGACACCTACGACAGACTCAAACATATGGAAGAGACCAACGACGGATTCAAACTCGCCCAGATCGATATGGAGCTCCGCTGAACTGGCGAAATCCTCGGCGTCAGACAATCAGGCGATACCGACATCCCTCTCTCTATCCTCACCGATACCAAATTCCTCCAGAAAATTCAAGAAGCTGCAGCGTGGTTGTTAGATAAAGAACCAATGATGGTAAGAGAAAAATTATTACATAGTGAGCTGCAGGACAAGATGGATGAGTTGTTGGTGTAAGCTACTATTGACTTTCTCGTATTTATATGTATATTGTAAACGCTACGAATTACGAGGTAGCGCCTTTACATACTAACCATCACGATCATGTCAGAGAGAATGAAAGAGTTCGAAACTTCGCAAGACAAACAGGCTGGAATGAGTGAACAATTAACTAGAAAGAAAGAAGCAGAAATCTGCCAATTAATTTCTGGAGAGTTTGATGGAAGGGAGTTTGAAGAGCATGACATTACGCAAGTAAAGAAATCGCTCGAAGGAGAAGGAAAGAAAATTACTCAAGAAACTTTAACGGAAGACATGAGAGACTACGCAAGAAAAACAGGATGAGCTTGAGGAGGCGGACCTTACGGAGAAAATGGAGAGATGCAAATAGCAGCTTAGACTAGGATCAAAAACAACCACATATGGAATTATCAAAAATTAATAGAAGAGCTTTCTTCCCGTTGTACTTAGTGTGTTCTGCGGGAATGATCGCTTCTGTATTCTTTGACAAATGGGATCAGGTATTCTTCCCTTTCGCAATAATAGCGGTCGTCAGTGGGATAGTGGAAGATCGCATGTATCGAAAGCCCAAAAAGGAAGAATAACGAAAAATGCTGCCCTGCATCTAGAGGCAGCATTTTCATTTATGAGTTTTAGATTACAGCGAGTAAAAAATAAACAAAAGAAAAACTGCTGAGGAAAACCCCAGCAGCTTTTTCATACTATTTTTTGGAAATGGAGTTACCAATTCCTTCCTGCGCCTCCACCGCCAAATCCTCCTCCGCCATATCCTCTGCCAGAACTTCCACTACTGAAAGTATTAGAAGATGAAGATGAGTTGTAAGACTCTTCCCTCCTTAATGCAGCTCTTCGCTCATCAGCTTCTGCCTCTTCTCTCCTTCGAACTCTCTCCCTTCTTGCGTCATCGATGTCATCCTCTGCTTTCTGATAAGCAGAATTTGCATATGACTCAGCTTCCTTGAGCAATTCAAGCGCTTTCGTCCAGTCTGTTGGCTTTTTAGATGTTTTTTCAATTACATCTTCATACATAGCCTTGATTCCAGTGAGTAAGTTACGTGTGTGTGTCTCAACATCAGAGTGTTCACACTTAGCAACTGCTTTGTTAAATGCAGCTTCAGTGATTAGTCTCTGGCTTGGAAATTGCTTCTCAGCATCTTTCTGTATAGCAAGTGTTTCATCAATTGACTGATACAACTTTTCTACTGAGTCAATCACTACGACTGCATCTGTGTAAAGTTTGTATGCTTCATCAAATTGCTGCACTTTCAAGCTGTTACCGAACAATGCAGTTTCCAAGTTATGGTCAACGTTGAACAAATTATTTGCAACTGAGCTATAAGGAGTTTCAAATCCCTGATAGACTGATGCAGGATAATTCTCGTGTAAGAGCACCATGGTCTCATCCATAGTTTTTTTATTGTCCAAAAGTGGTTGTATCCTCTCACGCTGCTTAGGAGCCTCTTCATTGATGGTAGTAAAGTTTTGCAATATGTGTTCCATCTTTTCTTTCAGCTCATTCGCTCTTTGAGTTAATACCTTTGCTACATCAGAACCATCTTTGAACACATCAGGATTAGCATCGGTGGAGTTTTTTATATCCTCCAAACGACCACCCAACATACTCAAGCAAGCATCAAGTACCTTCAAGTATGAGTTAAACTTGAATCCAGCTTTAATATCTGATTCAATTTTCCCTTTCAAGACCGCTATCGCCTGTGAGCTGTTTTTTATTTCAGCTGCAGCGGTGGTCTTGTATAGTTCAATCTCCTCAGTGATACTACTCGCTGATTTCGAAATATCCATCAAATGCTGAAATTCATTTTCCAATTTCGGAAGTCGATTTTCTGCATTCTTTGGTTTCTTTTTCAAGGTCTCCAAGATAGATGCTTTGTCTTTGGTGTATATCGCATAGACTTCATCGTACTCCTTTTGGAATGCAGTGAGTTTATCCTTTGCCCATGTCGGCCAAGTCATTACATCAAAGAGCATGGTGGATGTACTGATTTGGTTATCCAAATCTTTTATCTTCAATCTAACACGACTCTTGATCGCAAGATTACGAAACAAAAGCCATGAGAAGAAACCAGCACCACACAACAAAATAAATTGCAACAACCAACTAAAAAAGTTAGTGATCGACTCTCTACTCTGTTGTATTTTAAGAGACTTTGCTGCTTCACGTTCTTCCCAACTATCCCAACCGATATGCGAAATAATTGCATCTACGGTTTCACGGATACCTTTGGAAGGCGTACCTGCTTGTAAGTTTGGGACTAACACATCGTCTAACAACTGCCCGCTTGTCGCGTCAGTTAAATAGATTTCTGTTTTCTTCCCTGTATGGATTCTTGCCGTTCGATCTTCGAATGAGACGATAAGCAGAAGTCCATTATCGACTCCTTTTTCACCAACACCCCAACAGTTTCCTAACCCTTGTCCATAGTCGAATTTATCTTGTCCGCCAAGATCTCGCAGTGTGATGATCGCCATCTGTATCCCTGTCGAATCTTCAAAGAGAGTCGCGAGAGATTGAAGATAGCTTTCATCGGCTGGATCGATCTTATTGTAGTAGTCGTACACCCGCTGCCCTATAACAGGTTGAGGGTACTGATCGCACTGTGCGTATGAATTAATTGCACAGAGCGCGAGAGCAAATACATAAATTATTTTTTTCATCAATTCTTTTTGATTTTTTTTGTGAAGAGAAGGGGCGCCAAAGGCGCCCCTTGCTCAAAAGAAATAGTTACCCAAATTTCACTTCGGGAGCTTTCTGTGATCCCTCCTCTGCTTTGAAGTACGGGAATTTTTTAAATCCGAATAGTCCGCCCCATACTCCTCCGGTCACTGAGGTGAATTTCACGTTATAACTTTCTGCTCGATCATTATAAGCTTGCCGAGCCACTCCAATACGACTTTCTGTACCAGCCAACTCATCCATAAGCGCAATAAATTGCTTATCTGCTTTGAGCTCAGGATACTGTTCCTGTACAACCATCAGTCGAGAAAGCGCGCTACTGATTTCAGACTGATTTGCCATGAATGCTTTTACTTTTTCAGGAGAAAAATTTTCTCCATCCGCAACATTGATGTTAAATTCAGGCTTAGTAGCTGCAGCACGTTGCTTAATTACGTTCTCCAGCGTGGTTGCTTCATGCGAAGCGTACCCTTTAACAGTGCTGACCAGATTAGGAATCAGGTCTGCACGCCTTTGGTATGTAACTTCGACGTTGCTCCAGGACTTGCGTACTGATTCGCGTCCGACACCAAAGGACTTGTAGTTCGAGCAACCACTAGTGGCTCCGAATAAGACGAGAAGGCCAACAATGACCAATAAAATAGTACTTGTTTTCATAAGAATTTGTTTAATTTTTTTTGGTTTTAGATATTTTTTTACATCACGAAATCGTTAGCAAGATTAGTTGTCTTGCGACTTCAAAAACTGTTAACGATCACGAAGAATGTTATAAATAATATCATATATAAGTCAATATAAGTTCTAAATGAACTCTTAGACCGAAAATGTCTGAAAAAGCCCTTTCCAAAAGGGTTAAGAGCGCATAAAAAGAATATATCCTACTTACTCATCTCCCCGATCAGACTAGCTGTCTTCCCTTCGAGATTTTCATTGAGGTAGACGAGTTTTACGTTATCTTTGCCGATTTTTTCGAGGGTTTCGAGTCTGGATGAGGTGATGAGAAACGCTAAAATATCTTTTGCGGTGAGTGAGGTGTCGATTGATTGCATTTCGACAACTGACTCTTTGAATCATCTAGAGATCTCTTGGCGTTGAAGCGCCATACCTTGTCCAAGAAGTTTTTTAACTTCTCTATCTGCTTCCGCATCAAGAATCGATGATGCTTTGCGTCCTTCAGCTTCGCGGATGAGTGCGAGTTTTTTCTTTTCTTCGGTGATGATTTGGTTCATCGCATTCATTACTCAAGCCTCAAGGAGGATATCTGTAACTTGCACTGAATCTAACTCCATCCCATACTGCCCAAGTTTTTCTTTGAGTGCCTCTCTGACTTCACTACCGATCTCTTCTCTTTTGCCGAAAATTTCTTCATGCTCGAAGGTAAAGATCTTAGCTCTCAACTGCTCTTCTACCGTTGCTTGTACGAGCCTCACAGGATTATCAATACCATACAGTGAAGCGATAATATCTTTGTCATCTCTTTTCACTCTGAAGACGACGTTTATCTCCACCGTCGTTCACACATTATCTTTAGTAAATCCATCAACCTGCACCGTAAGATTTCTATCGTAGAGTGACTGTCTATTGGTTTTTTCCAAGATTGGAATAATAAGATGTCGCCCCTCTTTACGTACCCTACCTGGCTTTCCAAGAAATAAGACAACGTTTGCCTGATTTGGTGGAACGATTCTAAATCCTAAAATAAGAATCAATAAAACAAAAAATATCAACCAAAATATTCAAATCGTACCTGCAGCTATCGTCATCCCGCCTGCCGTGAAAGTATAAAAAAAAAGCTAACTGAATTAGTCTATAAATATCCTTACCGATTACAATGATAATCAGTGGTATATATTCAACGTTTAGCTACCTATATTATCTACTAGCCTTTTCTTAATATCATTCACTTTACCCGATGTATTTCATGAAAAGACTCAAGAATCACCTATAATTTCTGTAATATTACTTGTATTGCTGCTCACTCATTCATAACTGAATCTAAAAGGAGATCCTAGCTGTAGAACATTATCTGAAATTGAAAGATCTATTAGATGTATCTTTTTATTTTTTGAATTTAAAACAATTAGATCTGCATTCACAATATCATTTTGCTGGGAATCGCTAAGGTTGTGAACCCACGGGTTTTTATCAACAAATACTCCGGTTTCATAAATAGAATAAATGTTTCAACTTTGAGTAGTGAGATAAATTGCGCTGGGAGTTGGTCATACATTACTCGGTTTATTTATAAGTTCTTCCAAAAGAAAATTCTTGAAACTCCATGCAACCTCTCCTTTTCCAAGATTAACAGAACTATAATTTCAATCGTCAAAATTATAATGGGAATCCTGGTTGGAATGATTTGCTCAATTGGTAAGTGTCATCGCTACAAAGGATACACAAAGTAAAATACTAATTATACTTCTTATGTTTCACTAATCTATACACCTCCTCGATACACATCTTTCATTGGATCATTTTGAAGACCGCATCCCTTTCGAGGTTCAACATTCACTTTTGTTCGAGAGCGTATTTTTCTACAGCAAGAGCTTTTCCACCATCAAGTAACATCTGTTTGATCTCATCATCAAACTCTAGCATCTCATAGATACCCACTCTTCACTTGAAGGCAGACTGTCCTGCCGCTGGATCTGGTCCCCATGCAAGTCAATGTTCCATAAAACGATCTACCATATCTGCAGTGATCTCTCTCATACCCATTTCTCTTTGAAGTGATTCAGGCTGCATCGTAAGGAGCGATTGCTTCGCGCTACTATATCGTTCAGGATACATATTTTTTACATTCACTTCGACCCTTTTATCACTGCGTAATTTTCTACCAAGTCTTTGTGCGATGATTACGTTGAATGTACCGGTGATCATATACGGTTGTGCTCCCAAGTTCATCACCCTCGTAATCGTTTCAGAAGCAGAATTTGTATGAACCGTCGAGAATACCAAATGCCCCGTCATCGCAGCTTCCATAGCTGTTGATAACGTTTCAAAATCACGGATCTCTCACACCATGATAATATCCGGATCTTGTCTGAGCGCAGCTCTCAATCCTTGCGCAAAGGTAAATCAAATATCAGCTCTTACTTGTGACTGATTCAGTCCATACATTTTATTTTCTACCGGGTCTTCATACGTTGTAATATTTACATCGATAGTATTCAAAATAGCCAATGACGCATACAACGTTGTAGTCTTACCAGAACCTGTCGGTCATGTTACTACGACAATCCCATTCGGGAAGTTGATATTTCTTTGTATAATTTCTTGATTGACTCAATCGATACCCAAGATATTAAGTGGTGGGATAGATTTCGATTTATCCACGATACGCATTACGAGTTTTTCTCATCGTACGGTTGGGATAGTATTTGCACGCAGATCGAGTTCTTTGCTGGTTAATGTCTGCGTCGATACGCGGGCATCTTGCGGAAGTCTCTTTTCATCCGGACGCATTTGTCCTGATTCGATTTTGAATTTCGCAATAATATTTTCATGCATACGATCAGGATAAGTGATTAGTTGATGCAACACTCCATCCACTCTGATTCTAATTCTACAGGTGTTTTCAAATGGTTCGATGTGAATATCTGATGCTCACTCTTCAGTAGCGATAGTCAACAGATTATCGAACAATTGAATTATCATTCTTTCATCAATAGCTTTCTGTAGTCACTGCATAAAAGCTAGCGAAACAGGATTTTCCGGAACGTAATTTTCTATAACTTCTTTTCCATCAATTTGCTTCATATTTTTGATTTCACAGTGCGCGTCTTTACCGTCAGTATTTGCAATAGGAGAATTTGTTACACCAGCTGTAGAAGTTGGAGTAATTACGGTAGTTTCATCAACTGGGACTGGTGTTTTTTGTTGCATAACGCTCTTCGAATTGCTATAGAAATATAGGTAGTTTAATTTTACTTAGAAACCAGAAAATGTCAAAAATATGGTCCACAAATGGGCTTAAGGTGGCTTATCTTAGCTTATTTTGGCTTATTCTAGCTCAACTGGGTTTTTACTAGAGATGGGCTGCCCTATACAACTCAAGGAGAAGCTCATATTTAGTCACCAAATACATCAAGTAAGGGCTGCTCGGGCGCTTCGTTATACCCAATCCATACGCGGTATTTACAAAAGGTTCTCGATACGGGTCAATCTCAGGGAAGGCTCTGGCTGGATACATCCCTCTAATCAGTGCAACTAGTGATCCGGCCTTTGTTAAGTAGCCATCTGGGACAAAGCTCCCTTCATTACCCAAGAAAAAACGGTATCTACATGCCAATAGTATCTGATTTTTTGTATGTTCATCCAACTCATCAATATCGTCAAAATCGCACAAGTTATCGCTATAGACTATCATCTCCATCTCTTGCGCCGTAACAATAAACCAACTCACCGCATCTGCTCTCGTTATCGGGCTAAATGGATAGTTTTTAGTCATTTCTAGGTCAGGCATGCCCACTTCTTCTGCTCGAACCAAGGCAGCATCAAATTCAGGGTCATCCAGAACTGGCCCAAACATAACTAAATACAACACCATCGACGCTAAGAGCACGATCACACTTATCACTGAAACTACTTTTTTCCACTCTTGCATCTAGAGAGATGTTATTTAAAAACAAAGTCCACTATAAGTTTGTTGGTATAATTATCAATCGTGGTAATTTACAAAAAATTATCTTATGAGCGACGGTGCCCACACCACAGTTACCACTCAACAACGAGATCGTTTGATCGAAATTTTTATACAATGGAATGAGAAAATAAACCTGTCTGCAATCCGTACTCACGATGACATTTATAACAAACATATTTTGGATTCGATAGAACTCAACAAGGTTGTAGATATTGCAACAGCAACTGTCCTGTGACCAGACCAGAGTCCCCTCTCATACAATGGAGCAAAAAAAATAACTTTGTTAGATTTATGAACTGGAGGGTGATTCCCTCTGCTCCCTCTCGCTATGACAAATCCAACTGTTACATGCGCAGGACTTGATAGTACACGCAAAAAACTCACCGCGGTACAAGCAATCGCTGATGAGTTGGGGTTAAAAAACATTTCTACTGTACGATCTAGAGCAGAAGATCATCACAAAAAATATAATGTTGTAACTATCAGAGCTGTAGGTTATGCGGATAGGCTATTCCCATGGGCACTGCCTTTGTTAGCTGAAAATGGCTTATTATGTATCTATAAGCTTTGGACAAAGCAAGAAGACGATCTTATCCTCAGTTTAGTAAGATCTGAGAATCTCACTCTCGCACAGCTTCACCATTATAATCTTCCCTGAGATGACTACCAAAGGATTATTTATGTACTGAAGAAAAATTAATAGTTGTTCAGAACTTTTATATCGCAATGATATTCGATTTTCATTCTAGATCTCTACAATCCAAAAATCAATCCGCCTAGATAAACAATCCCTGCTGCAACTCATAAGCAGACTGGTAGTGTTAAGACCCACGCGAGTAGTATCCTGCGAACCGTATGTCTTTGTACATTTTCAAATCCTCTACTAGCAACCATCGATCCTGCAATACCACTGGAAAGAACATGTGTCGTACTTACTGGTAGATGTAGATGTGTAGATGCTCCAATCGCTATAGCTGCTACAAACTCTGCTACTGCTCATTGAATATAACTAAGATGATCGACTCCGATTTTCTCTCCGATTGTCACGACAATTCTTTTCCATCATATCATGGTACCTAATCCAAGCGCAGCAGAAATCCCTAAGACCAATCGAAGTGGGACGACTTGATTTGCGAGCGCGTCTGTAAACATCGCTGGAAGCACTAGCGCTAACGTTACCATAGCCAATCAGATTCCTTTTTGCCCATCGTTAGATCCATGGAAGTAGCTCACGAGTCCACAAGTACAAATTAGTAATGCTCTAATCGGCCGTGGTGGGGCTTTATCAGAATCAACCGGCGCATGAAAGAGAGTGGAGTTTGAGAAATATTTTTTGAAAAACAATACTAGCACCAATGCGATTCCAAATCCAAAAAACGGAGAGATAAATAATCCAAGCATGACATCTTTTATCTTCGCTAAGTTTACAATAGAAAAATTTCATATCTTTAATAAACAAAATCATATCACTGCGCCAATTATAGATCCGATAAGAGTATGCGAACTTGAGCATGGCAATCATTTGCGTCGCGTGAAAAGATTTCGCATAATTGCGGTCAGAAGAACTGCTATAATAACTAACACTGATACTCACGTACCAAATTTCTCTACTTCAACGACTGGCAACAATTTTATAATACTGAATGCAACTCCTACTCCTCCGATCATTACCCCCAAGAAATTAAGTAGTCCAGAGTAAATAACAGCCCAGATCGGTTTTAGACTCTTGGTATAAATCACTGTGGCGACCGCATTCGCAGTATCGTGGAATCAGTTAATAAATTCGAACACAAAAACGCATAAAATCAAAAAAATGGCTAGCAAGACCATGTATTGGGATTATCCATATAAAAAATGAAGTGTAAAACTCCAGAACCAACGCAATGATTACCGTTGAGACAAAATTAAGCAAGACGAAACTAGAAAGAATATGCTACTTGACCGCCCAAAAAATCTTTGGTGCGGTATAATAGGCATGTAGGATTAGATTCAAACCACACTAAGAAGTGTTTTTTGATAATATGTATAAAGACGGAAATTAATTCTTCCTTGCTACAATAGCATACATACATCTTTGAAATTCTCTTCTCGAAATATTTGTTGGATCCATAATCATATATGTTGTTTCGGCAAAGAATCATCCATAACTTATCGTTGTGCTATCAATAATCAGTAATTCATCTATTTCGAAATTCAAATTTTTTATAACCTTTAGTAAAGTTTCGTTATTAGATATACGATGACGATCAAAATGTCTGTATAGACCTCTATCTAGTTCATTTATAATAAGTATGGATCCTCATGGTTTTAAAATTTTATCTGCGTACGTAAGGATCTTTTTAGTATTTACATAGTTCAAGATTTCTGAAAATATCATAAAATCCACAGAGCTTTCTACCGTTTCAGTAGCGAGAATTTTTTGTAATTTTTGCTCAAATACAGATATATTAAAAGATTCACTAATAGCTAGTTTCCCCATATCAAAGATTATTTTTTGTTCTCAAGCAAAACTATCTGATCCAGAAACCGCATCAACAGTTATGTACGAGTGTGTTCAAGCAAGATGGGATGATAAAGGATTAAATCCGCTACCCCAGTCGATAATTGTGTTACCGACTTTACCTCTTTTCTCCAAACCTTGGATATATGGTATAGATATTTGCTCTTTGAGTTCTTGTGAATAAGTGCTGTAGCTACTAGTTAGCTCACTATTTTGTACTTTTTTAGAAGTTGGTTTAATTTTGCTCCCGAGGAAACAACACTCTTCTGTACTTAAAATCCCGCCCAATTCTTGTTTGAGTCTTATTCTTCTATCCTCTGCTTTTTTGCTCCTCTTAGATGGGTTAACCTCTTCAAGAGATGGGTTAATGGCTAATTTGGCCTCTAAATTAAGATCAAAATCAGTTAAAAAGATATCTATGCTACCTCACGTGTCCATATAGTACGATGCTTGAATTTAAAAAATACATAATATATATTATATCTATCTTGTCAATAACATATCTCTCCCGCCTTGAAAACCCCTTTTGAATACCTATACTACATAACGACTATTTCAAACCTTAATTGTTACAACTCTGCCACGTAAAAGAACTCGCGGAACGGCTAAGATCGTTCTCAGTAGATACAAAATTGGCGCAATCCTTCTGCTTATCGGAGGACTCTATTTTTTCACGTATTTTATGGCGAATCAATCGCCTATCTTTAGCGGACTCTCGTACCCTACGACACAGTTGTTCGGGTTGAGAGGGAGTTTCGTTTTCTTTGGACTGTTAATTGTATTGGGGGGTGTGACATTACTCAAACCGAAATATTATAGTAAAGCGCTCTTCAAATTTGCGGGCGTGATTTTACTACTCGTATGTGGAATATTCAATTTTGAAATATTGGAACACGGGCTGAAGAGTGTAAATAACGGCCTCGTGGATATGATATTACAAGATGGATGATGGTTGGGATACATAGTCTTACGATGAATCAACCGACTATTCGGTGGACAAGCGGGAGCAATCAAAATATTCCTGACTGTTATCTTGGTAGCGGTTATTATCGCTATGGCAATTTATTATAGATTGAAAATCCCTACGTTCAGAATTGATCTCGTAAAAGAACGTTATGAGTCAGTGAAAGAGTCGGCTAAGTCGGTCTCTAATAGTGTGAAAAGCTCACCCAGACCAGCCAAAGCGGCAATCGATGAATACGAAGATGATGAAAAACCAAATAGCAAAAAGACCGAAACCAGCGCATTGAAATCGCTCATCAAAGATAATCTCAAAAAACACGTACAGAAAAAAGAAGACGATGCTGCAGTCAAACAGCTCTATATCAACTTCCCAAAAGACAAACCAAGTTTTGACCTCAATCTGTTGGATATTGATTCCAATGCAGATTCGACCATCGACGAAAGCCGATTGGTAGATAAAGCGCAAGCGATCAAAGATAAGTTACAAGAGTTTGATATCGATGTAGATATCGAAGGATTCAATATTGGTCCTACGGTTTTGCAAATTAAGATTCAACCACAAGCTGGTATCAAAATTTCTAAAATAGAAAATCTCAAAAAAGATATTTCGCTCGCAGTAAAATCTAAATCGCTCAGAGTGCTCGCTCCAATTCCTGGGACTGATTCAGTAGGTATCGAAATTCCTAATCCAAAGCCTCAGACCGTGAGACTTAGAGAAATGTTGGGAGATATTAACTTCACCAGATCTATGAGCGACAACCTTACAAACCTCACAATAGGAAAAGGAATCGACGGGGTAAATCATAGTAAATCTCTTGAAGAAATGCCGCATTTGCTCATCGCTTGAGCTACAGGATCTGGTAAATCAGTAAGTATCAACGACTATATTCTCTCATTGATTTATCAAAATAGTCCAAGCGAATTGAAGCTTATCATGGTCGATCCGAAACAAGTCGAGCTTGGTATGTACGAATGAATCCCCTACCTCCTCGCTCCAATTATTACCGAAGCTACAAAAGCAGTTAAAGTATTGAAATGGGCCGTCAACTTTATGGAAAGCAGATACGACTTACTCAAAGCACAGAAAGTAAGAAACTTCCACGAGTATAACAGTAAAGTAAAAGATCCAGAGAAGATGTATCGCTTAGTGATTATTATCGACGAGCTTGCAGATTTGATGATGAGTGGAAACAAGAAAGATACAGAAAATTACATCACTCGTATCGCGCAGAAAGCTCGTGCAGTTGGAATTCACTTAATTCTCGCGACACAAAGACCTTCTGTAAATGTTATCACTGGATTAATCAAAGCAAACGTTCCAACTAGAATCGCTCACGGTGTGGTCTCACAAGTCGACTCGAGAACTATCTTGGATATGATGGGGGCTGAGGATTTACTTGGGAAAGGAGACCTCCTCTACATGGATACCAAAACGAAATTCCCTGTAAGAATGCAGGCGCCATTCATCTCGACCGCGGAAACAGAAGCAGTAGTAGAAGCAATCAAAGATAAGTATATGAGCAACCTAAGTGAAGCAGATATCTATCATCCAGAAATTATGCGCATCTTGGAAAACAAAGGGGAGATGTGAGGAGGTGGCGATGTCTCAGACAGCGATGAAGAACTCCTCGAACAAGCAATAGAAATAATTTCACGCACCAGACAAGCCTCAGCAACTATGCTCCAAAGAAAACTCTGAATCGGTTTCCCTCGTGCTGCCCGCCTCATCGATATCATGGAAGAAAGATGAGTCGTCGGCCCACAAGAATGAGCGAAGGCGAGAGAGATTTTGATATAGGACACAACAATCAGATCCGATAAAAAAAAGTTTCAAAATAAATTTCTATAAAAATATTTTCGATAAAGAAAAAGGCCGGGAGAAATCTCCCGCCCTTTTTTGTACAATCTCATTCCTACATATTTCTCGAAGGATTATTTCCCTAGAGTCGTAAGCTCCTTTTCTCTTTCTTTGATTTCTTGTCGGAGCTGATTCTTTCTGACGTCTATTGATGTTTTAGAATCGATGATTTCCTTTAGTCTCTTTTGCGCAGCTTCAGATATCTCTGATACGCAAATGTATACTCTTAGTTTACCGGCTTTAGGAACTAACAAAAGGTAACAAAGTGCAGCTGTGTGAGGAGTGGATTGCCCAGCTTGCATACTTTCGTGGGTTAGATCTGCTAATTTCCTACTTGCATTTTTTCGGAACTCTCTTCTATCCAAAATAACGGTAGAGTTATCGTCAGAAATTAATACCACTTCAATATTGTATTTACACATTCCTTGTACATCTGCAGTCGGATTTACAGAAATTAAACTGTTTGGAGTTACGGTAAAATCAAATTCCCAGTCACTAAATATAATATCTGTATATAATTTACTACTACCATACGTCCCATCTATGGGCGTATAATAATTCTGAACTACTCCACTCAAAAGTGTTAGGAAGTTTTTAAATTTTTTGTGTTTTAATACATGCTGTGCCATAAGCGTGCACGACCTCGTTTATTTCTGTCCAAAGGTTTTTAGACATAGTTTGTTGGCAGGCAACAAACAACCTACAGTTTCATAATAGATTCTCACAAAAAACGAAAATCATTTTATCTTAGCGAGTTTCCGCTAATTCTTCCATTATGGCACTCACCCGGAACTACATAACCGGGCATAGACTCTAACTGGTAATGAACAAGTCGAAAATAATATAATTACTTTATTACATAAGTCAATACCTAATTTATTCTGAAAAACTGATTTTAATTTCTCCTCTGTTGTATTTATGAACGAGCAAATTAATAAGTGTCTGGTAAGGAAGTCATTCTTTTTCTGCTTTCTCCTTAAGCAGTGCAAGTTCTTTTCTTTGGATTCTTAAACTAACTAATTTTCTTTTCTTTCACTCAATTACTGCATCTTGCAACTCCTTGATCCTTTTAAGCTGTTCTGGTCCTGGAGGCAATAGATCTTCTTCAGTGATTGAATCTTCAATCTCTTGTTCATAAGGAGTGAGTACAAGCTCATCTCGAATATCTTTTTTCTTTTTGATCATTTTTTGGAAAGTTATCTATATAAAATCTTTGTGTATTTTCTACTTGGATAAACTGTAATTAATTTCATAGTATCTCCTACAACAGTATAAGGGACAATGTATGCGTACCCATCTACTATAACAACTAATCTTCTTTGTCATGGATATTTTATAGGGTTACTACTTGGCAGATAGTATACAACTCTTTCTTCTAGTATTTCACTTTCTATTTGTTCAAATCCAACTCCATTTCTACCCACTGACGCTTTTATTGTCTTATTCTTCCATTCGTCCCATACAACATCCATTGCCCTTTACTGTAAACAGATAAAAGTCTGTATACACTAAAGATATACTTAGTATATACATAAAAATATATATTGCAAACAAAAAACCAACAATTCACTTGTTGGTTTATAACAGATAGGCTAGGGAGTAGCAAAGAATATCATAAGAATAAGCCTAATTTCCCCCCATCTGCTGTGGGATATCTTTTTCTATAAGTTTCGGTGCAGAGTATCTATAAATGTAGCTTCAACTTGGGTCTAAGAGGAGTGCTCTCACGCGGTCGCCTTGTCGGAGAGCCGATGAATAATCAGCATAAGGGCATGGACACTGTCAACACTCACCCGCTTCGATAAATGGATCGTTGGGATTGTTTCCATTGTCGCCTCATCATCCATTTCCTCCACCGTTGTTTCCAGTGCCACCTCAGTTTCAGTTTCATCCTGGTCCATCTGGAAGCTCAGGACATCAGTCCGCATCTTGGATACCATTTATACTTTCTGGAATGGTCGGGCAGCCATCAGCGTTATCTCCTATGCCATCACCATCTTGATCATTTCCAGTTCAATTTTCTGGTTGAGCAGGCTGAGTAGGATTTACATCACACAAATCTCCTCGTCCATCACCGTCTTGGTCTGCTTGGTTTGGGTTTGCTACAAACGGACAGTTGTCGCCTGTTCATGACTGGATGACGTATTGATGATAGTCTGCTAATTCATCTTGATCAACATTGACCGTGAAGTCGCACGCTGGTGTTTCATAAAGTAGCAATGTTAATCGCTGCTCGTGTCCATCACCATCGAGATCGATATCACACAGGTCGGGTAAGTTGTCATCGTCCAAATCACAGTTGAGTTCATCAATGCCATCGATACATAACTCTCCTCCTGCAGCATAAACCGTCATCTCATTGATGTAGACTGCTCATTCGTTGGTGTACACCGTAGCTTGAACATGATGACTTCCAGGAGTGAGATAGCTATGTGTCTGTGAGAAATCTGTATTAGTAGGTGTAATTATTTGTTCGTGCGTTCCATCTCACCGATTTCGATCAATCACGCTCACATCATTTCTGACCAACTCTTGTAACACTACATCGAAAGAAAGTGGTTCACCTACTGGCGCACTCAATGGCGTTGCATTGAAGATTGTCGCTTGTGCATCAGAATCTGCTTGGACATACACCGTGATAATATTTTGAATCGGTGGAATATCGCTATCAGTAAATACCAATGTTTCACTCACGACATAGGCTCATTGCGCAGCATATGATTTGGTAGTCGAAAGTTGTGTGGTAAGTACTGGAGGACCATCGCCGTACTCCCAGATAACTTCTGAAAGATCAGCGATATTAAATCCATCTACTGTAGTCGTAAATTTCACTGGATCTCACGCTTCTACACGCACTGATGAAGCTTGGAGCGCAGATCATTGAAATGTCAGCGTCGAATCAGTAGGGTCAGTCACATTGATACTCACCTGACTTAGTCCAACTCGTAATCAATCTTTATCGTATGCTTGTGATTCTATCGTTCGACGACCTGGTGTTTTTATAGTGTGCGTAACTGCCTCATCTGCAGTTCCATGTAGAATCTCTTCACCGACCTTCCGTGTCACCTGGCTTAACTCACCTACATAATCACTATCAAAAGCGATGTCAGCAGGCGCTTTGAGTGAGAGTGTATTTACTGCGATAGCATAGCCGACCTGTTTGTCTGGAGAAGGGCGTACTTCGATAGGCAGCTTCGCACTAATCGTATCTCCCAGATCATTCACTGCAAATCACTGCACTACTCGACGTCCTGGCTTCGTATAGGTATGAGAAGGAGCTGCTCACTCGCCATAACTTCCATCTCCGAAATCTCGTTTGATACGATCATATGTCCCCACCGTCTCCGCAGCAAATGTTACATCCAACGGTACCGTCCCTACCACAGGATCTGCACTAATATCCAAAGCAAAAATATTTGCGGTCTCATCGAGATCACATGCATCACCGATAGTATCTTTATCGAAATCCACTTGATCCGGATTTGGAATATACAAACAGTTGTCATACGCCCCAGAAAGTAAGGCAACATTTATATGTTTCTGATAGTCTACAACGCCAGCGATATTCATCACTCCGTCGCCATCAATATCGTCGTCGCATACATCTCCTTTATCATCTTTATCAACATTCCCTTGTGTAGGATCATACGTATATGGGCATAAATCCTGGTGATTGAGCACTCTATCTGAATCATAGTCATCGTTAAAATCACAGTCGATCACCTTTGCGAGCTGCTCGGTTCGTTTGAGTAACTGTTCACCGCTCACTGCATTTTTTGGTTGCAACGTCCTCGCTTCATCTTGTGTAATAATTCATTCATCTATCAAAATATTTAATGGACCTAACGAACTATTTTCTATAGGAAAATTCTCATACGATGCAAACCCACATTTACTAGGAGCAAAATTACAGTAGTTCATATATGCATCCATTTCAGTCGTATTTATTGGCGCACACGACTTTACACCACAACGTTCAGCTGCTGCACTGATTGCTTCTTTTTGTGGAAATGGAAGTGCAGCCCCGCTAAGTCCTTTTCGTGTATTTACTACTGATCGTTCTACGTTTGGAGCAAGAGCTAGTTTATCGCGCACCACACGATACAACGTCTGAATTACTTCTGTCGTGTCAATCAGGTTCGTTCCACAAAATCTTCCGCTACAGAAAGGGCTCCCAGTCATTGGATATCCTTGCATCCAGCCATTATCTACCACGGTTCCGACACACACGCTATACTCTTTCCCTTCAAACGTAGATTTCCCTGCAGCGATATCGCTAACACTTTTAGTCTCGTCACCAGCAGTTGTCTGTCGTCGTGCTTCAGAATATTTTTCTTTTTTCTGTTGAGAAGCAATTACACAATCCTGACAGATTGACGCATTTACTAGTCTTGCCAGGTCATAACGATTTACTGCTTCTTTGGACAAAAGTGCTTGAGAATCAATTCATACTTTTGCTATCTCGTCGGAAAAATTATATTGAGCAACACCTACTCCTATCAATCAGAAAAATAATATACCACTTACAATAATCCGACTCACACGTCACATTCGTCCATACTCTATGAGTAAAGTAATTTACTTGCCATAGAATAGTTATTTTTTCGCGCATTACTAATCTATCTTCTTTGGTTACTATCATGAATTATTACGATCATGCTGGACAAAATGAAAATTTATTTTATCTTATAGATGCCTAACTCAGACTCTACAATCATTCATCATAATTCCAATCAGGTGATCGTGCTTAACACTTTCCCAATAGGCCGACCAAGCTGTTCCCCTAATAAGGTAGATTTCATCGGTCCTTGCGTAAGGATCTCTAGCAGTTGCTGCTCTTCAAGTGAGAGCGGTACTGACTTCTCGCTACCGCTTTCGGTGCTATCTTCGCTACGTCCACCCGAGCCTCTTTTCTCAAAGTACGTTTGCAACATTTTCTCAAACCCTACAAGCGGGTAAATTTTCCTCTGTTCGATATAGCTATTAGTCCCCTCACTTGTTGCATCGTAGATACTATTTGGCACGCTATAGACCGACTTCTGAAGGCCAAGTGTATCATTGACGGTAAGTAAACTCCCAGACTTCTTCCCTGCAGCAGGGACGAATAACACTCTACTCAGTCACGCTATAATTTTATTTCTTGCGGGATAAGTTCGCGCAGCCCCTTCTTGTTCATACGGAAACTGCGAAAGGAGTAATCCTCATGCTTTCACAATACGCGCCAATAACCCTTTGGTGCGTGGGTGTTCAAGATAATGCGAAAATCAAGCACCAAGTACTACAATCGTAGGCAACAAATGTTGCAAAGAAAGTTCGTGACACAACGTATCGATGCCTTGCGCGCCTCCCGAAATAGTAACTAAATCATACTGTGCAGCACATATAAAAAAATCATGCATCACCTGCTCAGCGTAGACCGATGCCTGCCTTGGTCATACCACACCCAAAATCTTCCTGTCCAAAAGTGTAAGGTCGCCCAACGCATATAGCACACGCGGCCTAGGTTTAATGGCGTGGAACGTATGATGATAGTTCGGATCATCAAATAGGATTGTTTCAATATTCTCTTGGCCCATAGAATAATAACAAAAAAACTAACTCTAGTGAAGTTAGCTTCTAACGAAAAGAATTATGAAAGAATTTTTTATTCAATATCCGGAGCGAACTGAAGTATTCGAGTAGTGAGTAAATGTATGTAGGTGCTATTGGGTACATTTATGAACGTTCGAGTGCTTCAGTGAGTTACAACAGCGATGTTTTGACAACTAAGCGGCAAAGACGCAGTACGCAATAAATGAAATTTACTTCAAATGCACCATAATCTTCTCTGGTACAATAACTTTTGGGATAATAATCGTAAGTACATTATCTCTCGAAAGTTCGCTATGTATTCTGTCGAAATAGACGCTACTAGGTAAGGCAATTACTTTTGCGAATGTTCCTCGGAAACACTTTTCTTGGATCGGCATAAGCGTATCTTTCATAGATGGTTTTTGTCTTTCGCCAGTTAACGTAAGATTGTTGCCTTCCAACGAAAGTTTAATTGTTCTCTTAGCCACCCCTCCAAGCGGCATGATGACGACAAGTTCAGTGGTTGATTCGTACACATCCATCGGGATATCTACCTGTGTTTCCATGAAATGGGCTGTAGTTTAGAGGTAAAATTACCAGTGTGTTTGAATATTAGGATACAATCTCAATGCGACTTTCCCAATCATATCTTTTGGATGAACGAGATAGTTTGCTCCTTCAAAACACCCATACCCGAAACAACAACGAGAGTCAGTACTGTATGGCCTATTATCTCACATTACAAAATATGATTCACTCTCTTTCGGCACAATAAATTCATCAAGTTTACACTTAGCTTCCGTTTTCAATCCCGCAGGTAAATAGTTCTCATCCAATACTGTACATTCTTGTGCTTCATTACATACGGAAACTTTTCCATCATGTACTTTCACCGTCTCTCCAGGGAGCCCGACAATTCTTTTTATAAATGGAATATCTTTTCCCTCTGGGACAAAAACTATGACGTCGCCTCTTTTGAGGTCACCCACTCTTGGTGTTATTTTATCTACGATAATGAAATCTCCTTGCTCGAACATAGGTTCCATACTGCTTCCTACCACTGTATATGGATTGAACACGAAAAATCTTACAAATAAGACAATCCCTGTTACAAATACAAAAAAGGAAATTAGGTCCAATAAGTCCAACATAATGATCCAGAATCTTGCACGTATCTCTTCCACGGTTTCTCTCTTAACACAAATAAAGTCACATAACTCTCTGTCCCTTATACAAAAAGATCCTCCCAAAGCAACATGATATTGGGGAGGATCTTACAGTGTATCTTGTCTTTTAGGTTAGAATGGGAGATCCTCATCAGCGCTAGCATGAGGTGCAGCTGCTGCTGCTTCATGACTATCACCAGTTCCGCTACCTTCTCCAGGTCCCTTACTATCCAAGAAAATAAAGTTATCTACCACGATCTCTGTCGTGTATCTAGCGTTTCCAGTAGTGTCTTCCCATTTCCTAGTTCTCAGTCTGCCTTCGACATACATTCTTTTTCCTTTGGTCACATACTGTCCGATGATATCTGCAGATCCACCGTAAGCGACACATCTATGATACTCAGACTCTTCGACGACTTGTTCGTCTCTGTTCTTGTACCTTCTGTTGGTCGCAACAGTAAAATTGACTACTGAACTCCCTGTTGATTCAATCTTTTTGATCTCTACATCAGTTGTAGATCTTCCGATAAGCATAACCTTGTTTAAATCCATGATATTCACGTAAGGGTTAAAAAAACAATTGGGCCGTGGCGTATGTATAGATACGCAACGCAGAAAATCAATTGATTTTGGGGTTTGATTAGCTACACTGACCATCACGAGAAAAGCTAGTCCTCTGCTTCACTTCCGTGGGGTAAGTCAAATCTCTTCTCTAGTTGTTCTTTGACAGTTGGTAAATTATGGATTCTGAGGTAGGATTTTCAGTCACTCAGTTGTCGAAACGTCACTGTCCTCACTTCGTTGCGGGCGTTCCTTTTTCGAACAACCTCATTCCTAATTTAACGACTTTGTATGAATAAAATCATGCCCAGATGGCGGAACTGGTAGACGCGGCGGACTCAAAATCCGCTTACTGTAAGGTAGTGGGGGTTCGATTCCCCCTTTGGGCACCATTCAGAAATGTGGAATAAAAGCAAGTTAAAGTATTTGATAAGCGAGTAAATGCATGTAGATGCTATTGGGTGCATTTAGGAGCGTTCGAATCTTTAGCGAGCGAATTGAAACCTATCAATTCTTCTCTTTAGCACTAACCAATACTCTCATGGATATCATTCACAAACATGAATCGACACATGAAGCATTGATTGAAAAAGCTAAACTTATTCGCCAACACACGTCGCAAGAAGTTGCAGGAGCACTTGGATGAACAGACGGCATAACAAGTAAGATTGAAAAATTCAAAGACCAACAACAAACCTCAGGTAGCGTTGCTATCTCAGGCCAAGCACAGCAACAAGCAAAAGAAACCTTCGCAGAAGACGGAAAAGAGTATCAATGAATGTTCCACACACACATCGAGTCACTCGGACACGCACACTCACCTAGCTCACAAGACAAAGAAACATTCAAACAGCACGAAGTAAACGAAATCGCTTACCTTCACACAGACGGCTCTATCGATATCAAAACATACAACAGTAACGGCGAAGAAATTGAACAAACTATAGGATGAAAAACCGCTAAAGTTATTTCAATCTCTAAGAATGATACTATCGACTGCTTAGATCAAGCGGCTTAACGGATTACGAAGAAAATGATTTTCAAAATAATTTTAAAAAGAAACAAAAAGAGCGCCTAGGCGCTCTTTTTTTGAAACACTCTCTTTTCTGCAACCTTATCATAAAAAATCTGTTTCATTCCTTCTGCTAACCCTTTTGCTATTCCATCTTCATTTACTCCTACGAAATCATTGGAGCAAGCAACAAAAACTCACTCTTGCTTCAACGTACGATATATCTCATTTTTTAATCATTGCAGATACTCTTTTTGTGATTTTCCTAGATTCGAGATGATAAAATAGTCTACTCCATTCATTGAAACATTAACAGAATTGTCAGGCAACAAACACAAAAACAACAGTGCGTCTTGAGTCAGAGCGTATCTATATCACTCTTCCACACTTTCATCAGGACTACCAAACTTATTTACATACAGGACTGCCTTGGGGTCAGAATACTCTTTTGGGGCAAGCGTTCATCAGCTAAAAATATCCACTATAACTGAGTCTTTGAGCTGTTTTTGGAGAGTTGGCAACAGTTCAATAATCGGGGAGTTATTTCGAATAAACCGCATAGCATCAGAAAGCTGATCACTCTGATTTAGCCCAAGCTTTCTTGCGACAGCTTCGTATGCTGTTTGAAATTCGCTTCCCTTCTCTTTAAAATAGTTCAATTCGACCTCGAGCGATTCGTAAATATCTTGATGATCATGTACTGCCACCAAGTCTTTCTGTAAAAACTGATCAAAATTGCTTCCAGGATTTGAACTCTCTGCCTTAGTAATCGGAAAATTATACCTATTAAGTCTTTTGATTATTTCGTAACCATTTTTTTCTAAGTAATCCTCTCCCCGAAATTGCTTAACTGTCTCCATCTGAAATTTACTCACGCCCAAAAGAGTTAGTGCTGTTTCTGCATTGTTCTTTTGGTTTAATTTCTTGCCTTCATCGCGCTCACTTGGACTATTTAAGTCTTTTCCCATGGAATTGCTAGGTTAAAACTCTATTTACATTATACTCAAAGTATTTACTATATGCAAATAAGAATTACCTTCTTTATCTCTTAACACGCTACTCATGGATATTCAAGAAATCCTAAACTCTTATTTTTCCCAACAGCCTAAAAAAGAAAATAATGAGCGAAATCGTCGTCGGAGACAAAGAGAACGTGCTAAGGATATTTATGGCCTTCTTTATATGATTAAAGAGTACAACGTACTAGGCAGAATAAATAAAAAAGAAAATATACATATCCCCGACCCTACACAACCAATCGCAGTCGCTTCACTCCAACAACGGAGTAAAAAAACCAGAGAACGAACGTTGGATGAGATACAACAAGAAGCACAGAAAGATCTTATCTATGAACTAGATGATACTATCTCTCTCGTAGTAGATAGTGAAGATAATCGTTTCATACACGCTCATGGACAGGTTGGTCTTGTAGATACAAAAACTAGACAAATCCTTGTACCGCTGATCTATGACGCTATGAAACTGTTTGTGGGATATCCGTATGGTTGGAATTGCGATCGTACACATCTCCTTTTCGTTACAACAAAAGAAGGAAAAAAATGAATGGTTTCAGCTAAAGGACAAGTTATTTTGTCTCCACTATACGATGACATCACAAGAATGTTCGATAAAGAGTTCGATAGTACAATTAAAATTATTACAGATGACAAAGAGTGAATTATCTGTTTGAATAAAGATAACGATGGGGTCTATACAGTACTCCAAATAGAACCATTTGCTAAATCAGTATGTGGCATAGAAGGTCGAGCAAAACTGCCTTACTTAGAATGGATAGACAATAAGGACGTACTGCATTTTACTGGGCTACAAAAAAAAGAAGATGAAAGAGGGATATTACGTATTTCTTCCGAACAAGATATGCACGACGACTTGTTAATTGGATCTCCCCATCATTGGCGTAGCATAGATCGAGAGAAACGTATGATTTTCAGTTTCCTAAACAGCAAACGGACTTTTAGAAAATACGATGGCGAAAAACTAAGCTCAATCACGGATACGCATGTGTATGAGCGAGACGAAATCTTGGAAACCGTAGACGAAAGAAATTGACCTTACTTTATTTATACACAAGGAAATAAATATGGGGTAAGCAAAAGATGAATGAAAGAGATATTACCTCCGATTGCGGATAAGATTATCTCTTTATGATCATGAAGCGATTTACAGTTTTTGTTCAAGTGCGAGAATACTTGGTGATTGATCTACCATGATGGAAGGATGCCTGTACCCTCAGGGATGGTTGATTCACTCTGGTGTCATCTCTCAGGTAAAAATCCCATCTATGGACAAAAAGATTGAAAGCGAATTCTACTCAATAATAATAAGCAAGATGAATGGGATGATATCTATCATCTTATTTTGCCAACTAGAGAAGGAAATTTAACTCGCCTCATCTATAGCTCATCACACAAAGTAGAGCTAGTAAATGAGCAAGGAGAAAGAAATGAAATAAATAATGATTTAGCAATCACTATCCAGTATCCAGAACATCATAAAGACGTACCAAATTTTTATGCAGAACGATGAAAACCAGTTGATCTTTTTTGTCGGAAGAAAGGTACTACAACAATAGTCGACGGTCGCACATTTATCGATCTTACAGTCCACCACGCTTGAATCAAAGACGATAAACCGTATATTTCTATCATACATACAGAAAATGGAGCGCAAAAAAATGAGGAAATTTTCATTTGTGATTTACGTGATTCAGATGATTATCCTTTTTAACTAATCAGGGTGTAGTTCAGATGGCTAGAATGCTAGGCTGGGGGTCTAGAGGTCGTGAGTTCAAGTCTCACCACCCTGAAGTGGCGGTTTTGACAAAAAATAATTTGCCAATATACTTATCAAGTGATTTAATCGCTTGATAAACATGGCACAAGAAGATCTAGATAAAGATATCTTACAAAAGGAGGAGACCGTATCTCCATTTTCAAATCCAAAATTAAAAGAAGAGTTAGTCACTACCCTAAACGTTCCTCATCCTGCAAAGTTACGAAGAGCGATAACAATTAACCCTGATGATTTGAATGAATCATTTTTTGATAAAGCGATTACAACCTCCACTGAATCGGTAATAAATGGGAAATGAGAAAAAGCAGTAAGAGATGGCAATGAGTATGGCACCTATATGACCGACAATGAAAATATGGTACGATCGACAAACTACTCAGCTAGTTGAATATCGGTCAAAGTACCCACGCATAATACAGGATATGGGATTAGAGATACAGTAGATCTCCCATCATGTGGTATTATTTATGAAATAGATACTGCATGACTTCAAATTAGAAAACCTAAGATTGATAAAGTATTAGCATGAGTATATAATAATTGATTCATATGAGACGAACGGATAGCTAATGAAATACCGGTTTGAAATTTCAAAGTTAAGTGATTAACCTTAAAAAATCACCCTAATGACCCTAATGGGATAAAGATCAATATTAACCAAGATAATTATGAAAGCAGTTTAAAAGATGCGATACAAAAAATCAAAGGACGTAATGATTCTTATAAAAAAATGGTTGAAGATCTAACTCTCTACTTAGAAAGTCTTACTGATGTACAAAGAATGAATGCCTATAAGATTAAACAACGGAAAGATGCGAATTGAATCTTAGTTTAATACCGCTGACAGTCGTATAACAACTTTCATTTACAAGGGACTTATTTATTATTTGATCCATGAAAAAAATTGTCGTATTTGGTAACGCATGATCAGGCAAATCTACGTTTGCTATGAAACTTTCTGAGAAGTTATGAATACCTGCTTTCTATCTGGATAAAGAACTGATGAGAGATCATCGAACGAGAGTCGATGCAGCAAAAGAATCTGAAATTATTGAACATATTATTCAGCAACCTATGCGGATAACAGGCTGAAACTATACCGTAACGTTTGAACAAAGAGTCGTAGCTGCAGATACCATTATCTATCTAGATATACCAAAGATCAGATGCATATGGAATGTTTTTCGGAGATTATTGAAATATAAGTACTGACATATCGATAGACCAGACGTCTGAGTGAACAAAGAGTCGCACATCGATTTCAGATTTTACAAATGGATACGGGAGTTTAATCGAGTTCGCAAACCAAAGCTTTTTGCGATGTTGGAGAAGCACAATAAGCCAGTGATCATACTCTACTCGCACACAGAGGCAAACAATTTCATAAAATCCCTTCCATAAGGGGTTTATTTCATTATCACAGCTAATTTAATTTTGGCATAATAATTGACATATAAGGCATTATACGATATAATATATGTATCATTTTGATGGTTGTTTTGCCTTGTATGAACACACCAGAACTCTCAAAGAGACAAGAGAAAAAAGAGTCTTTCGCTCCTCTTCCATTAGAAGCACTAATGAAATTAAAAGAGGAAATTTTTTCTGAAATTCAGAGCGAAGACGAAACTCGACAAATGATGTACATTGGTCTCGTAGCACGGTATAGCTTAGATGATGCATTAGAGTTAACGTCCAAGATAAGAGGCGATATTAAGCGTACATTCTTCCTAAGTGTAGTAATGTCTGATATGTTAAGAAAAAAGTACTCAGATATTCTCAAGTCTATCTTCAAGTCAGAAATAGAATCTATGGGAAGTGCGCGAGATTATTATGATCCAGATAATGAATTCGACAATGCACTTACTAATCTGAGTGGTGATTTAAAAGAAAAAATTGATCACTACTACGAGCATTTCATCGCAAGAAGAAAGCTTAGAACTCACCAACTAAAATACACTGATTCACCAGCACAATACAATCTCGAATCACTCCTCGAAGAGATGTTCCGTACTGACCTTCGAGATCTCAAAGGAGTAAAATCTTCCTTGGCGGCAGCTATGAATGGCGCACTCCATGTCCGTAAGTCAGATGGGGAAGAAGTATTCTTGGCACACGGTGAAGAGTCTGCAGACCAATCTCGTAAATATCAGATAGATAAAATCATCTCTCTCCTCCCCCAGTGATACAAACTTTCTGGCTGAGACAAAACTCCCTATGAGATAACTCCTATCGATGGCGTAGCATCTGATTCGACTGGCTCGATTAATTCGAATCAAAAAACAGAATATCCTCTCCTTTCAAACTATGAAAGTGTGATCACAGTAAACGGAAATTTATTTATCGTGAAAGATAAAAGCGGATTATACTGAACGATAAATAATAAATGAGAAGCACTGCTGTCCTGCGAGAAATTTACAATAAAATCACTCGGCGAAGATTCAAATTTGGTATGTGTTCAGCATTCTCAACATGATAAAACTAGGTACATCTGTGACTGAAGTGATACTAAATATATATTCGGAAGAGGTGCTATCTTCGATATATCCTCGCTAAAGTGAAGTTCGAATCCAAATCTAGTATGTGTTAAAAATGTAGATGGGGATGCCGGGATCCTAGATATTGCATCACATACAGAGATATGCCCCATGAAATATCAGCATTTTAGATGTTGGGAAAATTGATTAATCGAAGTTCATGATCACGATGACAGGATAGGCGTTATCTCTTCAAAATGAGAGGTGATCTTACCAGTCACATTCGATACTATATCCCCTATAGCGAATTGAGGGATTATTGCTATCGTAGATGATGAGGGAGATAGTCGGTTATATACCGATGGAGGCGATGTCGTCGCGACTTATCCATGAATTTACAGATTGTGAAAACAATTCCTTTCATTTGAAAATTGAGTTTGAAAATTCGGAATCATGACTCCCACTGGATTAGTTCTTCTCTTCCCCGAATATGATGAGATTGAAGAATTGTGGGGCACCCAAACATCGGTTAAAGTTCGTAAGGGTGGTAAACGAGGAATTCTAAGGCTAAGCGATTGTACTTTGGTCATAGATTGTATATTTGATGACATACAACGTCTTGCGCGGAATGTCATCGCCACAGAAACATGAGGTATATGGAGTATAGATGGGAAACCACTAAAAGATTTGAACGGACGGACACCTTATCACCTGACAGATACATTATGTAAGGTAGTTGATGAAAGAGGAATCAATTGTGGTGTTGTAGATTTTGAATGGAAGGCCCGCAGACCTTTCAGTTACGATAACATAAAGGTAGTAAATAACAAACTATCCATATGCCGTACAAGTATACTTTGAATGTGTAGTCTCATAGATGAAAACGGTAATCAATTGAAAACTCCTGAACCTAAGTATCAGGCGATTGAGCCTCTATGAGAGGTTGGATTTGCGGTAAAGTACGATGGACGATGGGGATGTATCGATGTGACGTGAAAAGAACTAATCCCCTGCTACTGCAGCAGTGTCGGTTGCTTTGTGAATGAAAATGGAGAAACAATTGTCATATGAATAACAAGCGAAAAGATAATACATGTAAATCCCAATACTCCTCGCGCTACTGATGAGTGATTGAAAATTGAACTTGATGTATTGAATGTTATTTCATGATATTCTGAACATCCTGACGCAGTAATCATTCAGTATTTCTATTCGCTCGGTCCAAATACGGACTATCGAAAACGGAAAAATAACCTGGGATATACTGCAGATAATGTAGTAGGAAATGTAGACCCAACTATTCACAAATATGTGCAACGAGACATAGAAAAAAATCCATGAGATTATGTAGACACAATCACCGCCAGACCACCCAGTAAAGGCATAGAAAATACCATTCGTGAGTTACTCTTTCCAAGAAATATATCTCAACGGTCTTCGGGATATGGTCGGTGATCAGGAAGAGATATGTCATATCACGCAGAGTATAATGGGAGATGATGAGACGCGCTAGATACGGCAAGTGAAATTACCGCTGATCTAAACTTTAAAAATCCAGTACCCTACTTCCTTACAACTTTCATCGCAGATACGTATACCAATGGCGCACGGAAAGCAGCCAAAAACGGTTATACTTCTTATCAGTTATGAGAGGTTGCATCGAATATAGGCTACATCTGAATAGATAAGAATGATGCACATACTATTTCTCTACCCTTACAAACGAATAATTGTGAAGTACAACAAGTAAGTATCGAAGACGCACAAGGTAGATGGACCACACTTCACCATACCATACAACCAGCGTGAGTCATCACCGTCGATCTTCCAGTCGATACCAAACAAGTCAAAGTAGAGTTTTCGAACTCGTGTTTGGAAGAAACGATACCAGGGAATATCTCGCAAGATCAATACACCAAACGAGCAAAATTATATCTTTTCGATAAAGAAAATCCTTTTGACTATTCGTACCATCTCCCACAAGAGTGCGAGATGTTTCTTGATGAGATAAAAAAACTTTCTCCCAAAGAAAAAATTATAGCGTGTGAATCGTTTGTGAGAAAATATATGCGATGTGATAAGGAAAATATAAATTCACGCGATAAAGCCGGAAAGCCTCTCGAACAGCAAGCGACTATGTGTATGCAGCATAAGAGTATCGTACTTCAGAAACATCCTGAATCCCGCGATCAATTAGCTTCCAAGTTATTTGTCGGTGTATGTGAAGACGCATCCAATCTGCTCTATATTCTGTTATTGAAAGCCTGAATTTTGTGAGGGAAACTCATGGGATACGCAGGTCGTAATGATGACCGAGTAGGGCACGCTCGCAACTATGTGCTCATACCAGATAGCGCAGGAAACCCACTACTCTACGAGATCGATGGCACGCCAGACAACTGTGCGCGACAGTCTGAAAGCATCCAACAAAAAGAAGTGGCGACAAATAAAAAAATCGAAGAGCTCCTCCTTCAAGGCAAACCACTACTAAGAATAGAAAAAAATATCGAATCTTCCGAAACAACAAAGCAAAATCAGCAAAGAATAATCACCACTCTCGAAGCAACTATTAGTGGCTTGATCGATATGTATCATCACGGAAGCAAAGACGACCTGGTAATAGCAGCTATAGAACAAAAAATTCAAGAACTCCCCGCTTCACATCAACAGCAACGATGGGAAAAGCGAGAAGTAGCAAAGGTGGCGTAGAGGTTTTTTAAATACTAAAATAAAAAATGAAAAGTGAATAATACCGCCACGGACATACATTTAATAAGCCGATTTACAACTACTGCCCTGCATTTATTATTGCATTATTGCATTATTTAAATTTAGCGGAAATATAGGTGTAATTGACTTATTATAGAAATAACGTATAGTAAATTATTCTTTACTATGGTTTTTTCTAATGAACAATTTTAATTCACGCGAGGATACTACCCCTAGCCTCACTCTATCTAGAAGATCTTTTTTTACTAACAGCGCGCTGACACTTTCTGGATTGCTCGTACTAAATACTCTTGGGTGTAAGACGGACAGACTTGAACGTAAAGAGTGAGAGTTGATGATTGAAGAATCACCTGCACTCTCCGAGAAAATAGAATTTTTTAGAGAAAAATTAAACATAGATGCAAATTTACTTTTTTCAGACAGTCAAATAGCAATCACTACTCAATTAGAGAGTCTGGACGATAAGAGCATTGTATGAGTTGCTTCTTATTTACAAAAAAATCCATCCACTGCAAAAGCCCTTGCAAGAGCTCAAATAGAATATCCGAACTATACACATACAGAACAAGTAATTGCAACATTATTTGGATTATGAGCGCTCCTCTATCCCAAGGGAGAAACAAGATTTACTCCTTATCTACCTTTAACCTATTGAAATAGCACGGTATATATTGTAAATGATAATAGAATAGCTGAGATGTGACATACAAAGCTAAAAGGTAATTGAAATATACCCGCATTCATTACAATGAATCTGGATGCAATATGACTGACTTACGGTCAACAGTCACAAGTTTTAACAAATACTGGACTCGACTCATATGTAATAGACTCATTCCGCTTTTTTGTAGCGATACTAGAACAGGAAGAGTTCCATCATACCAATCCTCATGGTACAGAACGAGAATCAGAATTTAGATCTATCGAGATTGGAGGGCAATTTTATATGTGTTTTAGAATTTTCGATATTGCGCTCGCAGCAAATCCAGAACATGCAGGCAAGCTATTAGATCGGCTAGAGAATGAAGCCAGCCCATGATATAAAGAGATGTACGATAAATTCGTTGCAATATTTAAAAAATTTGCACCCCATTATATCCCGACTGTCCCTCATGCACAAGAAGAGTTTCTTACAGAGCGATCAAGAATAATCACAGAAAATCCTGGAATTCTTACGTATATGTGTAAGGAAACATTGGCGAGCAAATAGACAATACATACAATAAGATATTAAAGGCCTGCATGGGCCATCAAGCATATCAAAGGTGCAGTTAGCAATAATTCTACATTTATTCTTCCTCAATAGTAAGAAAGCGCTTGCAAAGATAATAATTTCTCCATACCATCACATTGGTCTAGATTAATTGAAAAAGATCATGTCCTTTTTTAGTATTTATTATTTCTATTACCTTTAGATGTCTAAAACAACTATTGCCCTCTTTGAGCAGAAGAAGATTCGTAAAATATGGCATGATAACCAATGGTATTTTTCTGTAATTGACGTGATTGAAGTATTGACAGATAGCAGGGATCCCCGCGACTATTGGTATAAGATGAAAATTCGCGTGAAGGCAGAAGATGGATTTGAACCGTCGACAGTTTGTCGACAGTTGAAATTGCTTGCTTCAGATGGGAAGATGAGAGAAACAGATTGCTCCAACACCAGCTGAATCCTTCGCATCATCCAATCCGTCCCCTCACCAAAAGCAGAACCCTTCAAACAATGGCTTGCAAAAGTAGGAAGTGAGAGGATAGATGAGATCAATAATCCAGAGCTTGCACAAGAAAGAATGAAGCAGATCTTCGAAGAAAAGTGATACTCCAAAGAGTGGATCAACAAAAGAGTCAGATGAATAGCAGTCAGACAAGAACTCACAGAAGAGTGGAGCGAAAGATGAGTCAAAGCATGAAACGATTATGCTATACTCACCAATGAGATTATGAACGCGGCGTTCGGTATGGATGTACAGACATACAAAGAATATAAATGACTTGATCAGCAAAATCTAAGAGACCACATGACTGATCTAGAGCTTATTTTAACGATGCTGGGTGAAGCTACCACAACTAGCCTTCACAAAAAGAGAGATAGCAGAACCATCTCCAAGCTCAAAGATGATGCTAAAGACGGAGGAAGTGTTGCGGGTGATACGAGAAAAAATATTGAAGAAAAGCTCGGTGAGAAAGTGGTAACACAGAAGAATTATCTAGATCTTACCGATCCTAAGCCCATCAAGAAGAAGATACTTGGAAAGAAAAAATAATATTATTTTTTTGAACTATTATTTCCAATAGTTATTAATGTCTTAAGATACTCTACCACTACTTTTCCATCTCTTGGATAAGTTTCTCAAGTTTTCCAACGAAAAATAGAAGGCAAGCTAGGTGTTTTTTGATTATAATAAGGAGAGTTTTTGTCTTCAGATATATAATTTCTGAATTTAACCATACTTGGAAACTTCTTGTCTCTTCAAATTAGAAGATTAAGAATGCCCACTAACTCTTGATAATAGGGCTGTTTTTCTAGTGATTTTTGTTTACGCGATTTTTTTGTGCTGACAGGCAAAGATTTTTCAAAATCTATACTGGTTAAGATTTCTATAATCTCTTTTGGGAAGTTACTTCATTGCGCGTTTAGAATCAGAGAATCTATATCGAGAAAGTTATTACTTAATTGAACACCAATAAAGCTTTTTAGATCCTTAAAATGGTTAACTTCTGATAGTTTGAGTTCTACTACTAACTCTTCTTCTTTTGAGAAAATATGCATTTGCGATTAAACCAGTAAAATTGAATTTAACTTATAAACAATAATTATATTATGTCAATAGGTTGATAAGTTTGATTTTATTAGGCTTTAAACAACATCTCACTAACCTTCAACCCCTTCTCCACATTTTCTATGCGGAAGTTTTCGTTGATGCCGTGCATGTTGCAGTCTTCGTTTCAGAGATCGACATCTGCAACAGGGCATCCAATGTATTTTTGAAAGAGGCCACCAATTGGTACTGCTGCACCGCAATACCTCATGATTACTGGTTTTCCATAAACTTCTGCAAGTAGATCGCGACATTTTTCTACAAAAGAATTATCGATATCAAGTGCGATTGCGTCATATGGATCAGAAGTTGAAATCGAATGAGAACAGTAAGAAGGAAGTTGATCTTGTACTCGCATCTCAAATAGTTCAATCATTTTAACGGCATTTTGTCCTGGCGCAAAACGGAAATTAATTTTTACCGTTGCTTGTGCTGGGATAATATTTTTGTACCCCGTTCAAGTGTATCATCATTGTAGTCAACTAATTTGTATAGTAGGGAGCAATCCGTTGGCAGTTACAGGATCATATCATGTTGGATTTGCTAATGCCTTGGCTCCCGTAGCAGCGAATAACTCCTCTGCATCAAATGGCACTTTAAGATTATTTTGTTTAGCAACTGTATCAATAGGCGCGACATCATCGTACCATCCAGGGATAGCGATAAGTTTTTTGTCATCGTAAAATTTCGCACACAGAGTTACTAATTCATGAGTTGCTGATGGTAAAATATTGCCATACAATCCGCTATGGACATCAGTATTCGCAGTAGTAATAGTTAACGTTAAATTAGCTCCACCTCTAAATGACTGCGACATTGTTGGTGTTTTGTGACCAATAATCTCTCCATCAGAAATCACCACCCCATCACATTTTAATAGTTCACTATGTTGTTCAAAAAATTCAACAATATGCGGCGATCACGTTTCTTCATCTCCTTCGATGAGAACTTTTACATTTACGCCGAGCTCATTTTTTTCTATAAGATCAAAAATAGTAGCAAGATGGATCAAGTGTTGTCATTTGTTATCAACTACACCTCTTGCATATAATCTTTCGTCATCTTTTTTTAATGTAAAAGGATCACTACTCCATCCATCTTCTAGTTCAGCCGGTTGTACATCGTAATGCCCGTAGACGAGGTAGGTTGGAAGTTTTGGATCGACCACATACTCAGCATATACCAGTGGATTTCCAAATCCATCAATGCGTTGAGTCTGGAAGCCATTCTTCTGCAGTTGCTGTATCTCCCAGGCGGCGCATCACAACATCTGATCTTTGAAAGATGGATCAGTCGAGATTGATTTGAAAGCGATAAACTCTTTGAGTAGGTCTAGATAGCGTTCCATAGATGTAAATGTGAGTAAAATAGGTAAAAAAGTTTTCCCTAGATATGAGGGAGGTCCAGTGCTAGCAACTGAAAACCTCTTCATTAGTTTTTTCTACTGTTACGATCCGTCGATCGTTTACAAGAGATCATCTACGCGAGCGTCGTCGCCACCAGATTCGATGAACCCGAGTCCGGTAGAACTAGCCCGTCTTTTGCCTGTGCGTCCCGATCAGAGAAGTTCTCCGCTGAGCGAAGATTGCGTTTGATCTACAATCGATCCGCGACTTGTTGTCGTTTCCGATTGGTCAACCGACTGCTCCTCCTCTGGAAGTTTCCGCCCTCCTGTTGGAGTGATGAGTGTTGTAGTCATTGTGTGTAAGGTTAAGAAGTAAAATATGTGGTGTTTTTGTTTAACAAATGGAGAGAACAAACCTTTACGTAGTAACAAACGGGTACACATCTAGAAGACAAACAAAAAGGCCCCTCTATCTCTAGAGAGGCCTTTTGGCAGTTCATTATATAGCGTAGTTGTTATGTACCTATACTATTTCTCCTACCAAAAACCCCCTCAGATGTCATCCATCTAAAGCAATAATTCTTTGGGCTGTGGGTAAGTTGATGTAACATGATAGTTAACAGATAGTGAATACTTTTTGCTTTGCAAGTGGATATTTTTTATCTTACATTGCTATTGTAATATAATTATTTTTATCTATAAGTCAATACTTGATCATTAAACTAAAAACAAAAAATTATGAATCACAAACTATTGATTCTTGCTAAGCGATACAATGTAATCGTTGAGTTTAAGGGACCAAATGGTGTTTTGACCGGACACAAGAACTTCCTCGAATACAATCCAAATAAGATTGGATTCAGTAATTATTCTCTGATACAGGCAGTGATAGACATCCTACACTCCAATCCAGATGAAAAAATCTGGGGACCTCACTCTACACTCATGGGATATGATGTTGTATATAACGCAATCATGGGAAAGTGGGGGCATCAATACCCATTAGAGTACTTAGGAAAGTCAGCAATCTGCGAGATCAGTGAAAAAATGATCTCTCAAATTCCTTTTCTAAAAGGACTTGCGGGGACAATCTATAAGCAAAAGGCTATGCGCACGATGTAATTCCCAAAAGTATAGTAAGAAACCCTGCATATTGATGCAGGGTTTTCTTTTTATGTTTTACGTCGTATTTATTTCTTCGCAATTTTCTTCATAGAAGCTTTCCCCATTGTTTCAGTTGTCTTCGCTTGTCTTTCCAATTTCATCATGCGTGGGTAATGCGTGATGAACAGGATAAGTAGGAAGGTGCCTCGTACTAAACCGCCTATAGTCGTTTGTTTGGTTTCAAAAGATCTTTGTTTATCATATCTTGTCATAGTTTCTTGCTTACAGGTAGCGATTTCATCTTTTGTTCTTGGAGGGAGGACGTAATTTGGATCGTTGGTAGGGATAGGTTTTGTGTTTCCGTATACATCCATTGGATATGGACTTGGTTGTTCACACTGTTGTAAATCATAGTATGCTCTTTGGGTGACCCACTCTTCATTCGTAATTACTGCTAACATAAGGAGTTGGTACGATGCGATTGCATATGCGATTACCATTCCGATTACGCTGATTATAGAAACTATGGTAAAGTAAAACTTTACGAAACTAAATGTCTTAGTTGTAGTTGTAGTTGCCATCAATAAAGAACAAAAAATAAATACAAAAATAGTACCTAAACAGTAAGCGAAAGCAATTAGAACACTGCTCCTTACCCACGCAAGATATCAATCTGATAGCAGATAACAACCTATTGCCATACAGCATATATGGTGACTTTTAAAAAGTTCTGTATGTTTTCAGTTGCAATTAATTGAAAAAACGATATTGTACAAATTGTTACGCTACATTGCGTTGCGTGGCGATATTTAGTTCTTTCTCAGAATTATTGTAAGATGGTTGACAACGAAAACATTGAAACGAACAAGTTGTTCGTAGGTAACTTGCACTGGCACGTCAGATGGCAAGACTTAAAAGAGTATTTCTCTCAATGGTGAGAGGTTGAGTATGCAAGTGTTGCGCTCGACAGAGAGACAAGAAGATCTAGAGGTTTTGGTTTCGTAACATTTACAAAGGCTGAAGACGCTGCAAAAGCGAAAGCTGAAGGTAACGAACAAGAACTTCAAGGAAGACCTATCTATATCGACTTCGCAAGAGCTAGAGACGGCGAAGAAGGTGGTGAATGAGGAGGCGAAGGAGGCGGAAAACCTCACGATGCTGAAGCACCAGAAAACCAAGAACAACAAGAACAACAAGAAGCTGAATAACTTATTATAATTATCCTTACGAAAAACTACTCTGCTTACGTTGAGTAGTTTTTTTATTGTAAAATTTTCTATGTTATACTAATACGTTATGTGCACCGCACGCCAACTCTGCTTTAAAAATTAGGTCCATTGAAAATTAGATCCATTAAAATTTATTTCAAAAGAATCATTGTCGCGACTGTTCCAAAAATAACCACACTAATCATATCTTGTAACACGGTAGCAATAGGTCACGTTGCTGCAGCAGGATCTGCATGTGCAGATTTAGAGAGCGTTGCCACTGCTAGAGCAACCAACGGTGCAGTCGCAATAGCAAGGAATGAAGCGGCTCCTACGGTATATGCAAGAAGTTCATCTTGAAGCCATAAGTAAGCAATAAGTCCTGAAAGTAAGCCGAAAACCACTCAGAAAATGATACCTAAAGTAAACTCTTTCCGAATGTATCTGAGCACCTTTTCCTTTCAGCTTTTAAGTTTGCGTGAGTAGATTGACTCTGTCTGTGTTCCTACCGCATCCGCGATATATACTATAAACGGAAGGAAATAAGCAATATGAATATCCTGCGATAAGACTGCTTCATAGTTCGAAGTTACAAAAGAGATACCTATACCTAAGATAAGTCCCACCATTAGTGATGGCGCACGCAACTTAAATAACACACCAATCGATTCATGATTATCGTCTGCGTACGTAGGTTTAATAGGTTTAGGAGGTTCTGGAATCGTATGTTTACTCATTGTGATATTTTGTATAATAAAAACTATCGTATCTCGATACTGCTCTATGCGTAAAACCTATCATCGGGAGATTTGTAGGTATTTTGTTTTTTAGAGTTTCAATTTCTGATTGGAGATTTGCTGAACTGTTGTGGTCTAGCTGGTTGTTGCTGTGTCTTGGAAGGCTGTTGTATCGTTGGTTTTGAAGTCGCAGGCTGTTGCTGGACTTTTGCAGGCTGTTTATACTGTTGTGGTTTATTGTTTTGTTGCATAGGGGCTTTATTTTGTCTGGTTGGTGGCGTCTTAGTAGGGGCAAGTTTTGCTTGAGATTTATTTTGTTGTCTGTTTTGTTGTCTGTTTTGTTGTTTATCTTGAGGCTTTTCTTGTGATTTGTTTTGGGTTTTATTTTGTGACTTGGGAGTATGCTTTATAAGTTGTTTGCTAGGTGAAAATTTTGGTCATTTTGTGGTGTCGTCTTTTTTCTTTCCAGACGGTTTATAGCGAAGTTCAGTTTTTAGTAAGTTGAGCGAAACGATTTTTCCCCCTGTAGCTTCATTCAAAAATCAAGAATATCTATGTTCGTTGGGGACGATGACAGTCGCTAACTTCCCCTGTCCATCCAAATGTTTCGCCAATGATGCAAAATCTCCATCTCCAGAAACAATTACTGCTTGGTCATAATTTGGCCAGTCGATCATCGCTTGGAGCACAAGATCAGTATCAATATTTCATTTGTTGGGAACATCAGGATTCGGATTCATCGCTCTAAAGACTAATGTGTACCCAAGCGACGTAAAAAACTCGTACATTGGTTCGTACTCCTCTAGATATCCCATAAACATATAGGCAACCTTCACTTTTCGTTCTTTTTCCAATCGCTCTCTAAACTTCCCTCGATCTAGTTTCCGTTTTTGTTTCTGTACGGAGACATTTACATTCTCATTGTCTATAAAAGCATAATTTTCTTTGCTAGGAGTCATGCGATAGAGAAGAAATAAATAGACCACTAAATACACTCAGATAATGTTGAAACACTAATATAGTACTCCAAAAAGGACAAAAAACAACTTATGCTAGGCGAATGAGAGGTATTGACTTAGTGTTTTAATTAGATATATAAAGTTACTTTAGATTGAGCAATATATGACCCCATCAGGAGAACATTATCTAAGATTAATCAAAGAGTCGTGTGTGACGAAGCCCTCTATACTTTCTAAGTTTATGCAATCGACTACAAGTAAATTACGTTCGCTACTCAATACTAAAGATAACATAGAAAATACTACTAACAATGCAGTCAATCAATCTGCTCCTGCAGAGATCAACCCTATAATTATTGGTATGGGTACTCTTCCTAGCCCTACCTTAACAGAAAGACATATGATGCACGACATCCCAATGTTGCATGTGCAAATTTGAAAAGAGCCTGAATCTATAACCGATATAAATTATATTGGTTCTATGGTTCCTACATATTCCGCTGAAACACATACTACTTCTCTAGAAGAGATCCTATCAAATAAATCGTTATAAAAGGTAGTAATTCCTCTAGAAAAACTAGATACTACAAAAACGCGAGGACGTAATAAATCCGTGAATATATCACAAATTGCCCATAAAGATCTCGGAAGTTTTGTACTAGAAGACCGATATGCAGAAGAAACTTCTGGGCTGTTAAAAGACCTAAAACCATATGAGCAGATGGGCTTACTACCATTACGTACATTAGATTTTTGATTTAATATTGGTCTTCCTATTTCTATCCAAAAATATTTACAATGCGTTATCTATTTTTTGGCGACTCATCCAGTGCTTGGGATGCACCGTCCACTCGCTTTAACAGACTATCAAAAAAGCGCAGCAAAGAGAATATATGAGGACATTTTTTCCGATATAAAGTATAATAAACTAAGAAAGCCTCTTGAAGAATGGGTAAGGAAAACTAAACATCTTTTCTACCAAGGCGAAAGAAACGAAGAAAAAGAAGAGATATATAAGACGAATTGGGAGGGGAAACTTACAGAGGCAAGATACAAAAATATGATCTTATGCTTTCTCAAAGAGTACATGCTCGCGGATCTCTTAAATGGTCCTATATCTAAAAAGAATGAGAAAAAATGGTTTGTAAGCTCAGATTATGACGATAAGCAATTTGGCTTTGATATCGCATGTATAGATTCAAAAACTAAGGACATTGGCTTAGTCGATGCTACTATGAATCCAAATCGGATTAGGAAAAAATTAATTAAGTTGGAATCTTTTATTACTCCAGAAAAATTTGATAGTTCGGAATTTAAAGAGTATATTCTACTTGCAAATCCTACTGTGAGTAATCTTCATACAGCAGCTCTTTGCGTAAATAGGGAAAAGTTTTTGTATACTTTCCTTACCTATATTTCAAGAGTGAAGAAGGGGAAATACAATATAGAAATAATTTTAGATCAAATTTCTGATAGACCACTCCCTCGAGAACGACATGCTAGTTTCAAAAACACTAACGATAAAAGCTTTTTCTCCAAAGAAGAGTGACGTATTTAAATTAATGCGATACCATCGACCTTACTTTTATCCTCGTTGGAAGTTAGAAAAGAATATCATTTTCAGATCAGTAAGCAGGAAGATATACTCACGCAGATAACGATTCATCTTTGATTAAGCCATTGTAAGATAGCTTGATCTGATGTTGATAAAGCTAGAAAGTCTGCAACTATTATGACTACACGTCTCTTAGTAAGAGTTTTTTCATACTGTAGGAATATCGATAAAGAGCTACTATAAGAGTCTTTAGAGGTAGTCATTACGTCGCGTTCTATATCATTGTATCGCTCCATAAAATCACGTTCTCATCACAAACGTTTAGGAAAAATATCGTTGTGCTTCGACAGATATCCTGTTGTAATAAGTCCATATTCTATTGCAAAGACCATATAGTCCGCCAAGAAATCTCTCGCTAACGATCGGTTGGTCGCATTGACGCCCGTTGCTCGATTAGCGTTTATATCTAGAAATAGGTCGACAGTTGCTGTACGTTCTGCTTCATACTCATTCACATATAACTGATCACGCTTTGCCGTCTGTTTTCGATTGATAGTTGCTTTCTGATCTCCAGGCTGGTAACGTCTCGAATCGCTAACCGCCACGCCCTGTCCTTTAAATAAAGTTTCTAGTGAGCCATATCGCTCTCCTGTCAGACGTTTACGTAACTTCTCTTCTAATCGATGCATGAGAGTAAGAAAGGTGAAGTAATATGATTTTCAAAAGGATGATTTTCCGCGTTTCTGTATTTCTGTTCTCCCGCGTTTCTGTATTTCTGTTCTTCTGTGCTTCCGTTCTCCCGCATTTCTGTGCTTCCGTTCTCCCGCGTTTCTGTGCTCCCGTTCTCTTCTCTTCACAATATTCCCGACGAATGAATGACTTTAAGTATCTACACGCTCGACATCACCGTCGCCTCTCTTACAATCTCTTTTTCGCTTCGAGGAATAGTTCCATAATTAGTAAACAAAACGTCCTGATGCCCAATACCGGCCATTAAGACAGCGTCTCCTGGCTGGACCAACTGCGCTACAAAATGTACTGCGTCGCGCCTGTTAGGAATAATCCGATAGTTATCTCCTTTTTTCTTAGTTATTCATTTTTGGATATCATCGATGATTTGTCGTCTATCTTCTGCTGCAGGGTCATCGTCCGTAACGATTATGATATCAGATCATTTCTGCACTACCTCTCCCATCACGGGCCTTTTCCCGCGATCTCTCTGTCCAGGCGCACCGAAGATACAGATCACACGTCACTCCTTCTTGATGCTTTGGAGAAACTCTAACGTAACTTGTAGGCCATTAGGAGTATGAGCATAGTCAACATACCGATCTACGCCACTGATATGCATATGTTCTTGTCTCCCACTCACACGTTCAAAAGTGTCTATTGCTTTTATAATTTGGTGGCTCTCTACTCCTAGTGCCTCGGTCGCTCCTCGAGCAGCCATTATATTCGCCACGTTAAATTTACCAACTAAGTTCGTCTTAATTTGATGGCTCTTTTGACCAGCCTGTAACGTAAAGAGAGTGTGATCAGTTTTTTGATCTATATGTGTAGCAAAAATATCTGCTTGATCAGTAAACCCATATGAAAGCTTTGTATTAAAGTTCATTTCCTTATATCGCTTCTGTCCCCACAGATCGTCCCGAGGCAAAACTGCAAAAGTTCCATCTCCTACATTTTGTTCGACTAATTGGAACAGTTTCTGCTTCGCGCTCGCATAATGTTCCATGGTCTTATGATAGTCAAGATGCTCGGGCGTAATATTGGTCAGCACTGCTCCACGAAAAGTAATACCGTTGAATCTTTTCTGCTCTAAACCGTGCGAACTAACTTCCAGCACCGCGTACTTGCATCATGCATCACGCGCCTTAGCTAGTATCTGCTGGAGTTGCATCGGATCATAAGAGGTCATCTTGGTGACCCCATGCATCCGTTCTTTACCTATCAAAATCCCGGTCGTCCCGATAAACACCGACTTACCCAAACACGTATGCAAAATATGATGGATCAAACTGCTCGTAGTGGTCTTTCCATCTGTCCCTGTCACTCCTATAACTATCATATCAGCCGAAGGGTTGCCATACATACGCAATGCTACAAAAGCCTTAAAGCTTTTGTATCGTCGGTAGATAAATGTGTTTTTGAGGTGTTTCTTCATACTCCCAATGGGTATTAAATACCTTATATGTATCGTTTTGGTGGATTATTACCAATATAAAATATGCCAGGTAAAGCCAGATCAATCCAAATATATCCAAAGAAGTGAATTGAAATAAGTGAAAAATTTTCTTACAAAAAAATCCCGTACGGATACGGGACTCTTCTGTCTTATTATATACTAACAAGATAGATGCAAACTACTAAGAAAATTGAGACGAGCTCAATCTGACTAGTTTACTGCTTCTTTGAATTGAGCACCTGCTCTGAATCCAACAGTGTTTGAAGCTTTGATTTGGATTTTTTCACCTGTTCTTGGGTTAACTCCCATTCTTGCATTTCTGCGAGATTTTCTGAAAGTTCCGAAACCTTGTAATCTTACTTCACCATTTTTCTTAACACCTCCTACTACTGAGTCGATGAAAGAATTTACCATATCGCCAGCGAGTCTTTTAGATACACCACATTTTTCAGCGATAGCTACGATTAGTTGAGTTTTAGTCATTGATAGAATCAATAAATAAATAAAAGCATGACAAGATAATAAAAGTTTGACTATCTGTTGCAAGCAATTCGTCAAAAATCGAGTATCTAAGCCGTTTCTACGGATAGGCTAGAAAGCCCAGTATATATGCCGATTCTCTAACATACACACCCATTCTCACTCGAATGATGTGGTTGACAAATGCTATAAATATAACATAGTATTTACTCTTCTAAGAGCTCTTTTAGCCTACGCACTGCTCTTGAAACTCTTTGTCTTACCGCTTCCTGACTGATTCCAAGCAGCTTGCTCATTTCTTGTGATGATCTACCTTCGATAAATTTCAAAAAAATAATTTCACCGCACACTGCATCCAATCAATGCATTGCCTCTTCTATTTGTTCCAACTGATATGAACGTTCCACTACATCAAGTAGATCATCTTCATTATCATCTACTACAGATGCAATAACTTCTTCACTAAGATGAACTTGTTTAGATTTTTTGAAATAGTCTTTGAGCATATTTTTGTAAACAGTTCGTACGAATGTTTCAAACTTATATTGCGGATCATATTTTACAACCACTTGTCGGAATTTTAGATAAAACTCGCTGAGCAAATCCTCTGTTTCTGCTTTCGTAAGAAAATAACGCGAATGAGCGTAACGAAACAATATATCGACCGTACGTACGTAAAATTCGTTGTACGTCTTGGCGTCTTTGCGTTGGAGCAGTTTTACGAACGCCTCATCGAACTGGAACATATAAGCCGCAGTTGAGGTAAACAAGGTATTGTTTTATAATACAAGTGCACTCTTCTATTGCAATGTCAAAATGAGTTGTGCTTGCAAAATACAGGGTGAATGAATACAAATAATCATTATAGTATATTTTATTATTAAAGTACGGAGATGATTTTGTATATCTTATTAGGCCTTGTTATTGGTGCAGGTATATGATACGGTGTTGCCTATACAAGATATGGGAACGCAAAGATGGTCGATGAGCTTAGAGATAATTTCAAATCTCTCCAAAATGAGTTTGAACAGCAAGAATTACAAATGAGAGAGTACGCAGAGCAAAATAGGATCCTCAAGCATAAATCACAGGTACTCCTCGATCAAAATGAAGACTTTTCTAAAATGGTCTCTGAACTAAGTAGATATTATCATCGTATCAAGCAAGGTGGCGAAAAACTCAAAGAAGCGGTAGCCATACTCGATGTCTCAGACGGAGAAATGGAAGCGAAACTCACTCATCTTATCCAAGAAGAAGTACGTGACCCAGATGTTCCAATGAGAACAAGCGCTTTTGAAAAGAAATCTTGGTAAGATAAAGCTACCTTATGCAAAAGAACAATAATCTCCCAAAGCCCATTCCATATGGGCTTTTTGTTTGATTGAGCGAGCCGTTGAAATAGCTTTCTATTGATTTTTTGAATTCGTAGTATATAGTGATGGCTCATTTATCCCATACACAAACAATACAATGCCAAAAACAAAAGCAACGGTTGCAAAACCTGCGACAAAAAGCGCAACTACCAGTAAAGCTAGCAGCGCAAAAACGCTCGGCTGATTGAAAGCCCTCGAAGAGATCTTGGGGAAGATTGAAATCGATGCCAAAAGAGCAAAACTGGTCATACAGCAATTCATTGAAAATGGTGGCGACAAGATCGAAGACCTCAAAATTGATATGGATAAACTCACAGGAGATCTCCACTCATACGATGAAGGCGATCACGTACAGGTTGTTGAAGGAGTGTACGATGGGTACTTTATGGTAGGATCAGACAAGAAAAAATATCCTGTTCCTCTCAACTACTCTAGTAAGACAAAACTTATCCCTGGAGACGTCCTCAAACTAAGAATTATGGAAGATGGGAAACTTATCTATAAACTCATAGGACAAGCCAACAAGAAATATATCAAAGCAACACTTTCCAAATCAGACGACAACAAGTTCACCGCAATCAGCGATGATGGAACGGTCTACTACCTCAATCAAGCAGCTGTTACGTACTACAAAGGGGACACTGGCGACGAGCTCTCTATTATCGTCAATGCAGATGGTATAGGAAACTTCGCTGCGATTGAGGCGGTTATTTCAAACTAATAATGACTGTGCAGACGAGTGTGGAAGTATTACATCATACATACCTATATAAGAAAAAGAAAATTCATAAAAACCTTTCTGCTATTACGTAGAAAGGTTTTTACTATCTAATCTATGGCAGTTCTTACTGCGATTTTCCTGTTCCTACTGTGTCTACTATCTCTCCTGTACCTACCGTAGTACCCGTAGCAGCTGTTCACTCTATACCGTCTATTATTCCGGTCCCTACAACATTTCCGCTTACGTTTATCGATCAACTCATAGGTGGTATGAGAAGATTCCCTCATGTTTCTGGCCAACAAATCTGCTCAAATTTTTCATAGACTGAAATATTGAACATATAAGGGTTTCAATCTCTTTCTTGTTGTCGCTGTTCAAGAGTTTGTGTGCTGATATCTACCATGGTATCTTCTTGCGTGTCCTTACCTAGTCATTGTGGGAAAAAAGCTTTTTTGATTGTACAATCGTCTATATGGTCATCATCCCAATAAAATAATGTTGCAGGGCATGTTTTGCAGTCAGGCGTATCTTGAGGTACTCTCCCCAAATAAGCATATCCCAGAAGCTCTTTTTCTCACCACGGAGAAGCTATCTTCCTATATGAAACCAATCCGACTCACAGAAATACACATATTAATATAAGCAAAAGGATAGGCAACAATAGTCTTTTGTATTTCATCTACTTGGTTACAAGTTAACGTTTTAAAAAATTGAAGTGTAATTAATTAGTCTCACTCTACAAGGTAATTTCATACGATAAGAAAGTCTGCACAAGCAAAAGTGGCATATAAAACAAAACGCACTCTTGCGAGTGCGTTTGTCATTTTATACCATTTGTAAAATCAAATTATCCTCTTACCAATACTCCGAATCCTCCAGTTCCAATTGTGCTAATCCAAGTTTGGAAATTTGCTGAAGTTGCGTTATTTCCAGTGACTGCTCCAGTAGGCGCTGCTACGTTTGCCCCATTTGTTTGTTCAAATGCAGAGTATACGATTGCAGAGTTCGCATCGATACCAGTACCAATCATTACCCACGCTGCACCATTACAGATCAAATTCACATGACTACCTTGTGGGTCTTGTGGCATACTACTCATGTACGTATCCAACGTTGTTGGTGTTCCATTTACTGAACCAGCAAGTTGTGCACCACCCACTCTAGTCATACAATACCCTGTAGTGTTGTGCGTTGTCAATGAGCCTGCATCTCAGATTAGTAGTGAAACTCCGTTTGCAATTTGATTTACCATTGCAGCTCTTGCAGTGTCTCTAGCTCTTGCTTGTGTCCCTGTCAATCTTGGAAGTAAAGCAGCGATCAAAATACCAATGATGATAATTACGATCAAAACTTCTACGAGGGTGAACCCTCCAAAAGCTCTTTTAAAATTTTTCATGTCGTTAAATAAATAAGAAGAATAAAACACATTCAAATTATATCTACTATTTTCGAAAAAAGCAAGCCTTTTCCCAATAAAAGTCAATATTAGACTGCAAATGGCTTGTAGAAGGGATACTATTTTGTTGTTTTTCTTTGCATTTACCCTACTTTCCACTTGTTACTTCACCCATATACGTTGTAGTATGTTTCATAGAAAAGAGCGAAAACCTCAATGATAAGAGGCTTTACTCTCTATGAGGTGAAGAGTTTTGAGCAGATTGCACTCCAAATAAAGCGTAGTTCGCAGAAATGTCTGTAAATAAGCCGTATATAAGAGCGCCCCTTGTGAAAATCATTTTTCTGACATTTTGCATTTCTATCTCATTAATCATATAACTTCTATATGATGTGTGTGAGGAAACATATCAACGGGTTGTAGATGAGAAAGTTTATACCCTCACTGTATAAGTAATGAAATATCTCTAGCCATCGTTACTGGATTACAAGAAATATATAATAACTTAAACGTAAATTGTTTTCTACACGACAATAAAAATTCTATCACTTTCGGATGAAGACCATCTCTTGGTGGGTCTACAACGATCAAATCATCGCCGACGAAAAAAGTCGTATCGATAGTTCATTCTTTGAGGAGTTGTTCTGCTCTCCCTACATAAAAATCTGCACGATCACCAAGTCCATTTATTTTTGCATTCTCATAGGCATCATGAACTGCTGATGGAACGATTTCAATTCCTTTGACGCGCTTCCCTGCTCACAATGCTAGGAAGCTGAGTCAGATCGATCCACTTCCACAGTAGAGATCTATTATGTTTCATGTTATATGCCCAGCCATTGTGAGGGCTGTCTGAAACAGGAGTTCTGCGCCAGTAGTATTTGTTTGGAAAAACGAAAACGGAGAGACTTGGAATGTTACGCGTATCTCATCCGGATTCTGGTCTTTTTTCTTACCTATTTTCTGATCTATTTTCTGATCTATTTTCTTATCTGTATTATTGTCTGTGTTATTGTCCGTGCTATTATCTTCATTACCGCTACCAAACTCCTCTACTCATGTAAAATGTAACGACTCAAAAATACGCCCCTCTCCTCGTATCGTGTGCGAACTAATATCTTGACCGTTAACGACGTCAGCAACACCGCTATTTTCTGTGATCACTAACGTAGTGATATGTTGTTGCAAAAATGGATCTTGTTTCCATGAAGCAAGGAGTTCATTTCGAATATGCTGATGTTGCGGATGTTCTACAAAATGATTTGGAGCGATAGCAATATTTACTAACAGTTGTTCTGTATGTACACCCTCTCTTAACACAAGATGTCTGAACAGGCCTTTGTGCGTGACCACATCATAGACCGGAAGCTTAGAAGAAAGGAGTTGCTCTTTGAGATACACATAGATCTTATGCATCGGTTGTGAAACGAGATAGCATTGATCAATATCTACGACTTTGCTAAATTCGCCTTGTTTGTGAAAACCTAACTGTCGATGTTCTGCGATGGAAAATCTGTGAGAAGAGTGTTCTTCAGTATTTGCTTCTTGGGTGGGGATGGTTAGGTATTCTTCGGCGTCTGTATTTTCTATGCCTGTTTCGTTGTTCTGTTTCTCTAGATTGTTTTGGTTGTTTTGATTGTTCTGGTTGTTTTGATTGTTCTGGTTGTTTTGGTTTTCTGGGTTATCAGAATAGTCTGGATTCTTTTTCAAATATTTACCAAAAGAAAACTCTATTTTATTTCTATATCATCGTTGTAGCGGTGATGGCAAGACATCGTATACTTCAATATTTTCACCAGCAGCAGTAAGTTTTTTGAAGCAATCTTTTACAATATCATGTTTGAGTTGCAACTGCTTATCATAAGAGACAATCTGTCGTTTGCAGCCACCACAACCGTTTTTGTATTCAGGCACATCGTGCTGATCGGCTGCTTTCTGATAGCCAAATAAGTAGTGAGGGCATTTCACCTCGCCATCTAACCACTCTGGAGCAACTTTGTGGACACGCACGATATGTCACTCCACATAGTCTTTTTTCTTTTTTACAATAGTTATGTCGACCACGCTTTCAGGTAAAGCTCCTTTGACCAGTACTTTTTTTCAGTTCGGTAAAGTTGCAATACCAACGCCGCCGTATCACAAAGAGTCTATCGTTATATTTTCTATGATCTGATTTCTTTTCATCTTGATGAGCTTTCGAATTCTCTATGCAAATGAATAATGTAGCAAAATTATGCGATCTCTCCCGTTGCAGTGTTTACTTTTACAATCGCTCCCGCTTCAAGATGCAGAGGTACTTGTATCTCTAGGCCGTTTTCAAGCGTTGCGGGCTTCCTCCCTGCACTTGCTCTATCGCCTTTCACCCCAGGGACAGTTTCAGTTATTTTGTATTCAATAGTCGTAGGCAATATCACTCCGATCACATTTCCTTCGAACAGCATAAGATAACAATCCAAATTTTCTTTGAGATACGGTGAGACATCCTCTATATCTTCAGCCGGGATTTCATGCATAGATGAGGTATCATTTTCCATAAACGTGTAGGTTGCTCCTGTTGTGTATAAGTACAATGCGCTCAATGTCTGTACATCGACTTGTTCCAATATCGTACCAGACTTGTAGGTCAACTGTTGATTTCCTCCTTCGATAACATTATGTACTTTGAACGTATACGTAGCTCCACCTCTCCCTGTATGAGTATGAGAGACATCCAGGATTTTATACAGCTTTTTTTCGACCTGTATAATGAATCATTTCTTCGCTGTTGCGGTATCGATTTTCATCCTATCACAAAAAATGTACTAAAAGACATTAGGTACAACATACTGAAGTTGGCTTAGAATGCCAGGAAAAGTTATCACAATCATCAAATCTTGTACTGAATTAGGTCGGTGTGAGTTAGAATTATTGGGAAAATAGCGGATTTATAGTAAAGCCTATGCCACTTTTGCAAATCTGCTAATTTCGGCTACCCTAACGAACAAAACAGTTTACAAGAATGCACTAACTAAGATTCTGATAATAGCGTACGAGAAGATCACCACGATTATACCGATTATAGCTCGTTTGATTGCTTCGTTTGCTTTGGCAGCGTTGTCTCCAGTATACACTGATGATATATATAAGTATCCCGCATAGATAATCATAGCAGAACCAATCACGAGCGCCATATTTGAAAGTACTCTCACGATCTGAGCTAGAAAAAGGAATATAGTATCTCGATTCATGATTCAGCTTGCGAACTGTGATCATATATCTTTCGAATTACTAAACTCATCTGCTCTATCATTATATACTTTCCAGAAATCCGCTTTTTTATTTTTACCCAACTCTTCTACGTATTGACCATAGATATTATTCCCAGCTTCATTTACGGAAGAAGCTTTGGGAAAAATTTCAAATGATCCAGGATCAGCAGCATGCACGCGCATAGCTATGCTCGGCAGAAATAACGCCAACAACAAACCAAAAGAGATGACTCCAAATAAGTACTCCAAACTCCTTTTCATTACTACTACTAGTATATAAAGCTCTCGACAACAAGCGTTATAAAGAGAGTTTTCTATAGCATAAGTATACACATCGCGTACAAAAGTTGCAAATTTTGGGAAAAGAAAAACTCTCTATTCAAAGAGGGTTCAGCGCATTCTAGAGAGCCAAAAACTACTTTCGGTAGCAAGGAATTTAATAGTTATAATGCGTTATTTGAGAGGTTATATCCTTATCGAACTTTCCATATCCTGATCGCATAGGTATAAAGTCTTGCGTCTTATCTGTGGGAATTAAATGTACGTGGTATGACGCAACTTCTTCAATAGCTATACAATCATCTACATCATATAGGTCATCTTGATGTTGTTTATCTTGGTCTTTGCATAATTTTGCTAACGCTGCTTTGGTCGCATCGGAAGTTTTTGTGGCGACATAGAATCCTATCTCATGAAGCTCTCCAAAAAAATCTGGCAAGTATCCGCCAGCATTTACCATATATAACTTGTGAGGCGCATTACTTTTTTCTCATTGTTTAAGTACTACTTCATATCAATCTACATATTTGAGTTCTAAGAAACTATCAATATGAACATTGTTTTTGTTGCCATACCATTTATTGCGTAGATCTTCGAAACAATCTTCAATTTTTTCTCCTACAGAAAATTGTAAATCGTGCACTTCAATATTCCCTCAATCTATCCTCCCTCCAATATAACATGCAAATAATTTCATGCAATTGAATTAGCGTAATAAATGAACCTGACCCAGTCGGGAATCGAACCCGAATTACAGTCTTCGCAGGACTGTGTCCTATCCGTTGAACGACTGGATCATAGTTTATTTTACTGGTCACCTATAGTGACCATGTTGCGTTTTTAATCCAAGGAGAGCCAGACTTGAACTGACAATTGAGGTGCCGAAGACCTCCGTGTTCCCAATTACACCATCCCCTTATGGAAGAGTTCTATAGTATATGTTAAGTCGTTTTGAAGCGGTATGCTCCAGTCGCTCGGGTATCGAAACGATCGTGTGCTCCATCTTTCTCTAGCTCGCTAAAGATTCGAACGTTCATAAATGTACCCAATAGCACCTACATACATTTACTCACTACTCGAACACTTTAACTCGCCCCTGTTCCACTCTCCACTCTCAACTTTCAACTCTCAACTTTCAACTTTTTTTTACTTCTTCCTTCCCATCGATCTACTCTTCTTAAAATATCTTCTAAATCCTCGTCACGCATCACCGATGTGTACAAATGTAGGTTCTCCTCCACTAACGTTACGTCTGATCCTATATCCATCTGGATCTTCGCGGCAAGAAGTGAGGTGGTTAATCCATTTTCCTGTTCTCATAAATCGCTCGTACTCATTTCCTTTTGGATTGGTATACGATCTTTTGAGACCTTGTTCTGTATGGGTTTTTCACTCTCCAAGCACTTTTTGCTTGGCTTGCTGTTGTTTCTTTTTCAAGATTCCCATCTTATTGGTCCTTGCCATATCTACAGAACAATTGAAATAAAAACCACTTATAACCGTTTATCTCTCACTATCTCCATTGGGGTGTGTCGCACTATACCTATTTCCTCACTGTTTTCAAAACAGAATCCTCTATTGCGGTTATGATCTGCGCAGGCGCAGAATGCTGCGAAAGAAACTCAAGAAGATTGTTTTTTTGTTGAAGGCAAATCTCCATCTTCCCGACTTTTAGTTCACCACTAACCCCTCTCAAGGCTTGTGCGATATACTCCAACAACTCTCGATCTGCAATACTGATCTGCAATAACTGTCCTTCGCGTTGGTTCATGATATGTTGAGTCGTATAGATCCCATAGTCACGTAAAGTACGCAACACCAATTGTATAAGGTCATTCCGCTGAGCGAGAGGTCACAGAAGCGGAAGATGAATGGTGCATGTATGGATAATATTTTCTTCTTGCGCAATCGTTCCATATACAACTATCAACGCTCGTAACAGTGACAGACATGCAGTAATTCATCCTGCAAGCAGCGTCTCATCAAGTTGATTCAAGTCGATCATTTCATGTACTCCTCACTCAAGTGTAACAAAACGGCCATTGATTTGAATTGTCGCTCCAGGCAATATTTGCTGGATAAGTCTATTTGCAATCGCAATATCTTCAGCATCTTTTGAAAATTTATACAAGTAAGTAACTACGAGGTTATTCTCCTCATCGTATTCTTGTCGTGCTGACAGTCAGTACAGAAATCGGACGGGATCAATCTTATGATGGACGGTATGCCTCGAATGGACGCGCAACAGCTCCATCCCGTCCCCTACTTCATTGGTACGTTTCCAATGCCGTGCTTGTTTTCGCCATACAGCGACTTCTTGATCACAGGTATCAATCGTCACTTCTTGGCACGAAATACGAACTTCGCGTTCTGCTGCATAGACCTCTTTTACTAAGAGATTGCTGTCAATTTTCATCGAACGCTCAATTCAGATAAAATAATTATTTCCCTCTTAGAATTTTTTGTAGAATCACTAATTCCACCATATTCGCGATGAGCGCAGATCCTCCATGACTAATAAACGGCAAAGTTAATCACGTCAATGGTACTAATTTTATATTTACTCAGATATTAATAAATACTTGTATGATAATCATGGACAGCAGCCCCACTCACAACAATCTATTATACGGATCTTTTATCTTGTGTAAATCTTTCAAAAAGAAATATGCTAACAAAAAATATAGAGTTAACAAAACACAATTACCCAAGAATCAGATCTCTTCGGAAAATGCTGCGAAGATAAAATCACTCTGTGCCTCTGGGATATATCAAAATTTTTGTAATCACTTTCCATATCATTTCCCGATCCATCCGCCTCATCCCACAGCTATCAATGCTTGCTTCGTCTGCCATCCAATTCCTCTTCATGAAGTATCGGAATCAGGATTGAAGAAATAGACCATTCTATCGTGGATATAGGAGAACTGCGAAGTGGCAAGGACTCCGGCAATAACTCCTAGCAGTATAGTAACAAAAATATAATAAATTTTCCCTCATGCGTACCAAAACATAATCATTGCGACACATGCAAGTACCAAGATCGTCCCCAAATCCGGAATTAATAAAAACAGAAGATAGAAAATTCCCGTCATAATCAAGAATCATATGAAGAACTGCATCTCGTCCAATTGCTTGTTTTTCCTCAACATCCATGCTGCCAAAAACATAACGAATCCTATCTTGAAAAACTCACCAGGCTGGATTGTTCATCACGGCACACTCAGCCAAGCACTAGAACCATTAAGTTGGACTCACAAAGGAGTGAATAACAACAACACCATCGCCAGACTCCCAAAGAATATTACATATTTCATTTGTTTAATCCTTTCAAGTGGCACAAGATAGACGATCCCACACACAGCGAGCCCTATAATTAATTTAAGTAGTTGCTCAAAGAAAAAATAGTAGTTGGAAGGTTCTGTCCTTACCCCCAATGAGACCTGATTCAGCGTAAGATCAAACGACTCGAAAATGCTCACGCTATAGATTGAGAATATTCCAAACAATATAAGAAGCCCTCCCACAACCAATATCTTTATCTTCATATGGCGGCTTACACCTACTAAAATAGGCGTCATTGTATAGGTTTATGAAGCATTTGCAATCACTCACCTCTTTCGTATAGGTTATATAGTTTGACTAGCGTTTTTACTTCAAAATCGCGATTTCGGCCTATGGTACCAGACTTCCTGATTCCTTTGCTCATTGGATGAATGATCCAATGTATCAAGGTCGTAATAGATCTTGCAACGCATGGAGACTTATGATTCAAAGCATTATGGAGTGGAGGTGGTTTTCCATCTGTACATAGTGGTATTTCAGCGAGCATTACGACACTTATGTTGATGGAATATGGGTATGACTCTGCACGATTTGCCTTGTCATTTACCTTTTCGTTCTTATTTTGGTATGATGCGGCAAATGTTAGATACGAAGCCGGGCAACATGCTAGCTTCCTAAATAGAATCAATGAAGAGCTTGAAGGCGTCTTTGATTTCGAAGGCAAAATTCACATACTAAAAGAGAGATTATGACATACCTTCTTTGAAGTGCTAGGAGGTATAATCATTGGGATTGCGCTTACCGTATTATATTACCTATTCTTCCCTTTGTAATTCACCCCGTACGAATCTATGCTTTTCAACACTCAATCAAATAAAAGTAAAAAAGATAAAATTAGGAGGCGCACCAAAAGATCAAGACTCAAGCAGTTCTACCAACAGTACCCCCAACTTGTTTCTCTAGCTCTTTATGCGGTCGGCTTTCTACTATTTTTCTTGTTAATTTATCGATTAGGGCGCGTAACCTTGTTTGCAAGAGAATATACTATAAAAGAAGTCACGTACGACCCAGAAAGTATTGCAGTATATGACAACCCAGTGGTATACGAGGCAGTAAGTAGTGCGTTCTCTGGTAAAAATTATTTTATGACGAAATGGTTCGGAAAAGACGAACTCCACACAACGGTCCAAAGCCAATTCCCTTTGGTAAGTTCCATACGTTTCAACCAACAAACTGGGAATGTTATATATGCGCGTCTAGAGTTCAACCAGCCCACTCTTGTATTTTTGATCCCACCAGATCGTAAAGTAGCCGCGTATGGGCATGACTTATATCCTTTGTCTTCAGGGAATACTTTGTGAAGCTCTAGTCCTGTAGTTAACTTACCAAGGTATGTTACATGATTCGACAATCTTTATGGTATACTTTTCAAAATCTCTGAGACAGCCCTGTTACAATATATACAAACAATACAAAACACCCTTGGCGCTGACCACATAGAAGATATGACATACTTGCCCTGAGGAGAAAAATTGTTTGTAGTGTACAAAGGGATTGTGGTGTATTTCCATCTCACCAAAGATATCAACGCACAATTAGCAAAACTCGTAGACCTAGAAACATACTACAACGATTTTAGCACTATACATAAGATTGATTTATGAAGTGTAGACGATAGTCTCGTTAGATAATGAAAAAAAGAGTGCTGCTCGGTTTATCATGATGAGTGGATAGCGCTGTCGCTGGATATCTTTTGTTGCAACAGGGATATGAGGTCATAGCTGGCTTTATGAAAAACTATGCTGATGAATCAAACCCGAATTGTCATACGAGAGAAGATAGAGATATGGCCATAAAAGTCGCTCAGCACTTAGGTATCACTACCTTTATTATTTTCGACTTCCGCGAACAGTACGATGAAAAGATTATAAGATATATTACTTCTACCTACGAACAATGACGTACTCCAAACCCAGATGTGTTATGTAACAGCGAAATAAAATTTAAACTCTTTCTAGAAGAAGGAGAAAAGTTGTGATGTGATTTTGTTGCGACAGGACATTATGCGCGCATCACAGCTCCGCGCAATTGACTAATCGATCCGAACTATTCGCAGCAAAAAAACAGCTCCTCACACAACGAATCGGCGGATATTAATAACGCATCCCACAAAATAACCAGAGCAAAAAATAGTCTCTCACTTACGACTACCCATAATTTTTATCACCTTCTCAAAGGCATCGATAGCAACAAAGATCAGTCATATTTTCTCGCATGACTAAACCAAGGACAACTCAGCAAATCTCTCTTCCCCCTTGGCGAAATGACGAAGCCACAAGTCAGAGAGTTAGCTGAAAGAATAGATCTACCCAATGCAGAGAGAAAAGATAGCCAATGACTTTGCTTTATCGGCAAGGTCGATATGAAAGAGTTCCTCCAGCAATCATTACCTATAAAAAAGTGAACGATAAAAAATATAGAAGGAGTGATACTTGGCGAACATGACGGTGTCCACTTTTATACGATTGGACAAAGACAAGGGCTTGGCCTTTCTGGCGGTCCTCGATATGTAGTAAAAAGAGATTTAGTAATGAATGAACTGATTGTGGGTCCTGAAGATACTACTCTACTCTATAGCGATTCATTAATCGCTACTGATCGACATCGAGTTGCAGGAGAAAAAGAATTTCCTCTCTCAGCAAATGCAAAGATAAGATACAGGCAAGAAGATCAAGCCGTTACTATTTCGATCGACACCAATGATAAAGCCAACTACCTCCTCACATTTGATGAGCCACAAAGAGCGATCAGCTCAGGGCAAACAGTAGCCATCTACGATGAAGATGAACTTATCGCCAGCGGTATTATCCAATAACCTCCCTCATGGTAAAACTCCCTTCTTCATGATTATTCCTCTCACTTTTGTTAGCTTGATTCGCCTTATTAGTAGGAGGCATTATGTTTTTTGTTCCTAGGGAACGCCCACTTCAAGGCGATATCGATCGAATACAAACTCCGCCAATCATGAACCGTTCTACCGCCGATCTGCTCGAATCTATAGCTCCTTCGCTTGTAAGGATATGAAGCGTGCAGTCGCAATACCTTCGTTGAAACGCCAATGAAATCAACACCGCCGAAAATGACTCCGATAAGACTAACCGACTTGGCCGGTGAATCGCGATTGAACCTTGAAAAGTTTTAACTGCAGGGCATCTTTTTGAAAGTTGAACAACTACATATGTTATCCAAACGTATGACACAGTGGTAACCCCTATCCAAAATATCCGAAAATATGCGAACGATCTTGCTGTTGTTGCGGTAACCTATAACTGAATGCCAACTTCTTACCATGAATTTCCTCTTATCTCTCTCCAGACTGGAACGAAGGTTATATCGCTGGTCAATGGGAAACTTTTGAAAGGAGAAATTACTGGACAATCAGGATCTACAATAACTACTTCATTAAAATTAACTCCTGGCATGAGTGGGTCTCCGCTCTTTACGAACGAATGAACTTTTATCGGTATTAATACCGCAATCTCAAATCAATGAGTCACTGAAAGTTATGCCCAACTGGCTACTATACCTTTTTCAGTAAGCGCCCTAACGTGAGTTGTGTGAACAGCAAACTCAAGATAGCCACTAAGAGAAATTCAAGCAATAGTCGTTTAAATATTTGTGCTTTTGTAATCAGAACGCTATATACGTCAGCTCCAAAAACATCTACAAAATAAGTATTAAGATAGCCTAATATCGCGATCAAATAGCCATCTGTTATAACAAACGCGCAAACTAAAGTCACCACAGTATACAGCAAAAATGGTCATTTTATCTGCCTATATGAAGCACCCAATAGTTTTTCTAATTCTAGCTGAGGGTGAAAACGGAAGAAATTAATCTTCATCGTATAAAGCAAAAATGCTACTATAATTAGGATAATTACGGCGATCAAGAAATATGCAAGATAGGTAATAAAGTTGGTAAGATTAATTACCTTTGCTACTCTATTTTCTTGTTGAGCAAATGATCGTCCTGCATTGAGGTCGTCCAAATTCATGATGATATCGTCATAACGAATGATCAAAGATTTGAGTACTTCGTAATCTTCTTGATTACGGAATGTTACATAGAGTGTCGGAGGTAACGGATTTGCTATTCCATATTTTTCTAGATTTCCAATAACATTTGGAAGTCTTTTTTCAAGAAGTTTGAACGCATCTTCTTTGGAATAAAAGTCCACTTGGAGACCTACTTGTTTGAGTTCATCGATCATTTCAATCGCCTTAGTATAGACACCATCAGGATCTTTTGAATCATCGAGATAGAAGTAGATACCTAGCTTTTCTCTGATCTGTGAGCTAGCAGACTGCATACGTTGTGCACCAACAATTAGCACGTTAACAAATAGTAACAAAAAACTAATAATGAAAATGACAGACACCAGTTGTACCAACGATGTTTTTATCATGTGTTCCAAATTCTTAATCACCATTGTCGATCTCATTATTGTCGTAAGATGTTTAAATTATTTACCTTCCTCTTCTACATAATCTGCAAAAATACGAATCTTATCGTCGTAGTAACTTAAATCTCTATCGAAATATTGTAACTTTGGTTTATATTTTTCATAATGGTCGATATACTTTTGTGCGTCAACTCGTTCTTTTTCTAAGATCAATACTTCAATAAGATTGAGAATAATCTCTGCATCAAACTTGTTTGCTTCCAATGCCTTGCGAAGATACTCAATCCCATCCTCTCTGTTGCCCGACCAATACTCGCATAATCCATAGCATCTCATTATCTCTGGGTTATCTTCATGCATCAGTTGAAGTGCGGTCTTGAAATACTCCTTCGCTTGGATCCAATGCGTTTTCTCCATCTCGAGTACTCCTTTCACATAATGACTCATTGCATCTTGATCAGCCCCTTTCAACAAAAAATCAATAGGCTTTTCAGCTCTCTTGATCTCGCCTTGCCTATACTCAATATCTGCAACTTGGAATAACGCTTCTTTGTCAGAAGGGTTTTTGCTGAGGATAGTATTTACTAACTTCAAAGCCTCTTTAAACTTTCAAGATTTTTTGTAGGCTTCAATTCTAGCTAATAACGGTTCTGGAATCATGACAAGGGCGGGTCTCAAAAAGGTAAAATTAACAGTAGAATAATTGTAAGAAAAGCCGGCTAAAAGACAAAATCCCCTCCTGCATCCAGCCATTCTTCATTTACATTCTCTATAAAGTATCCATAAATTATCAGTAACAAAAAAGCCCTTCTAGAGGGCTTTTGCGAGTTTATATATATGGGGTTTATGAGCTTATAGTCATATTAGCGATTATTGTATATTAACGAGCGAATTGAAGTGTTCGAGTAGTGAGTAAATGTATGTAGGTGTTATTGGGTACATTTACGAACGTTCGAATCTTCAATGAGCTTAGTTGCGAGTCAAAAATATTTACTATAATAACTACTCAGCCCAAGCAACTTGTACCCCAGGTCCCATAGTAGGAGCAAGTACTACTTTTCTAAGTAGTTTACCTTTTACTCCCGCAGGTTTGTTGTCATGAATAGCACGAAGGATTGCTTCGATATTCTCTATAATTTGTTGATCAGTGAAGTTTGTTTTCCCAACGATCACATGCACATTTCCCGTCTTATCTAATTTATACTCTACTCTACCTTTTTGTAATTCATCGATAGTCTTAGCAAGATCATTACTAATCGTACCAGCTTTTGGAGAAGGCATCAATCCTTTTGGCCCAAGAACTTTAGCAGCTTTTGCTAAATCTCTCATCATATCATTGGTCGTAATCAACACATCGAAGTCGATCTTTCCTGCTTCTACATCTGCAAGAATATCTTCTTTACCTGCTCTTGTAGCACCTGCCTTTAATGCAGCATCCACTTGAGCTGTATCTACGAATGCAGCAATACGAATTTTCTTCCCTGTTCCATTTGGAAGTACAACAATACCTCTCAGCATCTGATCGTTATATTTAGGATCAGCGTACGTCCACAAGTGCATCTCTACTGTTCCTACAAACTTAGATGTCGAAACTTCTTTCACTAGCGCCACCGCTTCAGGCAATGGATACTGTTTGAGTGCGTCTACTTTAGCTTTCGCAGCTATAAGCTTCTTTCCTTTCTTAGCCATGGTAATAGATATAATGTTGATAAAAGCGGTGATAACGGCTCAATGCCTTCCGCAAGTTAGTTAGAATATGTATAAGTTGACTAGTCTTTATTAACGTTTTTCCGGCTATCGATAATATTTAGCCTTACCGCCTCTATTTCACCTTCGAATTTATAGAAGTTCACACCAATTTCCTCCAAGAACGTATACAACTTCAATTGATTTATTTTGAGTGTCTTCCACACACCTATAGGTCCGCTAGACTCATTGAAACAATCTACAATACTTTGTGTATGGACCTTAACTGCCTCAAAATCTGTTCAATAAAGATCTATCGTAAACTGTAAGTCTTTATACAACATAGGCATTTTTCTAAATGTTGTACCGTCCAATGTATCAGCTGGTTCTGGGAATAACTCCATACATTCTTTGTAAACCGCATCTCCATCTGCTGCGAGCTTACCATAAAATGTTTGGTTCGACATTACTCTTCGCAATTGTACGTTTGCATTCATGTGAGAATATTTCGCAGTAAAACAGATTACCTATTTCACATCGATCCCCAAACTCTTTGCTGTCCCCATAAAACTTTTCAAGATTGCTGCTCTGTCTGTTGTGTTCATGACTGGCATCTTAATATCAATAAGTGATTCAAGATCAGCTTTAGTAACAGTTGCAACCTTAATCTTGTTAGGCTCTGCAGATCCTGCTTGTACTTTAGCTTTTCGCTTGATAAGATCTGCCGTCAATGGGGGGCTGATTCTCATTTCAAACGATCTGTCTACATACACCGTAATCTCTACAGGTACTTTCACATCGAATCCACCGAACTCTTTCATAGTTTCCATAGTTTTGTCGTTGAACTCTTTGATGAATGCACCGATGTTAATACCGTGCTGTCCCAAAATAGGTCCAACCGGAGGTGCTGGATTTGCTTTTCACGCAACCATGTGGAGGGTGAATCTCACTTGTACTTTTCCTGCCATGATATTCAAAATAATAAGTAAAAGTGGTACTAACGGATAGCTTTACGCGATCCTTCCACATGCGATCCTAATAAACTTTCATAAACAAATTGCTCGTGTATCGCTCCTTGTCGTATTCGATAGCTCATAAATGCACCCAATAGCTCCTACATGCATTTACTCGCTCTTCGAATTCTCCAACTCACCCTTTATCCTCGCCGTGTCAGATCATTTATACTCTACCGAGTATACCATGGCTCAAATAATTTCCCAAACTCTTTCTTCTTAGCATAATAGGTATCATTATCTATTTGCATAAATCGTACGTCATGCTCTTTTTCGAAGAAAACGAGCATTAATACTTTGATGCCTTTGAAGTCGGGAAGGTTGATAAACACGATTTTATCCCCCCGAAGTTGGTTTTGACTTATAGCGGTTTTCCCCTCTATTGCAACCACACTTCCTCATTTTGCCTTTATAGTTGCTTCTAAGTCTTTGGGGTCGTAATCGCCTAGGAAGATATAGTGCGTATTATCCATATCTTTGAGGATATACTGGGCGTATTGGTCCAATTGCGTAGCTTCTAGGCTCTTTAGATAGCCTTCCCGCTTCCACGTCCCTTGCAGATCTATCTGTTCAGACTCATCGATCGTCCCCTGCTCGAAGAGCTCTTGGAACGAATGAAACTGCCTTCCTGGGAGGTCTTGTGGACGAGGACTTATAGCTGTTTTGGTATCGGTATCATTTTCTGCTTGCTGTGCAAGGATGGTTTTTTGTGCTTCTTCGTCTATCTTAGCTGGTTCTATCCCTGTATCCAAAAGTTCTTTTGCTGGCTTGGCTTGTACAGCCATATCACCAGAATCAGTTGCTTTCTGGCTATCAGCTGCAACTTGTGCGGCTAATGCTTGCGTGTGTTTCTTGATATCGTCTCCGTGTACACCAAAAAATATCGCATAGATAAATACGAGTGTCATTCACAAAACCATCAACGATCGTATGACCGATCCGTTATCTTGTTTTTTCGCCATGCCTCTAATAACTTCAAAATGAAGAGAACGCTTTACTTATATAAAAAAACTAGCGTCTTTCAATGCTAGTATTGTATCATTTGCTTATGTAAATCGCTAAATCGTAGGGAGTTTCAAAAAACTTAAGTCCTCGCTTCGGTACCCTTGCTATCGCTCGGACTCAGCTTGCGGTAACTTTTTCTCACTCTCCTACGCTCCAGCTCTTATATATCGTCTCTACGCAATTCTCTCAACCTTATCAAACGATACCATTACTGGCGTATTTCTTCCTAAGATTTCTACATTTACATATAAGAATCATTTAGTTGGGTCGATTTCTGTAACCACTCCTTTCATCCCATTGAAATCTCCATCTCTCAAAACTACTACATCCCCTTCCTGATATGGGACAGCGTATTCTGCTCTCTCATTCTTTTCGTTGATATGATCGACCATGTCTTGATGCTCTTTTTCAGTGAGTGGAATTGGGCGAGTTTCTGCTCCTACAATCAATCTTACTCACGGTGTATTTCTGATAATATACCGTATTTTTTCGTTCATCTTAGATTTGATAAACACATATCCTGGGTACATCTTTCTAATTTTGAATGCTTTCTGTCCTCCTTTATAATAGACCTCGTTTACAACAGGATTAAGGAAATCTACAATGTCATGCTCTAGTTTCTGTTTCTTTACTCTTTCTTGCAAGTTATCAATTACCAAACTCTCTTGACCAGAAACAACACTTAATACATACCATCTATACTCGTTATCTTCTATCTGTTTCTTGGGTTCTTGGGTAGACTCAATCTTCATGGTCTTCATTATGCAAGAATAAAATTAATTCAAACTAATATACAAAAAAAGATTAACTAAGACTTGGACTCAAAGCATTGTAAATTTCTTTGTAGATTCCGCCGAACACGCTATCATAGATCGCAAAGATCACTGCTCCTATAGCTATTGCTATAAAAATAGAAATTACAAGATTCATAATTTCTTTGGTGGTTGGATGTCTTACCTTTTTGAGGGTATCCAAACTATCATAGAAAAAGTTTAACATGATGCTAGTAAATCCCAAGGGATAAAAAAAAATGGCTACCCATTTGTTGGCAACAATAGTAGCAAAAACAATAAAAGATGCAAGAGATAATAGCTAAGCATAAACCTAGTTTTGATGATTATCTATCTGAGTTATATATAGGCGGTTACTCTCAATATATCACAAGGCCCTTCGCTGTCTATTTATTCTAAAACACCATATTTAGGAATTTTTTGGTACTCTTTGCTTTAGTTTTACGCCCGAGTAAATTCATAATAACAGTTGTTGTTTTGCCTTTCTAAACTGCTCCACAAGTCCTCTGCGTTGTAAGTAAGGCAGGATATAATCCTCTTCTTCAATCGCAGTTAGAAACATACAGATAATTAAATATTTGTAAAACTATTGCGCGGCTTTTTCTTAGACTCCTCTATCAAATGCCTCATTTCAGGGGTTACCTCTTCTTGAGGCAGTTCGAACAATCCGTATTCATCTTCATCCAGCTCTATTGGGACAATATTAAATGCTGGTTTCCCATGGACGGTAACAGTGATTCTCATGTTTTTTTTCTTCGCCTCTTTCCATAAATTACTAAGATTAGTTCTGCACTCGTTGAAACTAATGATCTTGGTAGTCATGATATGTACATAGTTATGTACTAAAATATGTACATAGTATAAGCGTAATTTTTTTGAATGCAAGAAAATCCACACAGTATAATCTCTGAGAGAGCAAATTACAAAGAATATCTAGAGAAATTTTTGTATTTACAGGAGCATATATTACCCTGTTCTCTTATTAACCCTCATAAGTTTTAATACGAACTTATCGGCTAATCTATAGCGTTTTTCAAAGTCTGAAGACGACATAAATGCCACATTTACGAGCTCGATGAGATAGATTCTGAAAATATCGGTAATATCGCTTTTGATCTTCTCTAGATGCATCTGTGCATCTGGCGTAAAGATAAGCACCAAATCCATATCTATCTCTTTTCCAAAGAGCTTCCCCCAGAAAAACTGCTGAATCATAGACTCATGCTCACCAAAATACTTCTTAAGGTCAATCTGAAGCGTATACAAAAAAAGCTCTTTGATATGCTCACCTACTCCATGCGTCAAATAGATAGACCATTTATTTTGATCCTTATTAATCTCAATCACTCCTGCATCCTCGAGCGAATCTATTTGCTTCTTAATCGCAGGAAACGACCAAGAAAGCTCACTCTCAAAGGCTCTAAGGGAAATTCCCTGTCTTCTAAAAACAAGATATTTCAAAATATCCGTCTTGGTTTTGCTACCAAATAACTTGTCCAACTTCATCAACTCTCACCTATGGTTAGCAGACAAAAGAAAGGTTAGCATTATCGCTAACCATTTGTTATCAGTGGCTTGTATACTCGGAATTCGCAATTTTGCAAGTGGATTTTGACAAAGGTTGGGTTTGGGATGTTTTTATAGCACATACGAATGAGCAAGATAAAAGTCTCTTTGTTTAACAAAAAATCACCCGCGAATTCTGCGGATGATCTCAAATGGTAGCCAATACAATGAATGTAATTTCTTTATCCCTTCACCGGAGTGTAGAGGAAACGGTAGAGTCTTGGCCAGCGTTTGATCTTGTTCTCCATCAATGGGAGGAGCAAGAACAATATGCTGCATAACGCTGATAAACCCAAGCATACAAAACATAAAATTAATCGGGACTCCATAAGTTTTATTTTAGATAGTTCAATCTAATCGGGCATGAGAAGAAAGCAAGAGAAACTTACTCCTCCCTTGCATAGGTATATGTTTATTAATACCACAACGGAAACTTCCCACACAACGCTTTGACCTGTGCTTTGAGCTCTTCCAAAACTTCAGGTTTATTATGATTGAGTAATGCTTGATCGATAAGATCTGCGATGAGCATAATCTCCTCTTTTCCTAATCCTCTACTTGTGATCGCAGGCGTTCAGATTCTGATCCCTGACGGGTCCATCGGTGAACGTTGGTCGAATGGAATGACATTTTTATTGATTGAAATTCATATATCTTCGAGCGCTTTTTCTCCTGACTTGCCAGTTATTCAACTTTCCGCCCCATCTTTTTTGGTAACATCCAACAAAATCAAATGATTATCAGTTCCACTTGAAACAAGCGTCCACCCTTTTTTCATAAGTTCATCTCCCAAGAGTTTTGCATTTTCTATAACGCGATGCGCATAGTGTGCAAAAGATTCGCCACCATGTTCATGCGCCGTACCATAGAGAATTTCTCAGAACGCGACTGCTTTGGCTGCAATGATATGTTCGTGTGGTCATCCTTGTACGCCAGGGAAGACCCCTCTGTTGATACATGCTTCTAAATCCATCTCTTTGGAATTTCTCATATGCTTTCATTTTTTCATATAGATCAATCCTCCTCTTGGTCCTCTCAAAGTTTTATGAGTTGTAGTAGTAACTATATCGAAATGATGAAATGGTCCTGCAATAGCTCCGCCAGCAATCAAGCCTGCAATATGAGCAATGTCTGCCATCAGTAACGGTCTATAGCCATGTTTTTCTTCGACCGCATCCGCAACTAACGCAAACTTTTCTCGATCGACTGTTCTTGGATAAGCACTAAATCCAGCTAAAATTAGTTGTGGTTTGTGTTCGAGCGCTTTTGCTAGAAGATCATCGTAATCAATCAGTCAGTCAAATGCGTTCACCCCGTATGTAGCAATCTTATAATATATTCCTGATGCGCTCAGTGGGTGTCCATGCGACAGATGTCCGCCTGCTCCCAAATCCATACCCAAGATCGTATCTCCTGGTTGCAAACATCCTACGTAGACCGCTAAGTTTGCAGGCGTCCCACTTAATGGTTGTACGTTCACTCCTCGTGCAGCTTCCGTGAGATCCTCTTTGAGACTACTATATCATGGGACCGTCGTAGCATCATGTTCTTCACTGCTTTTGTTATCAATCAATCAGAAAATCGCGAGCGCTCTCCACTGACACACCCTTTCAAGCCTGTCTACTCGCTCTTGTCCGCCGTAATAACGTTTGCTTGGATATCCTTCGCTGTATTTATTGGTGTACACATTTGCGTAAGCATCCATGACCGCTTTAGAAATATAGTTTTCTGATGCAATCATCTCGAGTTCGTGTTGCTGGCGTTGGTACTCTCCTGCGATTAGTGCTTGTATCTGGGTATCCATAATCATGTTCTTACGACATAAAGTCTACAATAATTTACTATAGGGAAATAATAACTAAAAAAAAGCGATCTCTTGCTGGATAGATAATTGCGTCTTGAGATAAAAAACCCTCTTGATGCTAAGCAATACTTGCATATACTTCTATCTAAAGTGTGTTTTACTCTGTTTCAAAATTCAATGTGAAATTCTAACACCTGTAGCAAAGTAATGGGGATTCTCCGTATCCTCCTCGGACTGTTGATGCTGTATGCGGGAGTGATGAAAATTATTGGCCCAGTAGAACATGCAGCGATTGGTGGGGCTGCGTATAAATTCTGATTAACATTCCTTTCGACAGAAGTTTGGTTTCGGATTGCTGTTATTGGCGAACTTATTGCAGGAATCTTTCTTATCACAGGACATTGGTATAAGATATGAGCAATCCTGACATTAATTATTATGGTCTTCGCTATCAACGCTGGGGGAGCTGCGTGGTCGCCAGTATTAACTGCTGTAATCGCTATTGCTGTTCTCATCTGGGGATCTGGCTCGTGGAGAATGTGCAAAGGTAAATGTTGTATCGGCAGTAAAATGGGCTGATGCTGCGGAGGTAAAATGGGTGGATGCTGCTCTGGAGATAAAATGGGTGGATGTTGTGGAAATTGTATGTGATGAAAAGACGGGAAATGCACCTGCAAAGACGAACATCACGACCACATGATGAAACAAAATCAGCAACAGCAACAATAGTTTGAACAATTAAAAATAATTATGCAAAAAAACCGATCATCGCGATCGGTTTTTTTATTTGCAAATTTTACAATTTAATTACATCTTAGTACTCTTCGCTAACAAATTCTTCCTTACCTCCCCTTCTGTTCTTAGTATTATTTTTGTGCTTTTCATTGGAGAAAAAGTATGATATAGAACAGGGTATATGTGGCTGTACGCAGGATTTGGTAAAATGATATCCTTTATGTGTTGCTCTACCGAATCTACATACTTTTTAGTATCCTCACTAAATCCTACAGCTATTATATTCCTGTCTCCATACTTCTGAGTAAGATAATCTATATAATGTTGGTATGCAATGGGCTTGAGCTGTTCAACAGGTAATAATGGGGCATCTGAGAGCCCTACCAGTTTAACAAATTCTGTGCTTCTTACTGCATATACTCTAAACATAGTATTGAAATACTCATCAAGCATAGCGTCCATAGTATGATATCACTTCACAGTAACCTTTTCTCTAATACTATCGTTCATATACTCTCTGTCATTGCGGTCAAAAGTTTTTATGATATATTGCTTTATTGATGCAGTAATCGCTTTTGTGCTATGTCCTCTGGATGTATTAAAAGATAACTCTTCACAATTTAAAAGCGCATCTCTGAAATCGGGCTCTACAAAACCGAATCCTTCTATAGGTCATTTTTTTAACATTTTCTGAAAATCATCCTCTCGTTTCTTATCATCACGAAACTCTCGCATTCATTCTTCCGTAAATTTGAAAGGGTTTTTTTCATCTTGATATTTTGCGAACTGTTGCGCGTTTACCGACTCTCTTACAAACCTCTTATTTTTTTTAACCTGAATGTGAGCAACCGTATCCATATGAAACGTATTTCCATCTATATCAAACTGAAACGCTTTGATTTTCTGCATACTAAAAAATTTTCGATAAAAGGAATAATTTTATAAAGATATCGAGATATATGTCAATATTACCTTTTCTCTGCTTCTAGAGCGTGAATAGCGTCAAAAAACGTAGGCAAAGAAGCATGATAAGCCGCTTTTAAGCGGTCTTTTTCTTTCTTATGCTCATACCTATCAATAGCGACCTCATAGTACACTTGTTCGTTATAAATATTTCCTCTGAGACCACACCACACTGCCGCACCGACTTGTCTGGGTTCTCGATCAATGCACTGTGCTATCATTCTAAATAAATTTTCAGCTTGATCGTACTCTTTGTTGGTGGGAGATTTAGCTCTATCAGCTTTGAGTGATCTTTGTAACCATACATCAAATACAATTGCATCTATATCTCCAAGCATTGCATTGGCAAAATTCATTACTTTTCTTCAAGTCAATGGGTTCTCTTCAAATGACTCATTTTCAATATTTTTTGCAAACTGGATTTTTTCTAATTGTTTTACAGTACTCTGAAAGGTGCCCTTTATTTCACGGTTATTTTTCACCGTACTAAAAGCTTCTAAAGCCTTTACAATATTACTATCCAAGGTAGATCTTACGCTTGTGGCAGACAAGCAATAAATCATCAATTCAGTATCATCACCGTAACGTTGCAGTAATGCATTGTAGGTCGTTGGATATCGATCCTTATTTTTCTCTCCCGCTAGGAGATATTTAAGTAAATCGCTAGGGTCCAGTAGATTGAAGCTTTTCTCAGTATGAATTGGAGTATATCATTTTTTCATTGTTGCCAAAAAAACATCTGGAGTTATACCAATTTGTTCACTCATATAGGTAAGATGATCTTCACGTTGTGATTGCACTACACTCTTCTTGGAAGTAGTTCCAAGTTTTGTAGGATAAATTTGCATAAGGGTGGGTTCTTGAATTGGTATCGCTTGTGGATTACGTCCTCTTAGATAGTAAATCATATATTTAGTCATATCTAACATTGAAAATCTCGGGTTTTGCTCACTGAATTCCAAACGTAAGTCATGTCAACGCAAATCAATAAGGTTGGTAGTTGGTTTATATTCTTCGCTATTTCGCATTTTTCTAGTTTTAATGCCGAGCGTAGTTGCAAGATCTTTGGCAATGTTGTAGGGGATAATTGTCATTGCATATCCAACTTTACGTCAATTTACTTTAGGATAAGCCTCCAATACTGTAGCCAAAGGGATTTGAAAATGTTTCGATAAAGTTTCTAAGCTACTGTTTTAGGTAAAGCAAAAACTTCTCATTCCTTTTTGATGATGGATGATCCTTTCTCATATGCATGATGCGGTGTGAAGGGTTTTACTGCATATGCTGCACCTCTTCTTCATTTTCAAGTCATTCCTCTCCACTATCCATCATAAAAAATAGGCTTGTTTGACTTTTTTCAGCTTCAATATATGTGCTTCTATTTTTCTTATGGTCTTCTTTCTTGCTATAAGTAATACTAAATATTTCTAATGCTGTTTGCAGCCTTAGTTTATCTTTGCCCTTAAATTCAAAGCGAAGATTTTCTGCGAGTTGCATGTTTACTCTCATTTGTATTACTTCGACTCTCTTTGATTCAAGTTTTTCATGTAACGCAACAAGTTTTCTTTCGATCTCTGCATCAACAACTCCTTTATTTTTCATAACATTTATATCAACAATCTCTTTCTCGATTCTTTCTTTTGCTTTTGTTTCTTTTCCAAGTAGACGATTGTATGAACCAAGCGCGCGCTCATACTGCTGCAAGGCAAAAGAGTATTTTTTCTTTCCTGAAATATTCAATTTACGATCAGATCTAAATGCTCATTTCTTTTGTAGTTTTTCAATGTGATCATGCAGCGTCTTCAAGAAAACACTTTGTGTAGAAATATTTTTCTTACCAAATCCATATTTCTCTCCTTCGAAAAGCCAGTCAAAAAGCTCATCTTCGTGAATTATGTTTAAACACGAATATTTTCTTTTTGCTTCTCAAATCCATTTACAAACTTTCATAAGGTCTTTGTGCGCATCATCGTTTCCTACAAAAGATCCTAAAGTGGTTAAACATTTGCCATTCACGTTTAGATAGGACAATGCTAAGACTGTATATCGGTTTCTTCCTTCAAGCACCTTGTACTCTTTTTCTAATTGCTGGTCTGTCAATCCTCTATGCCCTCTTTCCGCTTGATAGTAATATGCTCTGTCGACAAGCGATTCTGGAGTTCATAACGTATTAGAAATCGCTGCGATCCGCTTTGCGTCATGCATTGATTTGTTTTCAGCTATAAGCGCTCGAACCCACGTAAAATCAATTCATGTTTGTTGTACAAACGTCTGAACTCCTGGATGTTCGTATAATGGTTGTCCGCTATCTTGATCGATGTACATAGGGTCAGAAAGCCTTCTGAATGCTTCTTTTCTTGAATGCCCTGCCAATACGTACAACTTATTTTCTTCTTGGTTATGTCGCAAGATGCTAGGGTTGAAAAGTTCTTTTACGAAGTTTCATTTTTTTATCGCAGAAATTATTTTATGTACACTCTCTTCAGAGTATGGTGTACTTCTAATTTGAAACTGTTCGACGTTGGTATGAATATCAGCGAGAGGAACTTTTGCAGGAGCCATAGAAAGATCACGTTCATATTTTCATAAGACTTTGTTGAGATTTTCTTTGGTAGGCATGATAACCCTAGTGAGATGTTTTAGTTTTGCATCATTTCCGTTTCTCTTCTCGATTTTTTGAGTTACTTGGACTGTTTGGGGCGTTTCGTTTGCTGTTCACGCTTCATCAAGCATAGGAAGAACATCTGCCGTTGCTCTTTCAGGTAGATCTACCATCTGCGCGCTTGAAGAAGTAAAAGAGATTACTCTAAAATTAGGACTTACCCCGCCTATTACAATCAGTTATCTGTCAAAGAGGTTGTCAATTTCCGATTTTTCTATCTTCACGATACTCGGCCTCCCGTGCTGACATACGAACATTCATGGAATACAATTTATTCAATCTTTGATGAGCTGTGCCATCTCAGCGAGCTGGAGTTTTTGACCGGCTTTTATAGAGGCTTTACACGCTTTCATACCTAAAATTGCGTCCAAAATAATATCAAAAGAGATCTCAGGAGCTCCCCGGATCTGATTGAAGAGAAGTTCAATATCGACTTTGTATGTTTGAAAAACGTGCGGAATTGCATGAATAATTATCTTATTATTCCCAAAATCTGAAAGATCAAACCCAACTCCTTGCAACTGTGGAAGAAGATCTTCAATCTCAATATCTGCAGGATAAGAAACAGTAAGTGGTTGTAACAATATCTCTGATTGAAATCCATGAAGCTTCACCTCTTGTTTCATTTTTTCAAACGCAATCCTTTCTGCGAGCGCATGTTGATCCACAAGATAGATATACTGTTCATTTTCGAGCATAACATACATCTGCCAAAGTTGGCCGACAAGACGAACAGATTGGTTATCTAGAACCAACGAATGGTCACTATCTTCATACGACGTTAATCACTGTTGAAATAGCGGCGCGAATATTCATCCTCCACTCTCGCGAATTGTGTCAAAAAAAGAGTTGTTTCAAACGCGATCCAGGTCGCCTCAAATACGGCTTGGAGCAACAGAACCTTTCCCATATGACGCGTTTCAACTCATGGTTTGCTTCACTTCAACTTGTCTAAACGCCGCATAGTTTACTTTCATCTCTCCTATTGATTGCTTGACTGTTGCTTCCACGCACGCAAACATACTTCCTGGATCAAGAAATTTTACTTCTTGTTTTCTCGGATGCACATTTACATCGACCAACGAAGGATCGATCTGTACGAATAAAATTACAAATGGATAGGTTCAAGGAACTAACTGTCTTTGGTATGCTTGCGTAATTGCTTTCTTAATCAACTTATCTTCGACCGGTCTTCCATTCACAAAAATATGAAAGTACTGTGCAGAAGTGAAATGCAATGTCGCATCACCTGCTAGTCCTCGAATCTCGAGCTGCTCGTCTTGGAAGTTAATTGGTTTCAATTTCCCTTCTCGTTCTGCTTTGGTAACCTGTAATACTCTCGTCATAAGACTGTCTGCTGGAGTTAGGTTCCAAGCCTGTTTACCGTCCTTCGAAAGCGTTCGATGCTTATCGGGATGAGCAAGCGCATAGTCGATAAATAGTTTTGAAATATATTGTCGTTCTGTTGCATCACTTTTTAGAAATTTTTCACGTACAGGAATTGCATGGAAAATGTCTTGGACAAATACGCTCGTCCCATGATCATCTGCATAAGATATTTCTTTTACTTGAAAACGTTCTCCATCTCTCCACAATTCATGGCCAATTTGTGCGCCCAGCTGTTTCGATTGAATTCTAAACGTACTGACTTCCGAAATCGACGCCAATGCCTCTCCTCTAAATCCATAACTATTAATTGCTTCCAGATCACGCTCATCAGAAATTTTCGATGTTGCATAACGCTCTATCGTCAGTTCCATATCCTCGCGTTCTATCCCAGATCCATTGTCTGTAACTTTAATTAACTGTTTTCCTCCTTGTTCAATAGAAATATCTATACGCGTAGCTCACGCATCCAATGCATTTTCAACTAACTCTTTGACCACTGACGCAGGACGCTCGACTATCTCACCAGCCTTCAATTTATTGATCAGATGTTGGGGAAGTTTCTTGATTCTCATTGGGTTTTCCTAAGATATTCTTGTAAATTACTTCCCAATACTCTACCATTTATGCAAGCAATTGCAAAAGCAGAACCACTAAGACATCTATTGACTTATACGGTATTATATGTATAAGAAGCGACACCAAAATCAAAGTTTATGAAACACATTTTATTAACATCTGTTTTTGTTGCTTTGATCTTTGGATCAGCAACTACGCAAGGCGTCCAAACTTCCTTCCAAGGAGGTATTGGCGTTGGATATATCGATGCAAATCTCTGGGTACCCATCACGGGACCACTCACAGAAATAAGTATCGATATCGCTCCTACTGAAGGGAGCTATCCCTGGAAGGTATCGCCTTTAAGTTTCGGACTCGATCTCTCTTATCTCTATGCCAAAAGCATAGGCGAGGAGAGATATGGAAGGTCTTACAGAGGAAATTACTTCTTCGCGGGAGCCCATGTGGGCTACACCGTAAAGGAGCTATCGCTCCTCGTCGGAGCCAGCATGACCTCGTGTACGCTCTCAGGATCGGGACCATTCTTCGACTCCCACGTACGCAGTGTGATCGGCCCGAAGGCGTCCATCCGGTATAACGTATCTGAAAAGATCGTTATCCAAGCAAGCGTCTCACGGTACAAATGTGATCTCGATGGGTTCGTATCTGAATTCAGCCGCCACAACAGCACGTGGATCTACGGCCTTACCGCGAATTACAAAATTGTTTTTGACTGATAAAACGTATTGGCCCCCCAATACGTTTTCTCTTTTTTAAAATAAAAAAAACTAGCAGAGGGAGTCCTCTGCTAGATGTGATTTATTTTGGTGCGCTACTGTTCCTTTGACGATACATCCACCTGGACATTAATTATCCTTAAGCGATGGATCGTATTGGACCCCAAGAACGCTACCCCATGCACATATACGCTAGGCGTAACATCAAAGATTGCAAGCGTCGGCGTCATGTATCCTTGCACCTCTCTCAGTGTCTGCTGTAGAAGATACGTCTCCGGCATTACTTCTCCATTAACAATAATGCTAATGAGAAAGTTTGTAGAATCTATTGATGCATCATCACTACTGAGCAAAATGTCTTCGAGAAAGATTTCCTGCTCTTCAGTAGTAGGTTTCCCTAGCATCACAAATACCGACGCAACAGTATCAATGTAAAACATGCCGTAGTCCGTACTATCTTTCTGGATAGCGTTAGTTTGAGCATGTGCAGTATTGATCGAGAGACACAAGGTAATGATCATAAACAAATTTTTGCATACTCTTCCCATGGCTTTTGGTTTAGGTTGTTCAATAATCTATAATAGAGTTATATAGAAAGTCAATTTACAAAAATTCATTTAGATTTATATTTGGAAGACTAAAACATCTTCAATGCCGCTCCTCTCGCTAACTCATCCACGATCTCATTCATCGGATCGCCTGCGTGGCCCTTGACTCGATGTCGCGTCAGATTAGAAAATTGCGGTAGTAAGGCATGAATGGTCTGTCGGAGCTGTACATTTTCTATTATTTTTCCTCACTTACTACGTCTTCGTCCTCTTGCAACTCGAGTAGGGAGCCGTTCTGTTACACCTTTGCGGACATACTCGCTGTCGGTAGAAAGTTCTATTTTTTCATTTATTATTTGGTCTTTAGATTTTTTCTTCATCGCTGCTTGCTCAAACAGTCCGCTACCGCTTCATCCGAAGCCTTCAATATGGCTGAGTGAAAATCAAGGATTTAGTTCGCGTATTAGTTGCAACATTCACTCAATGGCTGCTGTTAGTTCCATTTCATTGTTGGTAGCATCTGCAACATGTCCAGAAATAATTTTCTGGTTTCAGTCACGGATTATAACTGCTGCTCGTCCTCACGATCATGGATTTCCTAGCGAACTTCCGTCAGTATATATGCGTACACTCATAGGTAACAAGTGATGTAAATAAGATGATTTATCGCTCCTCAGTTTTTTTATCTCCTCCTGTTTGCTTCTTTACTTCAGATCTGAATTGTCTATACAATAGCTATTTATCGCGCCAAAACAAGGTATGCGACGAGTGCTCGTCCTTCTTCCTATCAATCGAATTATTCTTTCTGTGTGGTTACGAATAACTGATCATATTTTTCATCGACAAGGAAACAAAAAAATAGTTCGAACAAGTGTACTCATCGGTATGATTGCGGCGTGAGCCCTTTTTGTATATCCTCATATACTCGTTTGGATACAACAATCACAAGCTGACTATACGCAATTAGCAAACTATCCTGCACGGATAGTTCCTGTCGTATTGGGAGTCTATATCATAGTTATACTTTTCATCGACTCATTCCTCACACATCGCCTCACTCCTAGACGACGTATTATAAAAAACTTTTTCCTCTTAGCAGGGATTATTGCATTGTCTTATTTTATTTTGGGAAAATTTTCAGTAGGAGATGTTGTGTTGTACTATCTTCTAGTAGCATGAAGCGAAGAAGCTTTAAAATATTTGTGAGGATTAACGCTGTTTGAAAAACGACGTTTTAGCAGCTCTGATGTGATTTTGTTTGCGTTTCTTACTGCCCTTGGATTTGCTTTCTTCGAAAATATTATATATGTAATTGATGTAATAAGCGCTAAAGCGAGCCTATTACAACAGCTTATAGGCGGTACAGGACTTATTATTTCTAGATGAATAGTTGGTTTTATTGTCCACCTCCTCTTCACTTGATCGATCGCTTATATAAGCGTAAAAGCTATTAGCCAGAAATCATTCCTCTATTTGTTGCCGGCGTTTTTAGTTGGTCTCATGTTACATCTCAGTTACGATCTCCTCATTCATCGAAATATAAGTATTGCAATAATCCTCTATGTTATAGTATGATATGTATTGTTAAGTTGGTTATTCTACAAATCAGATAGCTTATATATAAAATAAACGAGAGGCAGCCATCTCTTGTAATATCTATTTCTGAGAGTATACTAATTTTCCTTTATATCTTACTCTACTCTCATGGGATTTCTCATAAACGTACTCATTAGCGCTATTGCTGTAGGTATTGGTGCATATGTACTACCTGGAGTAACAGTAGATTGACCTATAGCTGCCGTTATTGTAGCGCTGTTATTAGGGCTTGCGAATGCGAGTATTTGATGGCTTTTACGTTTAATTACTGCTCCGATCAACTGGCTGACGTTAGGATTGATGTCATTGGTTATTGGTGTTCTTATGATCTTGCTAGTAGATAGTATCTATGGAGGATTTGAAGTAGCAGGATTTTGGACTGCAGTCGTATTTGCTATTATCGTAGCATTAGTGCAATTAGTTCTCAATAAATTCCATCACTAAGCGATCGTACTAGAAAATAATTTCCAAATATATACACAGAAAGACTAGTAAACTCTATATACGGACTTAATTTTTTAGTAGAATGGCTGACTCCTTTATGTGTGTTTCTAAATAGATGCTGAAGCTTCTCACCACACTGATCCTCACCATTATATTTACTGCCCTTGCGATTTTACTCGCTTGGAAAGTAATCCCTGGCGTAGAAATAGAAAGTTGGAAAGCAGCGTTTGTGGTTGCGTGAATATTGGCTGTCGCTTCGTGGCTGATAAACCAGCTTCTAAGCCGTACTACAACTCCTAGCACGTTCATCTTTGCTCTCATATCATTTGTAGTAACCGCTTTCTTTGTCTATGTAATCGCACAACGATACGAATGATTTTCCTTAGATAATTTTCGGACTGCAGTCCTTCTCACTGCTCTCTTAACGCTTGTACAAATTATGACAGGAGTGAAGAAAGGGTAACATCATAAGAAATATTAGATTAAAATATACTTTCAAAAAGAGCCAAGCGAATGCTTGGCTCTTTTTTTCTCTTTCGCGGAAAAACTAAAGCCGAAGCTTTAGTCTATCCGCTATCCTGTAATTTGTTCTAAGTCTATCGTAAGAGAAAGAAGTAAAACCCGTAACGACTCAAAAAGTTTGATTGAGTTGTTAATTTAATTTAAGGTTTTAGAATAGTGGTCCATCCCCACGTTCCCGTAGGGATACCTTGTTACGACTTTACCCCAGTCACTAGCTTCCTCCTCAACATGCAGGGCACGTCTTCAGAGAACTCCAGCTCCCATGGTATGACGGGCGGTGAGTGCAAGGAACAGGGACATATTCACGGCAGTATGGCTGACCTGCCATTACTAGCAATTCCAACTTCACGAAGTCGAGTTCCAGACTTCGATCTGCACTGGGGATGGTTTTAAAGATTGGCTCCACCTCACGGCTTCGCTACCTGCTGTACCACCCATTGTATTGCCTCTGACGCCCTAGACGTAAGGGCCATAGTGACCTGACGTCATCCTCTCCTTCCTCCTCGTTACCGAGGCAGTCTCGCTAGACATACTAACTAGCGACGAGGGTTGCGCTCGTTCCCGGACTTAACCGGACACCTTGCGGCACGAGCTGACGACGGCCATGCAGCACCTGTCACCGAGCTCCTCTTGCGAGGCACCCTCTCCTTTCGGAAAGGTTCTCGGGATGTCAAGCCTAGGTAAGATTCTTGGCTTATTATCCAATTAATCGAGGCAATCCACTGCTTGTGTGTTCCCCCGCCTATCCCTTTGAGTTTCAGCCTTGCGACTATACTACTCAGGCGACTCGCTTAACGCGTTAGCTTACGACACTCCACCACCGAAGTAGTGAAACATCTAGCGAGCATCATTTACAGTCTGGACTACCGGGGTATCTAATCCCGTTCGCTACCCAGACTTTCGTCCATGACCGTCAGTAATGATATAGATAGCTGCCTTCGCTTTTGGTATTCCTTCCGATATCAACGGATTTCACCCCTCCACCGGAAATTCTACTATCCCCTATCATACTCTAGTATGGCAGTATTCGCTCCCTTTTCCTGGTTGAGCCAGGATATTTAAAAGCGAACTTACCAAACCAGCTGCGGACGCTTTACGCCCAGTAAATCCGGATAACGCTTGCGACCTACGTATTACCGCGGCTGCTGGCACGTAGTTAGCCGTCGCTTATTCCTGGAGTACCGTCAGTCGTCTTCCTCCAGAAAAGGAGTTTACACACCGTAATGCGTCATCCTCCACGCGGGGTGGCTGCGTCAGACTTTCGTCCATTGCGCAAGATTCCCCACTGCTGCCCCCCGTAGGGGTATGGACCGTGTCTCAGTTCCATCGTGGCTGATCATCCTCTCAGACCAGCTACTCATCAAAGCCTTGGTAAGCCATTACCTTACCAACTAGCTAATAAGCCGCACCCCCCTCCAAAAGCGATAAATCTTTCCCCCGTAGGGATTATGCGGGATTATCACCGTTTCCGATGTTATCCCCCACTTCTGGGCAGGTTAGGCACGTGTTACTCACTCGTTTGCCACCCTATTACTAGGGTTTGACTTGCATGTGTTAGGCCCCCCGCTAGCGTTCATCCTGAGCCAGGGTCAAACTCTTCAATAAAGATATCCTAGTTCAACGAATTGATTTTCGGATATTTGAAGAATCGCCACAGGCTTTACCTCTTCCTCTTAGAATAGAACAGGCATTATTACTTTTTCCTAAGAACAAATAATAATGTCATATAGCATATTGGTGAAAGAAAATTTTTAAAATTATTATCCAAAGAATAAATTCAACGAACAACAATCTCTCGAAGATTTTTTCAACAATATTTTTTAGATTATTAATTCTCCGGATAAGGAAAATAATAATCTAAATTATAAACTATTATCTTTGCGTTAAAGATAATAATCTAAGTGAAAATTAAAAACTGCATGTTTCTAATTTTCGGTAATCATATCAAGATCATACTACAGCCTCCAGGGAACAAGTCCGTGTCGCTTAATCATACTCACCCGAAATATTTTAATGAACTAGCTTTGCTATCTATGGTGGCACCAATCTACTCTCCCAGCCGCGGAAGCGACAAGTACCATCGACCAAATTGGGCTTAACTTCTGTGTTCGGAATGGGAACAGGTGTGACCCCAGTCTGCGTCAGCACCACCATAGATAACAAAACCTTCTAATGATCAACTATGTTTTTTAATCATTCATCTAATAATCGCTCATTAATCTATTCAAACGCTCGCTATGCACCCAATAGCTCCTACATGCATGTCTTCGCTTTTCGAATATCTCAATTCGCTCTTTTAATTTGAACACCACTCGCTCTTTTTGGCATAATGTTCTTTTTTACTACATACATCATAATACCCTACATATCATTCGCATTTTACGCGAATAATATTCAGCAGATCAGTGTATCAATTTTTTGGAAGAACAAAAAGTCCTGTCAATCTATTAGTATCCCTTAGCTCAATTCATTGCTGAACTTTCACATGAGACCTATCAACCCCGTAGTCTACGGGGGATTGAATGGGTAATCTAATCTTGAAGTCGGTTTCCCACTTAGATGCTTTCAGTGGTTATCCATTCCCAGCGTAGCTACTCAGCAATGCCCATGGTTGGACAACTGAAACACTAGAGGCTAGTCCACTCCGGTCCTCTCGTACTAGGAGCAGATCTTCTCAAATTACCTACGGATGCGGCAGATAGGGGCCGAACTGTCTCACGACGTTCTGAACCCAGCTCGCGTCCCGCTTTAATGGGCGAACAGCCCAACCCTTGGGACCTTCTACAGCCCCAGGATGCGACGAGTCGACATCGAGGTGCCAAACGGAGCCGTCGCTATGAACGCTTAGGCTCCATTAGCCTGTTATCCCCGGAGTAACTTTTATCCGTTGAGCGGATCCCCTTCCACATGGAAGATCCGGATCACTTTAACCTACTTTCGTATCTGTTCGACCTGTTAGTCTCACAGTTAAGCTTGCTTTTGCTAATATACGTCCACCACGGTTTCCATCCGTAGCAAGCAAACCTTTGTACGCCTCCGTTACTTTTTAGGAGGCACCCGCCCCAGGTAAACTGACCAACTGACACTGTTTCCCGTTTTTGCGAGATTAGAGATGCTATATGCGTTGAGTGGTATCTCATTGTTGACTCCGCCCGAACCAAAGTTCAAACATCAAAGTCTCCCACTTATGCTGAGCAACACATACTACAGCCCAATATCAATTTACAGTAAAGCTTCACAGGGTCTTTCCGTCTAACTGCAACTACCCGGCATTTTTACCGGGAATGTAATTTCACCGAGTCTAAGATTAAGACAGTGTGGAGATGGTTATGCCATTCATGCGCGTCGGAACTTACCCGACAAGGTATTTCGCTACCTTAGGACCGTCATAGTTACGGCCGTCATTCACCAGTGCTTAACTTTCGAGCTTGCACAAGAAAGCATAACATTCTGGCATTGGACAGGCATCACTTCCTATACATCCTCTTTCGAGTTAGCAGGAAGCTGTGTTTTTGATAAACAGTCCCCCCCACGTCATTCGCTGCGGCCTGTATTGCTACAGGCAGGGCTTATTGCTAACTTACGCCCGCTAATTTGCCAAGTTCCTTAATCATTAGTTATCTCGATTGCCTTAGTATTCTCTACTATCCTACATGTGTCTGATCTGAGTACGAGTTATATATACATAAGTTTAGTGGTTTTTCTAGGCACCGGAACTATGAGAATTATTCAGTCCGAAGACATCCTTTCCGATCGGGCTCGAGAATAAGAGCGGATTTGCCTACTCTTACCTCCTCAATTGCTTGAGGATCTTGCCATCTCGACTTACATTCTTAGTAAGCTCTCACACATCCCAATGCGTCACCGCATCACTGTATATATAAGGGCTGGAATATTAACCAGCTATCCATCGACACCCCGTTTCCGGGTGAGCCTTAGGTCTCGCCTAACCCTACGACGATGAACGTTGCGTAGGAATCCTTAGGATTTCGGCAGCAAGGATTTTCGCCTTGCGTCGTTACTTATGTCAGCATTTTTACTTCTTTATAGTCCAGTCGAAGCTCACGCCCGACCTTCAATCCGTAAAGAACACTCTCCTACCGACGTATTCACCTAAGTGAATAGTCCTTCAACTTCGGTATATAGCTTAGCCCCCTTACATTTTCGGCGCACCTTCGCTTGTCCAGTGAGCTATTACGCTTTCTTTAAAGGATTGCTGCTTCTAAGCAAACCTCCTGGATGTTTAAGCAAAGACACCTCCTTTTCCACTTAGCTATACTTTTGGGACCTTAGTTAGAAATCTGGGCTGTTACCCTTTTGACTACGAAGCTTAGCCCCCGCAGTCTCACTTTGCAATATTCCTCATAGCATTCGAAGTTTAACAAGGTTTGGTAATGCCTTTCGACACCCCTAGCCTTATAAGAGCTCTACCTCTATGAGATCTTCATTGCAAGCTGTACCTAAATACATTTCGGAGAGAACCAGCTATCACGTAACTCGATAAGCTTTTCACTCCTACACACAAGTCATCGGAAGGTTTTGCAGCACCAACCCGTTCGGTCCTCCAG